>NZ_JAHBDI010000010.1:0-126851 GCF_019956275.1 Pseudomonas sp. GL-RE-26
CAGCTTCTTGATGGTTTCCGGGGTTGCAGCAACCCGTGTTTCACCGGTCTGGGTTTCGAGAGGAACACCAATGTGCACGTCAAATCTCCTGCGTGATCTTATAGAGTAAACCCATGCACTACGGATGAATGGGGACGGCAGGGACAGCCGATCAGCACGATTGCGCCAAATCAGAACGATCCATCATCCGGACACTGGCAAAAGTCGATTCGTTTCGTGCTTGGTCTAGCGCCGTCAGCGGTCTAGTCGATGACTGCTGCGTAGTCGCAAGCGTTGCAGGCTTGCGACTCAATTCAGTGCTGGAACGCTCGTCGCTTGGTGGAACACCAAAGTACTCGCGATAGCATTTGGAAAAGTGTGGTGTGGATACGAAACCGCATACATACGCCAACTCAATGATCGACAATGATGTTTGCTTAAGCAGTTGTCGCGCTCGAACAAGACGTAACCTTAAGTAGTAGCGTGACGGCGTACAGTGAAGGTATTTCTGAAATAGCCGTTCCAGCTGTCGACGTGACAGATCAACGTATTCTGCAAGGTTGTCCAGGTCGATCGGTTCCTCGAGATTGGCCTCCATCAACGCGACGATCTCCTGCAGCTTAGGCTGATGAGTTCCCAGCACATGCCTGAGCGGAACGCGCTGATGGTCCTGTTCGTTGCGTATGCGCTCGTAAACAAACATCTCAGAGATGGCTGCAGATAATTCACGACCATGATCGCGACCAATCAGGTGCAGCATCATGTCCAGCGGCGCTGTTCCCCCGGAGCTTGTGAAGCGGTTCCGGTCGAGGGTAAAGAGGCTCGCGCTGATGCTGACCCGTGGGAAAGCCTCCTGCATGGCGGCCAGAAATTCCCAATGCACGCTGCACTCGTAGCCGTCGAGCAGCCCGGCTTTTGCGAGCGCCCAGCTACCGGTGCACACACCTCCCAACCGTCTGGATCGACGCGCCAAGGCTTGCAGCCAGGTAATGTGCTCGCGGGTAATCACGCTCTGGACTCCAACACCACCGCACACGATTACAGTGTCCGCCACTAATGGATTGTTCCACGAAGCATCCGGAGTGATCGGCACGCCGTCACTGGCCCAGACAGGCTCTCCATCGGGGCTGAACGTATGCCAGCGATATAGCTCTCGCCCCGACAACTGATTGGCCATGCGCAGTGGCTCTACTGCGGACGCCAGGGAAATCAGTGTGAATTTATCCAACAACAGAAAACCAACGGATTGAGTCGTACCGTCGGACACGGTGGAGTTCGATGACATCGTGGTCATGTCCTCACAAAGAGCGATTACGGCCTGAGACGCAGGAGCTTGTAATACCCCCCTGCCTTGGCGTAGGGAGTATCAGGTTTGGCGCAATACCTCCTTGGTTTTATCCCACTGACGTCACTCTCGCAGCCTGAGCAGGGTGACGCGACGTCACAAGGCCGATAAAGGAAATCGCCAGCGCCAGTCCAATGGTTGTGCTGACTTCGGTACGGTGCTCCGGGGTGATCATCATGACTGCCAGCGCTGCGCAAATGAACGCAATCACCAGCCAGGTCAGCCATGGAAACAGCCACATGCGAAAGCTCAGCTCAACGTTCTGCCGATGCAACATCCGGCGCATGCGCAGCTGCGACACCGCAATGGCCAGGTACACCAGCAAGGCAATCGCGCCGGAGCTGGCTAGCAGGAAGTCAAACAGCCCGGCGGGCATGAAGTAACTCCACACGGTGATCGCTGCGCCCAGCACGGTGCTGGCGATGACTGCTGCCCGCGGTACGCCTTCGGAGGAGGTCGCTTTCAGCGCCTTAGGCGCATCGCCACGACGGCCCAGCGAGTACAGCATGCGCGAAGCAATGTAGATCGAGGAGTTCATGCAACTGGCCACGGCGATCAGCACCACCACGTCCACCATGAACTTGGCGTGGGGAATGTTCATGATCTCCAGTGCCCGCTGGTAGGAGCCTACCTGGGCGAGCAGCGGATCGTTCCAGGGCACCACGGAGATGACCACGAAAATCGACAACAGGTAGAACACGCCGATGCGCCAAATCACCGAACGCGTGGCCTTGGCAATGTTCTGCGAGGGATTGTCGGATTCGGCGGCGGCGATGGTCACCGCCTCAGTCCCGATGAAGCTGAACATGATGGTGATGAAAGCGCCGACTACCGCCGACAGGCCGTTGGGAGCAAATCCGCCATGCTCGGCCATCAGGCCGCTCAAGCCGCTGACCTCCCGTTCGGGCACCCAACCCATCAGCACGGCAAAACCCACGCCGATGAAACCGATGATCGCCACGACCTTGGCCATGGCGAACCAGAATTCGAATTCGCCGTACTTGGAGACACTGAACAGATTGGTGATCACCAACGCAATGATCGACACCAGGGCGAACAGCCAGGCATCGATCTGGGGAAACCACTGGTTCAACACATGGCCGGCGGCCAGTGCTTCGATAGGGATCACCAGCACCCAGAACCACCAGTACAGCCAACCGATGGTGAAGCCTGCCCAACGACCTATTGCCTGGTCGGCATAGGTGGAGAACGAGCCTGTGTCCGGGTTGGCCACCGCCATTTCACCGAGCATGCGCATGACCAGAACGACGAGCAGGCCTGAGAATAGATAGGCCAGCAGGACGGCCGGCCCGGCAGCTGCAATGGCATGTCCTGAGCCAACGAATAAACCGGCGCCGATAATCCCGGCGATTGACAGCATTGTTACGTGACGAGGCTTGAAGCCCTGCGCCAATTGTCCACTCGAATCCTTGGAGTTCGGGCTAATCATTGGTTTTTTTTTCTCTGCTGATCGACATTTAGGCGAATTGATAGGGGCAACAGATCATCATTGTTGCCTGCTGGGCTTCCTGAAAGAGGCACCCTTCAACCGCTGCAGTTCTTATCAAACCCATCATCGCGATGTGGTTATTTCGATGAAAAGATGCGCCACCTTACCCGGCTTGTCCGACAATTCAGTTACCTGTTCACGCCGCCTCCTTGCCTGATATCGCCACATGCCAATTTAGCGTTCACAGCGAAAACCAATCGGTCACGAAATGGCTGGGCGCAATCATATTGTTTTGTTGAGGATTCTGCTAAAGCAGCAACGGATGGGGATAGCCTGGAAGGTTTAAGCGGGCGAGAAGGTTTCGGGACGAGGGCCGCGAGATCTCTCTGGGAAGAGCGGATTGGATGATTGCAGCCTGTCGCGAGCGGCTGAAAACGACCCATAGCTGACGGTGACGAAAGGCAGAAATCGGCTGAGTAGTCAGTCAGATGTGTTTTCGAAATCAGGGGCTGCTCACACCACCGCAGTTAGCTACGAACTCAACAGTTATGGTTTCACTGCGTGATCACCATCAATGTGGGGAGCCTCCGCTGGTTTCTTCTCCGGAACTATAAAACTCACTGTCGTACTGGTGAGGATTTTGTGAGTCGGGTCGGCCACTTCAAGAAGAACCTTGTGCGTGCCGGGCGTCAGTCCAACCAGGATAATCGGGTCTTCGCTGGTGTGCGCCCATGTACCTTTCCAGTCGTCGACGGTCACGTGGAGGTGACCGAGACGTGGTGATACATCAGCAGCCGCTTTGCCAAATACCGGCATGATCCGGGCGTGTTCTGCTCGATACTGGATTATGACAACACCGCGGGCGAGTGGCTCGGCAAGCGGTGGGTAGGCAATGAGTTTTGGCGCAGTCTCATTTTCCAATGGAAGTATTGCCGGTGGGGAATCGGTGTCCGCTAACGCTTGTCCACACACGGCTGTGCAAATGAAGACACCCAAAGCCAGGGCCAATAGATTTCCGGGAACGAGGGACATGGTGTTTTTCTCCCGTGTGATTTCATTCAAGCCTGGATCAATCCGGGTATTTCCCAGTGTGGTACAAAATTGGTACGAGCGGAATTGAAAGCTGGCGTAACCCGTTGTCTTGATGCCCACAGCCCCCCAGTTAATTATGTGGGGCGCACAACATCAAAGGTGAATCGGAGCCGCGGTCCGGAAAAGAAACCGCGGCGACCGATCAATCAGGCGGCGGGGAGCAGGCCTTTCTGTTTGGCGACATGAGTCGCCAGTGCGTCCATCAAGTCCGGGGACAGACAGTCATAGGGTTCCAGGCCGATCGAGCGCAGGCGCTCGCGGATAGCCTTCATTTGGGCTGGCGGTGTGCCGGTTTCGATGATGGAGGACACGAACGCCGCGAATCCCGGCGCAGCCCATCCGCTCTGTGGCGAAAGCTCGGTGTGGACGAAGTCCAGGCCATAAAACGCATGGCCCTTGTTTTCGATGCGCCCAAAGAGATGGGCGTGACACTGCTTGCAGGCGTGGCGCTGGATGGTGGCGGATTCGTCGACAATCGCCAGTTTTTCGCCGTGGGCAATGACGCTGACCTTATCTCGAGGCACCACGGCGATGACGGCGAATGTCGCGTTTTGTGGTTTCCAGCATTTGCTGCAGCCGCACGCGTGGTTATGCAGGGTTTGTGCGTCGATCTTGACCTCGACCTTGTCGGTCGCACACAGGCATTGCAAGGTGCCACCTGTGAAATTCGCGGCGGCGGGTTGGATACCATTGTCCAGTGCAGGGTGAAGTTGCAAGGTGCTCATGCTGGCGTCTCCGTTTCAGGGTGTCAGACAAAAGTGCCTGGGGCCGTGCCCCAGACCGGTAGTTCATCGGAACTCGATGACCGCGCAGATCGATTTGCCTTCATGCATCCGATCGAACCGCGGCGGATTTCGAAAAGGACACAGTGCATAAACGAGCGACCTCCTTCGGTGCGACCGTTCGGTTACCCAGATCAAGAATAGTCTGCGATGCCTAAGTCGCTGCCACTCACATCAGCCAATCAACTCGTGGACCGGTCGCCGGTCTGTAGACCTTCGGCGGCACGTTCTCTTGGGCTCTTCATCAAAGCTCCCTGGAAGGCGAGGGTGGAAAGGTATGCCCGGGGTCTTGAAATGCGCCTGCACTCAATGACCAGTGCCCGAAGTTAACCCAGCATCTGTTCGGTAAATAGCGTCACGGCAATGATGATCATGGTCGCTCCAGAGAAACGACTGACCCACTGAGCGGCGGCTGGGCGTGCCTTTAGAACAACCTGTGAGCCAAACCCGACCAGTAGATAAATAACGCCACAACTGACGGTGTGGACGAGCCCGAGCGCTAGCATCTGCGTCGGTACGGGCCAGGAGGCAGTGGCGTCGGCAAACTGGGGCAAGAGCGCCAGGAACAGTAGGAACACTTTCGGATTCAAGCCGCTGACGCAAAGCCCCTTGAGCGCCCAGCGCAGCCATGAGCCTGACATCTGAACCTCATCGGAGTGGGGGGTGGAGGGACGGGTGAGCATGTTGATGCCCAACCAAAGCAGGTAACCCGCGCCGGCCACCGTCAGCACTGACATGACCCCAGGATGGTTGGCGACCAGGGTGCCAACACCCGCGGCTACCACCACCGTGGCAATCAAGTGGCCGGATAACAGTCCGCCCACAGCCGGTATGACCACGCGATGCTTCAAACCGGCGGATATCGCGTAGGCCCAATCCGCTCCGGGCGTCACGACGAACAGAAACGACACTGCCCAGAAGGCAACAAAGACACTGAAGGTCATGGTGTCACCCGCGCCCGTTCATCAATCAATGCGTTATTCATCATTCCGCCTCTCATATCAAAGGCCGCTCCTCTTGTTTCCTGAAGAGGAGTACGGCTGTTAATGGATGGAGGAAGATTAATCAAATGTTGTTAGAATTAACTTTCAAAGATGATCGTATTTGCGTTCCAAAGAGGGAGATTATTCTGCATGGACAGAGCTGACCGGAAGATTCTTGCCGAACTGCAAAAGGATGGTCGCCTTTCGGTCACTGAACTTGCCGAGCGTGTGGGCTTGAGCCTTTCACCCTGTCATCGGCGAGTGCGGGCACTGGAGGACTCCGGTGTATTGCTGGGTTATCGCGCGCAACTTGATCCCGGTGCACTGGGCCTGAATTTTTCCGCAATGGTATTTGCCACGCTCCGCGAGGGTGACCGGCAAGCCGTCGAGGCGTTCGAGGCGGCGCTCATTGATATACCCCAGGTGGTCGATGCCCAGAGGCTGTTTGGGGAGCCGGACTACCTGCTGCACGTCGTTGCCCAGGACTTGCCCGCCTTTCAACGGCTTTACGATGAGAGCCTCTCGACATTGCCTAATGTGCAACGGCTCACCTCGACCCTGGTCATGAAGCGGGTCATTCAAGACCGGCCGCTACCTTTGTGATCGGCCCAACGGAAGATAACGTTCTTGTCTCTCAAACAGCCTCCCCGTAGAGGGGAGGCTGTCATCGTCAGAAGTCGAAGAACACCGTCTCCGCTTCGCCTTGAAGGTGAATGTCGAAGCGGTAGGCCAGCTTCCCGTCAACCGTGCAGCGCCTGGCAATCAGGGATTCACGCCGATGTGGCTGTTCGATCAGATTCAATACGGGGTCCACGGCATTCGCCTCGGGTTCGTCGTCGAAATACAGTCGCGTCTGCAGGTGAATGTTGATGCCCCGGGCGAACAGCGACACATTGACATGCGCTGCCATGGGCACACCCGAGGCATTGTTCACCAGGCCAGGTTTGACGGTTTCGATCGTCCATTCGCCGGCATCGGTAGTGGCGGTACGACCAAAGCAGTTGAAGGGTTTTTCCAGATCGAAACCGCTGTCGTAGAGGCCTTCGTGATTGGCCTGCCAGAGTTCCAGGAACGCGTCACGAATCAAGTGGCCGTTACCGTCATAAACGTGACCCAGCAATAGAATGTGCTCGCCTGGCGCGCCAGGTTTTGCCATCTGGTTCCAGATTTCCTGTTCCCGCGGTGGGTTGCCGGCCGCCTCCAGGGCCAGTCCGATATGCACATAGGGGCCGGCTGTTTGCGATGGGGTTTCAGGTAGAAGTTGAACGGGCATATGCAGGCCTCCTCAGCAGTTTTCGAAGTGGGTCTTGCGCTGGCCGCGCAGGACGATATCAAAGCGATAAGCCAGGCAATCCATGGGATTGGCCATGCTCATGTCGAGCCTGGCGATCAGGCTCTGTACCGCGTCCGGATTGGCGATCGACTTGACGATCGGGCACATGGGGATCAGCGGATCGCCTTCGAAATACAGCTGGGTAATCAGGCGCGTGGCAATGGACGGGCCACTGATGGAGACATGGATATGGGCGGGTCGCCAGTCATTGGGACCGTTGCGCCATGGGTAGGGACCGGGCTTGACCGTGCGGAAACTGTAGTTGCCATCGCGGTCGGTCAAGGCACGGCCGACGCCACCGAAATTCGGATCAAGAGGCGCCAGATAACTGTCTTTTTTATGCCGGTAACGACCACCGGCATTGGCTTGCCACATTTCCACCAGCGTGTGTGGGATCGGCTTGCCGTACTGGTCGCAAACCCGACCCGCGACAATGATGCGTTCGCCGATGGGCAGGCCACCGTGATTGAAATTCAGCAGCAGGTCGTTATCGTACCGGCCCATCTTCAGATGGGAAAAATCCGGGCCGCTGGTTTCCGAGACAGACTGGGGAATGCTCACCAGTGCCTGGCGGGGGGAGCGCAGGATCGAAGTCTTGTAGTCAGGTGTCAGGGCTTTGGGATGCCAATTACGGTCACGAATGGCGAAGCGGCTTTCATGCGCATCAGACATGTCGTTTTTCCTATTGTTATGGTTGGTCAGAGGCAAGTACTGCGATGGCAGCGACTTGCAGCCCAGTCTCCTCTTGTGCGGCCCAACCCAAAATTGAAAAAACCGACTTGTTGCATGTCCAAATGGTTATGGATATTTCCCTTCGCGATACTCTTGCCCGACCTCGCGCAGTGCCTCCACGCACCATTGGGCCGCGGGTGTCACCGGCAACACAGGATTTGTGCAGAGCCCCACGGAACCACCGGCTTCACGCATCCCCAGTTCCACCAGCTCACCTAGCTTCAAGTCATGTCTGACCGCGTCAAACGGCGCGACCCAGATTGCCTGGCTGCATTGGACGTAGCGCCGGCTAAGGGCAATCGACAGGGTTTCCAGGCGTTGGCGCGAGGGGGAGATCCCGTGCTGCACAAACAGGCTGTCGGCGAATTTGCGGATCGTCGTACCCGCCAGCGGCAATACCACCGGATAGTCTTCGAGGTTTTTATGCCCCGGTGGATCACGCAGCACTGGATGGTCTTTACGTACCACCAGGGTCATGGATTCGCTGTAAAGGTGCTCGAACGTCAACCCGTGAATCGATGGGCTATCGGTCATTCTGCCGACCACCAGGTCCAGCTCGCCGACACGCAGTTGGGACAGCAGGTAGGCGCTCGGCCCGGTCACGACACTGACCGCCAGGGCGGGATGCCGGTCGTGCAAGCGGCAGACAACTTCAGGCACCAACAGGCTTTCGACGGTGGAGAGCACGCCGAGTCGTACGGCGATCGGCTCATGCACACCGGAGCGCAAACTGTTGACCCCTTCACGCAGCGATTGCACGCTTGGCCCCGCATAACGCAAAAAGGCCACCCCGGCCTCAGTCAGCGTCGAGCCCTTTTTGCTCCGCTCGAACAGCCTGGCGGCCAGTAGGGATTCCAGTTCCTTGAGGGTTTTTGAAAGCGCCGGCTGGCTGATTGCCAACTTGTCGCAGGCACGTGCCAGGCTGCCCTGGCGCGCCACCTCGAGAAAACACACCAGATGACGGAATTTGATTCGGGTGTCGATGTTCAATCTGCTGCTCCGTCTTCGTGGTGTGGCATTCATTACGCCTGTTGACCGATGCTCGCAATATGGTGGTTATCGGTCAACATTCGGCAGTTCGCAGCTCGGGATCAGTCGTCCCAGTTTGACCGCCTGCTGATAAAGCACCTGCATGGCGGATTCGCCAAGCGGCTCGAACCGCGAGTAGACAAAGCTGATATCGAAATGAGTCGCCTCAACCAGCGGTACGACGATCAGCCCGCTGTCCTGGTCCACGAACTCATCGATGATGGTCAGCCCCATGCCTTGCTTGACCAAGGTGACCGCTCGAGGAGATCGCCAACATGATGACCTGGATCGCCGGCCCCGAGTGCAGCTTCACCACGGGCTTTGTGTTTGACCTCAGTGGCGGGAGGGCCACCTATTGAGAGGCCTGGGTGTCGCGCACCTCACCGCGCTGGAGCTGGCGCCCGACGCGTTGGTACGAGAAGGCGGCGCGCGCGGGTTGGCATGAACGTGCATATCTTGCAGATCCTTGGTATTACCTCACACCCTCTTTTGAACGAGCGCTTCTGGCCGATGGCTGCCTCTGACGAGGGGCAGCTACCGACCCAAAGCGGACTCCCAACGATGACTGCTTTCGGTAACAGTGCCCCTTCAAGTATCAATGTCTGAATAAGTACATTGGGGCCGATTCGCGAACAGCTTTCTTTCTGAGCTACGGCAATATCGGTTCGCGTCAATCTGCCAGTACCGATGTATGCAGAACATCAGTACTGGCTTCGGCGCTACTTGACCTCCTCAACCTCATAATTCACATAGCCGAACTCGTTGCTGCGTGCCGCCATGTATTTGCCGTTTTGCTCGAATACTGTGGCCTCGAAGGGGGTGCCGCCGAGTGTTGTCACTAGATGTCCGTCCTTGATTTCATATTTGGCCGGTACGCCAAACTGGCCGTCATGCAGCATGTTCAGGTATTCCCCTTGCGTAGGCGGCTTGCCATCGACGCTGGTGACCAGGCGTTGGCCTTCGGTGCCATAGACTATCTCGAACGTCTGGCCGGTGACGGTATTGCGCACTTTGATGGTTTTGCCCACCACATAGGCTTGCAGCTGCTCGTTGTTGAGCGCTTTGGCGCCTTCGGTTTTCAGCTGATCGATGGTTTTGCCCGCAGCGACAAGCTTGCTGTCCTCAACTGTCGGCGTGTACCAGATCGGCGAAGTCCACGCACGTTCCTGGACGGTGGTCGAGACGTCGGCCGGCGGCGGTACTTGCAGCTTGGCCGCGTCATAGGTGCTCCAGCGAGGGGTCGGAATCTGTAGCACGCGGGCGTAGTAGAACGCGTGCCGGGCCGGATCGAAATCCGGATCGACCCAGACTTTTTTCAGCTCGGTGGCACCAATGGTATTGGTGTAAGTCGCCTTGGAAACATCGACCGTGGAGCCCACCGGTGGGATTTTGCCGGTGGCCTGGTCCAGTTGGCGATCACCGGACCAGGCGACGTCGTAGACCTTCTCGAAGGTCTGGCCGTTTTTGGTCCAGCCCTTGATGATCTGGATTCGGTCGAGGTTGCCATCGTCGACATCCTTGACCGCCCACACCACGAAGGACGGCGTCTGTTTACCCTGTTTTGCCGGCAAGTCGCCGCCCATGGGAACGCCCTTGGCGTAGGCGGCATGCACCCAGTCTTTTTCATTCCACAAACTGCTGTCGAAACCCCAGCCACCAAACATGCGCACGGGGATGCGCACACCGCTGGTGCCATAGACTTCTTTGCGCTTCATGGCATCGAAGATCGATTCACGAGTGTTCTCTTCGGCCCAGACACCGGCCAAACCGGAGGTGCTGGTTTGCAAGGCAATCAACCCCGAGTTCTGTTTGTCGGAAAGACGCGCCGCTGGGGTGCTGTCGGTAAAGCCGTGGGAGCCGAAGTTGTAGCTCTGGGAATAAGGAATCACCCCATTGTGCGAGTCACTGGCGCCGACCACGCCCATTTTGTAAGGGTTGTATCCACGAGCTTGCTGCAAAGCCATGCCGTTTTGCCAAGCTTGCCTTACGTAACTGCCATTGATTTTCGACGTGCTGTTGTCGATGCCGAGCAGGAAACTCATGACTTCATAATTGGCAAATTCGTCTGTCGGCGACAGTTCGGGGTGGGTTTCCGAGGTGCCCTTTACCTGGTGAATTTCGGTGAGGGATTCATTGCGCATCCGCGTCTCGGCCCAGGCGGCATCGATGGGGCGCCCACGGTCATCTACGTCCACCGGAAACATCAGGCCGTTGCTGAGGTTGGCATTGTGGGAGATCGCCAGCACCTCGTTGCCTTTTTTGCGTTGATCGTCCATCCAGCCCCACAAATCCTCCGGTTTGTCCGAATCGAGGGCTGTGAAGGGCAGGTCCGGCACCTTCTTCGAGTCGCGAAAAAACACATTGCGGTGCATGTTTTGATTGTTGGGGGCCGAGGTCCATTCATAGGCTACAAACGTGGTGAACTTGCCGGGCTTGTAGTACTTGTCGGCGATGGCGATGTTCTGCTGCCAGATACTGCCGGCAACCTTCGGGTCGATCAGCTCCTTGATCGGGTGGCTCAAGCTGCCGGCGATCCACTTGAACACCCGGTTGAAATCTTCCGGGGTTTTGACAATCAGCTTTTGCGCGATGGGCAGCTTGCTGAAGTCTGACTTCGGATCGTTGGCCAAGGCGATCACGCCCACGTATTCCGAGTGGTCGGTCACGCCATGGAAATCCAGCGGGCGGCCCTTGAGTTGCACTTCAAACCCCATTGGATGCTTGATCGGCATCCCAAGTGAGTATTGGTACGTCTGCTCGGGATCGACCTGGTGGTTGCCGATCAGGTAGGCATCAATCGACCAGGAGCTGTGCGAGTGTGTCTGGCCAAAGTAAACCTCGCGATCCGGGTTGCCCTCTGCCAATGCCAGCGTGCTGACCGTTAACACGGCGCAACCGAGCAGTGTTGGCACGGTGAAATGTGTAGGGTTTTTCATATTCCACGTCTCCGGAATACGGCAATGACAGGGTGCAACTCAGGACAAGAAACTCGCGACTCTTTGGAAAAACCAGAAGGCAGCCAGCGTACCCAACCCGTAAGAAGCAATCGGTCGGGCATACAGGACTGCGGGCCGTGGCAGTCGACAACGCAGCAGCAGTGCGCGCAGGCTCAACACGACGGCGACGAACATCAGTTGGCCGATCTCGACGCCGACATTGAAGGTGAACAGCGCCAGCGGCAGATCGCGCTGCGGCAAACCGATTTGCGCCAGCGCATCGGCAAAACCGAAGCCATGCAACAGGCCAAAACAGAACGCCACCACCCATGGCCACTGGAGGGTGAAACTGGTTTCGTCACGGTTCTTGCGGGCGATTTCCACTGCCAGCAACAGTATGCTCAGCGCAATCGTCGCTTCCACAGGAGGGCCGGGCAGCCGCACCGCACCCAGTGTAGCGAGTGCCAGAGTGACGGAATGGGCGAGGGTGAATGCGGTGATGGTCTTCACCAGCATCCAGCCATTACCCACCAGCAGAAGGAGACCGAAGACGAACAGCAGGTGATCGAAGCCCCCCAGGATGTGTTGGATGCCATGAACCAGAAATGCACCGGCCACCGAGAACGCTCCCGGTGTGGCAGCAATCTCTATCCAGGGTTGCGCAGGGTGGACGAGGGTGGTCGTCAGGCTGCCGTCCAGGCGCGAGACACGCACCAGCACATCGGTGATGCTCGCTTGCAGGCCGATGAATTGAATACGTTGCCCGACCAGTCCTGCGGGACCGGCTTCAATAACTCGACGCTCGATCAGTGAATCGTTCAGTTCGCTTTCCACGGGCTCAACGACAGTGCGCACACCTTCGGCAAACCGGAGCGCAATCGGCAATCGCATGCCTGAAAGCACAGGTGTGCGCCACAGTACGTCATAGCGCCCGACGGCCGTTTCGTTGAGTTCCAGGTAAGCGGGGCGCGACTCATGGGCCATGGCCGTTAGCCCCACGAGCCAGAGCACCAACAGCAGCCATACCGTGCGCCTCATCACGGCTGCTCCTTGTGTGTGGCGGCAATCGCACCGGCGGAAGCAGGTACCATCACCACGACCTCATAGCGTGCTTTCAGTGCATCGAAATTTGCGCGTTTCGATGCGCTGCGTTGTTCGGACATCCAATCGGACTTGACCTGCTGGGCCACGGCTTCGAAGGGCGGAGGAGGTGATTTGGCCAGCGCATCAATCCACACCAGGTGCCAGCCAAAACCCGACTCCACAGGCCCCACCCAACCCCCCGGCGTTTGCTTGAACAATGAAATGGCGAACGTTGAACCAAAGACCCGCGCCACCTGATCCCGGGATTGTTCCGAGTAGGCGTTTTTAAACATAAAGGCATCGCCTTCACCACTGTTCTTGTCAGACAGCCCACTGAGTGCGGACTGAGCCTGCGCTTGCGCATCCGCACCACGTTTGTCCAAAGCGAAAAACAAATGATGGAAAGTCAAAAGTGGCGGCGGGGCATATTGGTCCTGATGCTGGTTGTACCAGGCCTCAAGTACGCCGGGTGCCGGTTCGTGAAGTGACGCTACATCCTCAGCGAGGAAGTCCATTTTTTGCGCCAGTCGGCGGCGAATAATAGTGTCGTCTTTATCCAGGCCAAGTTTCAGTGCTTCGCGATAGAGGATTTCCTCTTTCACATATTCCTCAATCAGGCCCTGCAACTGTTGCTCCGATGCGGGTCGCTGCCATCGCGCCAGCCAGGAAATCGCGATCCGCTGAACAACTTCAGGGGTGATTTCGATGCGTTGCGGATCTTGATCAAGGGTTGGACGGTGTAAACCTCCGTACAACACAAAGAGTGCAAAGCCGGCGATCAGAAAGTGCAATAACGGCTGGCGGAGGCATCGCTTGATTAACGAAAATCGAGATTCTTTCGCTTCGCAGACGCTTAAGTTCATGACTTATTGCCCCACGCTATACTGCGAATGGTTTTCGCAGCAGGGTGGAGTATTGCCGCTGTACCGGAACTTTCCACCAAGGCTAATCACGATAAGCACTAAGGCTTAGTAGCAATCGGGTTAACCAATTCCTCAGGGCCGTCCAACCTTGCACCTATACAGCCCGGGACGGAGCGCCCATGTGATGAAAGGACTGCTTGTTTTCGCCGCGATCATCGAGGCAGCCACTGGCGTGGCGCTGATACTTATCCCGTCGCTGCTCGGGCAACTTCTGCTTGGCATCGAACTGACGGGCGTCATCGTCCCCGTGGCCGGCATCGCCCTCATCGCATTGGCCATCGCCTGCTGGCCGGGACCCGCAATGCTCGGGATGTTGGTCTATAACGCAGCCACTACGCTTTATCTCGCCTACGTTGGCATCTCAGGGGAATCGAGTGGGGTTTTATTGTGGCCGGTGGTCGTATTGCACGGGATCATGACGGTACTTTTGATTCGAGCAATGACATGCCAGCCGAGGAACTCACAGACGTAGTCAACGCGTGGCTAGTATGCGTTTTCAGACGCCGGCAAATCCTGCGGTTTTAAGGGGCACGCTCATCTACTCCTGGTCGGTTGCGGTACTCCTGATGATTCGACGCCAGGGCAACAGTTCAATGACTGCTTTTGGCTGTGGATTCAACCGGTCGATGCAACAGATTGGCTAAATCGTTCAGCCGCCAATCATCCGCCCCATGAAAGGCTTCGTTGGAAACCTTTTCTGATAGCGCTGAAGGGCGCACGTCTCAGTAAAACGCGTGCACGGGCTTTCCCTTATGGTTCTAACATGACGTCCGGGCGACCAACTTCATATTCGTCGAAGATCAGCGTCATGGGCCGGCAGTGACCAGTGCCGGATGCCTTCCTGGAATTCAAAAATTCGGTGTGTGCTGCGGGGGAGATGAGAGCTTAGTTACCCATCACCTCGTCCAGTGCCTGCTCGAGGGTACTGACCGTGCGCTCGATATTGTGCAGCTTTTCGAGTCCGAACAGACCGATGCGGAAGGTCTGGAAGTCGGCCGGCTCGTCGCATTGCAACGGCACTCCGGCGGCGATCTGTAGGCCGTGGTTGGCAAATTTCGTACCGCTCTTGATGTCGGCATCATCGGTGTAGCTCACCACTACGCCAGGGGCCTGAAAGCCGGCTGCGGCCACGCTTTTGATGCCTTTGCCGGTCAACATTGCGCGCACCCGATCGCCCAGAGCCTGTTGTTCGCCGCGGACCTTGTCGAAACCGTAGGTTTGCGTCTCTTTCATCACTTCGTTAAATCGCGCGAGGGAATCGCTGGGCATGGTCGCATGGTAGGCATGTCCGCCCTGTTCGTAGGCCTGCATGATCTGAAGCCACTTTTTCAGGTCGCAGGCGAAGCTGCTGCTATGCGTCTGTTCGATGCGCTCGAGGGCCAAAGAACTGAGCATCACCAGGGCGCAGCAAGGGGAGGCGCTCCAGCCTTTCTGCGGTGCGCTGATCAGCAGGTCGACTGCGCATTTCTGCATGTCAACCCAAAGCGTGCCTGAGGCGATGCAGTCCAGCACGAACAGGCCATCCACTGCATGCACGGCGTCGCCGACGGCCCGCAGGTACTCGTCGGGCAGGATAATCCCTGATGAGGTTTCAACGTGGGGGGCGAAGACAATCTGCGGCTTCTGCGCCTGAATGGCTGCCAGCACTTCGTCCAGAGGGGGTGGGGCGTAGGCAGCCTGGCGAGCAGTGTCGACCGGTCGGGCTTTCAGCACCGTGGTTGCCGCCGGGATGTTGCCCATCTCAAGGATCTGGCTCCAGCGATAACTGAACCAGCCGTTGCGTATCACCAGGCATTGCTGGTCGGTGGCAAACTGTCGCGCCACCGCTTCCATGCCGAATGTGCCGCTGCCCGGGACCACCGCAACAGCCTGGGCGTTGTAGACCTGTTTCAGGGTCCTGGAAATGTTCTTCATCACGCCTTGAAATGACTGCGACATGTGGTTGAGCGAGCGGTCGGTGTAGACCACTGAGTACTCGACCAGCCCCTCGGGATCGATACTGGGATATAGCTTTGACATGGGGTGACTCCTTTGGCAGAGATCTCAGTGGTATCGACCCTGCCCTAAGCCTTGGCAAATGACAAGATTGCTCGGGATTGAATTGCGACTTCTGTCGAGCGGCTGGCATCATCAGGTCGATTACTGGACGTAGCAATGCTCGCAGGTGGCTGCTGAGTTGTGGGAGGGTGGGCCTTAAAGGTTCCTACCTCCTTACGTTCGGTCGATAACGACCAGTTACGAAGGGCAGCAGCCGACCCAAAGCGGTCGGTAAGCCGAGCCAAGTTAAGCGAGCAAGGTACCGCTATCTCAACCGCATCAAGGCCGGCGCAGCGAACTTTGCCTAAGGGGCATCGAGGACTCTATAGATCTCAGAAGTCACCTGCATCGTTGCGTCTTCGATCGTTCCTTCATTACGGCATAAAACCCAGCCGTGATCTGCAATCGCTCGCTCGAACGCCTTGGTACAAGCGACATGTTCTTCCAGCTTATGGATGACAGTACTGCTCAGCCCACGCCGTCGTGCCGCTGCCCTCGCCCATGAAATATCAGGGGCGGTGACAACCCCGACATGCAGGTCTGGCACTCGCACGTTTCGATCAATGTTCAACTGTAGAATCTCTGCAAACGGGACTATCCGGCGAAATGCGGCATCAGACGGGTACCAGCGATCGATCAAGATGATGCTGCCTGGTGGCTGTTTAGCCAGCACGTGCTGGGAAATCCAAGTACGGCTATCAGCAAAGCGCTCACAAACCCTCAACTCCAAATCCCGGGTGGGATTTCTGACGAGCTTGTTAACGAGGGCCATTGTTTCGCCCCTATAGGGATCGCTTTTTTGCTCGCAAAGTCGGATCACCTTTTTGTTGTCTGCCCTCAGTACTTTCGTAACGGCCTCCAACAGTGTGGTTTTGCCGGTTCCCTTGGGCCCATCTAGAGAAACAAACAGTGGACGATTCATTCTTCAAATAACAATTGATATACGGTTTTTTGCCCGGTTCGTTCGCTGGAATTGCTTGGCGCGACTACGCGAATCGAGTGGAGGACCCTTATGAGCAGACATTGATGAACACTCTAACCTGGTTTCTGGCTAATCCGACATGCTCGGCCCCCCCACTCAGGGCAAATATCTTGTTCCGCAGCGAGATGCGCGGCCGAAATTTTACTTGTCACGACTGACCGGAAATGGCCGATTTCTGCCTGTCACGAAGGGGGGGGGCGACCCATAGCGGTCTTCGGCGGACCTCAAGAGTTAATCTCTGACTATCCGCTTTTTGGCTGCTGATCACGATTGGCTGTTCTCGAAGCCAAATGGTCCGTAACGGCGGCGCGTAAATATTACGGAACTGAATCTGAGCTGCTCAGCTGCGCAAGGGGATGCTGGCTTATTGTGATCTACACTCCCTGGGCGTGTGAGTTGGCGCTTCGCCACAGGATTTACTCAGTCGCTAAGTAAAGAGACAGACCTGAATTTCAGTGGGTCGCGGTCTGGGTGGGTGCACGCCAGTCGATCAGCAAAAAACCTTGTCTGGCAATCGTGTATCCGGCGAGTTCGACAACACCTGGATTGAAGCCCTGATCGCCCATATGACCTGGCACTACTGAAAAAAGTCGGGAGGGTTTCAAGCATTCAAATTATTTCACCGTGGCCATGAACGCTCACGGTGCCAGCTTGCTCAAAACTAACGAGGTGGAAATGAACAGGAAGTCTAACCGGGGCTGGACAATGGCTGCGGCACTCGTCGTAGTGGGTTCAACGCTTTTTGCGGGGTGTGCGAGCAAGAACGATCCGATCACGCAGGCAGACAAGACGGATGTGACCAAGGGCGTACCCGCGCCGAGTCTCGAGCAGACCAAGGCGATCGCCGAGGAAGGCTTTATTTACGGCTTACCGCTGGTCATGAACTACGCCGTGATGAACGAATATGCTGTGGACAAGGGCGGCCCGCAATACAAGGCGCCGTTCAACCAGATCAAGAACGAGCCTCGCGTCTTCACCTACCAAGACACGGCCATCATCACTCCGAACAGCGACACCCCGTACTCGTTTGTCTGGCTAGACCTGCGCGCGGAGCCGATGGTGATCTCGGTGCCGGCAGTGGACAAGCGGCGTTACTACTCGGTGCAGATGATCGACGGCAACACTTACAACTACGGTTACATCGGCAGCCGTGCCACCGGCAGCGAGCCAGGCCAATACATGGTGGTCGGTCCCGATTGGAAAGGCGCCCCCCCTCCCGGTATCAAAAAAGTCTTCACCTCGACCACTCCCTTCGCCGTGAGCGCCATTCGGACTCAGCTCTACAATGCCAAGGACATGCCGAATGTCGAGAAGGTGCAAGCGGGCTACAAGGTCCAGCCGCTGTCCGCCTTCCTCCATCAACCCGCGCCGCCCACTGCGCCGAAGATTGATTTCGTGCCGGCTACGACGGAAGGCATCAAGGCCAACTTCTTCGAGTACCTGTCGGCCGCGATGGAGTATGTGCCGCCATCGGCTGACGACCAGGAGATCCGGGCCAAGCTGGCGAGCATTGGGGTGGGACCCGGTCGCACCTTCGAATTTAAGGACCTCTCGCTCGAGCACAAGGCCGTGGTCCTGCTCGGGATGAAGGCCGGTGACGAGAAGGTCGACAAGTTCCTCGCGAGCGGGACGAAGATAATCAACGGCTGGAACGTAGGCGCGTACTTCGGCGACCAAACGTTCTACAAGGCCGACTGGCTGAAGCGTGCCGGTGCCGCGAAAGGCGGCCTCTACGGCAACGACGCCGTCGAGGCGATGTATCCCAACACGCGCACCGACGGCACCGGCCAGACGCTGGATACCAGCAAGCGCAAGTACACGCTGACTTTCCCGGCCGGCAAACTGCCGCCAGTCAATGCCTTCTGGTCGGTGACCATGTACGACGGCAAGAGCCAGCTGCTGGTCAAGAATCCGCTCAACCGTTACCTGATCAATTCACCGATGCTGTCGGCGATGAAGAAAAACACGGATGGTTCACTGACGCTGTACATCCAGAAAGACTCCCCCGGCAAGGCTAAGGAGGCAAACTGGTTGCCCGCGCCTGACGACACGGTCTTTCTGGTAATGCGCCTCTACTGGCCGAAGACCGCACCGCCTTCGATTCTTCCCGCCGGCGAAGGCAGCTGGCAGCCACCGGCGCTGGTGGTCTCGAAGTAAATCTTGCGGCCCATTGCTGACACTCGGCGTAGGTCGGTGTCGGCTTGTGCTGCCTTTTTGCCAATAGCAGCCAATCATCAAGGGCTGCTATTGGCCGTTCTCTGCCGATCATGGTTACAAAGCGTGCTGGTCAAATCCGATGCAATCGGTGGTCAGAACGAATGCAAATGACTGGTCAGGTCGAATGCAAGCGGGTGGTCAAGTGGAGTGCAATTTCGCAGTCATCTGACATGGTCGCTTCTCCAGTTCTTGTAGAAATCGTGGCAGCGACCAAAAAAATGGCCCGCATGCGGGCGGGCCAAATGGGAATTCTTCAAAGGAGCAGGGTTAATCTGCGCTCCACCATGTGAGCGATTGGTGAAAAGCATGTCGCAGAAACGAAAAAGCCCGGCACATTAGCCGGGCTCTCTGTAGATGGGCCAAATCCCTTTGGCTGACTGTATTGTGCTTGGTAGGTGTGACGAAGGCATGACAGGGGCAGATACGAGAAGCCCGGCTCTGGACCGGGCATTTGAGTTACATCGGTACGACCGCCAAGCCGCTACAACATCTCGCCGTCATACCACGCGCCTACTCCGCCTTCCCCCGCACACTTCTTCTCGCCTTCATAACCCGCCAGCTAGTTTGTGCCGTTCAATGGAGAACCCTGCGACTCTCTCCAATCCTGATCCGATCAAGCGCCCGGTTTAATGCGTCCAAGGCATCGAGGAGAGCTTTCGCCTCGGCTTCCCGGCCATCCCCCCATAGGCGTTCAGCCATTTTGTTCAGGGCTTGGATAGAACGCTCAATTTCAGCAGCAGTCACTGCTGCTTTACTGTCCGTCAGCTTCTTCTTCATTGAGTAACCGTTTACAGGGCATTGCTTGTATTTCAGATCTAGCGCGAATACGCCCGCCAGACGCATGGCTATTCAGCCTTCCGGACAATCCTTCCCGCCTTCACCTCATCTGTGTAAGCAGTCAGCCGATCAGCTTGCTCATGCAGCTTTTCGATCGTCTCCATTGCCTCCAGAAGCTCTGTATCCCCGCGCTGTTTTGCAAGCCTGAACATTTCCAGGGCAGCTTCTTCGAGGGAATATGCAGCGGCTTTCAAGTCGCGGCGTAACTCTTGATTGGGTTTGTTAAGTGCCATGACAACCTCCTGCCAATACCTTCCGCGATCATTGGCAGTGGTCTGCCTTCGCCGGCCGGACTACCTGACCTGCACCGATTTCTTTAATCCAGCCATCTAACCGATTCTCACCTTGCTGGAAGATTGTGATCATCCTTCGAAGCGCCTCAGCGTCTGGTCCATTACCTGCGTGGCTTAGCCGCTCGGCAATCCGAACTAACTCCACGGCCGACCACTTCAGATCAGAGGCGACACCCTGCAGATCGCGCTTCAGGTCCTGCACTGGTTTGTTGAGCCCCATCATCACCCCTTACAAGTCCCCACAACACTAATCCGATATTCAGCTGCGAAATTGCACTCTACTTGATCACCCGCTTGCATTCGACCTGACCAGTCATTTGCATTCGTTCTGACCACCGATTGCATCGGATTTGACCAGCACGCTTTGTAACCATGATCGGCAGAGAACGGCCAGAAGCGGACTTTAGAGTTGATGCTTGTCACCCTTATTGGAGGTTGTAAACCGTCCACAAGGCTGGGAGGCTAGAGTGAGGTTTACCATAAGGACATGCTGAAATGAGAACACGAAAAATTTTAGTCACAGGTGCCGCGGGCCAGATCGGCAGCGCTTTTTGGACAGCGCAAGGCGATAAGTCAGATTTGCGTTTAGCCGATATAGACGTTTCAAAACTTCCGGACTCGGCACAACGTTTCTCTCTCGACATCAGGGATCAAGCCAATTGCCTTGAAGCTTGCGAAGGCATACATACCGTGATTCATCTAGCTGCTGACCCTAACCCAGACGCCGATTTTATGACGTCCCTGCTTCCTGTGAACATTGTGGGGACCTA
Organism: Pseudomonas sp. GL-RE-26; assembly: GCF_019956275.1. Taxonomy (NCBI): domain Bacteria; kingdom Pseudomonadati; phylum Pseudomonadota; class Gammaproteobacteria; order Pseudomonadales; family Pseudomonadaceae; genus Pseudomonas; species Pseudomonas sp. GL-RE-26. The sequence goes on from NZ_JAHBDI010000010.1 coordinate 20,804, forward strand.
CAACATGTTATTCGCCGCAAGGGCTCAAGGCTGCAAGCGCTTCATATTTGCGAGCAGCGCCCAGACTATTGAAGGTTATCCAGAAGATGTCCAGATACAGGAATGTATGGCACCTAAGCCAGGCAATCTTTACGGGGTCAGCAAAGCGTTTGGGGAAGCTCTCGCTTCAATGTATGCAAACGATGGTCACATGACAACAATCGCAGTCCGTATTGCAAACGTAGCCAATTTTCACCAAGGAGAGAGCCACAGCCCAAGGGACGTAGCTGCTTTTATCAGTTTTAAGGACGTTGTCGCACTACTTAGAAATTGCGTTGAGGCCAAACTGAATGGATTCCACGTTATCCATGGGGTCTCAGACAACAGGTATAAGCGCCTTTCTATTGAGAAGACCAGAAAAGTTGTTGGATACGCCCCCCTTGATGATGGGTTTAAGATTCTGGAAGGAAACGCTCAATTTTACTGAACACAAGTAATACGTTAAGGACGACTAACTGATCCGACAGAGGCTGGCCGTATTTTGTGGGAGCCACTCTGATGATTTTCGAGCGACCGCTTCTGGCCGGTTTCTGCCTCTCGCCAAGGGCAGTAATCGGCCAGAAGCGGACGGTGAAAACAAGCAGAGAACGGTCGGGAGCGGAGGGTCACTCCAGAAAAAACAAGATGGTTCCCTTTGACGGTCGGAGGAGGGCTGAGCCGAGTTTATTGGGATAGTTTGGCAATCACCTTGATCTCGAAGTCGAAGCCGGACAACCAGGTCACGCCGATAGCGGTCGCCGTCGGGTAGGGAGCTTCGCCCCAGTACTCGGCCGCTACTTCCCAGATAGTTTCGAATTTCGAGTCGGGGTCGACCATGAAGATGGTCGTGTCGACCACATCCTCGAAACTACTGCCGGCCTCGGCCAGGATCGCGTTGAGGTTGGCGAAGGCCAGGCGAACCTGTGCCGCGAGGTCCGGCTCGGCCGAGCCATCCTTGCGGCTGCCGACCTGACCGGATACGAACAGAAAACCGTTGGAGCGAATCGCCGGTGAGTAGCGGTGGAGCTCGTACAGTGCATGGCGGTCAGGCGGGAAAACGACATCACGTTTGCTGGTCATTGCATACCTCCTTCGGGGCCATCGCGGCCCGCTGTTTACGATGGAGCCAGTGTAAAAAGACGAGCGACCTGAATAAACGCGCAACTCTGGTCATGACTGTTTGTAGAATCCAAACTATCCAGACCCGAGTGAGGCGTGAAATGGACCGTTTCGATGCAATGCAGGCCTTTGCCCGAGTGGTGGAAACCGGCAGCTTCACCAAGGCGGCAGCCACCCTGCACATGAGCAAGACCACCGTGACGCAGCTCGTTCAGCAACTGGAAGCGAGGCTGCGTGTGCGCTTGCTCAACCGCACCACACGCAAGGTCAACGTCACCGCCGATGGCGCGGTCTACTACGAGCGCGTCATCCGGCTACTGGTCGATATGGACGACGCCGAGACCAGCCTGTCCAGCGCGTCGATGACACCGCGCGGGCGGCTGCGGGTGGATGTGCCCAGCCCGCTGGCGCGAATGCTGCTGATACCAGCCTTGCCGGGGTTCTTTGCACGCTACCCGGAAATCCAGCTGACCGTGGGCGTGAGCGATCGCATTGTCGACATCATTGGCGAAAACGTCGACTGCGTGGTGCGCGGCGGCGAGATCATCGATCAGTCCCTGATGGCAAGGCATGTGGGCGATCTGAACATCGGCATTTATGCCGCGCCCGGCTATCTGCAGCGCTTCGGTACGCCGGCGCACCCCCGTGAGCTGGAGGAGGGTAGGCACAGTACCGTTGGCTTCCTTTGGTTTCGTACAGGCAAATCCTTGCCCTACGCGATGCAGCGGGGTGAGGAACGCATCGAGGCCCAGGGCCGCCCGCAACTGACGGTCGACGACGGCAATGCGTACCTCGCCGCCGGCCTGGCTGGTCTGGGCATGCTTTGGCTACCGCGGTACATGGCCCAACCGCACCTGGTCAGCGGCGAGCTGCTGCCGCTGTTTGAGGACTGGCACATGGCGCCAATGCCGATGTATCTGGCATTCCCGCCGAATCGCCATGTCAGCGCCAAGGTGCGGGTATTTATCGACTGGGTAATAGAATTGATGGCCGAGCATGCGCCGGTGGTTAAGTGAAACAGGTGTAAACCCATTTCAGGACTAGACACTCTAAACGTCCGCTTCTGGCCGATTACTGCCTGTTGGGGGGGGGGCTGTAAACGACCCATGACGGGACAGTCCGGGCACTAGAGTCAGGTGTCGGATTGATGAGCCGCCCAGTGTTTCATTTCTTCTGCAATGAAGTGGTTCACCAGGTCACTGTACATCTTCTCGATTGCATCCGGGCTCAGACCCTCTGCCTCGGCCCACTCGCGTCGTGTCGCCAACATGGCCTTGAAACGCTCCGGAGCACGCACCGAAGTCACTGAGGCCTTGTACTTCGAGGCAGCCAGTACGTAGTGAAAACGCTTGCCCAACAGCTTGATAACAGCCTGATCAAGGGCATCGATTTCGCGTCGGATATCCTCCATGCCTGCACACTCTTCGGGCTGCAACTGATTGATGACGTCCATGTAGGTGACTCCGCTTGCTGAAAAGTTCGTGGGTCTTCGGAAGAAGTATCGGCACGCGGTCTTCCGTGAGGGCGGCTATTCAGTTGCCTGGCCACTTCATTGAGCCTGCTAACATTGGATGTCAGCGAGCCAGAAACAAGGGTGGGCCATGGAGACAAGAAAAGCAGGGCCGGGTGATCTGGATCATCTGCGCAAGTCATTAAGTCAGGCAGGGCTGCCCTTCAGTGATGTCAGCGAACCGGATCGACAGTTTTACCGTTTCGAGGTGGATGGGCAATGGGTGGCTTATGGAGGGCTCGAGGGTGCGGGTTGCGATCTGTTACTGCGCTCGATAGTCGTTTGTGAGACGCATCGTGGAGAGGGGCTGGGTAAAGCGGTGTTGTCTGAACTGGAACGCTTTGCGGTCTCTCAAGGCGCAGTCCGATTGCACCTGTTGACCCAAGGCGCTACTGGTTTTTTCGCTGCCAATGGGTACGAACTGCTTGGCAGGGACGAGGCGCCTGCGGCTATCACCCAGACCGTTCAATTCAAGCATTTGTGCCCTGCATCGGCGAGCTATCTGCGCAAGACGCTTAACGGTCTCCCTTGTACTGATTAGTCATTGATGTGCATCGATTGAGGCTGATTCGGTGGTCAAAAAAATGCCCGGCACATTGCCGGGCATTTTTCATTCCTGAAGCCTTTGTTGCGGGACTCAGTTTGCCGCTTGCGGTTGAGACTCGGTGCTCGCTCCGTTGCGGGTGATCACGGTCAGGATCGACAGCGCGGCGATCACCAGCCCTGGTGACGTTGCCAGCAGCACGCCAGTGGTGCCGGCACCGGCGGCGAGGATCTGGCCGGCGGCCAGGGGACCTGCCACCGAACCGAGCCGGCCGATGGCCACGGCCGCGCCGACACCGGTGGCGCGCACCGACGTCGGGTAGGAAGGGGGCGCCAGGGCATACAGCACCAGCTGTGCGGCCATGACGAACAGCCCGACGGCAAACCCGGCGATGGCCATCGGCACGATGCCCACTGACAGGCCGACCCCGGCCAGCGCCGCCAACACCCCGGCGTACACGAACAGGACCACTTTCAGGCCGTTGCAGCGGTCCAGCATTACCCCGCCGAGCAGCGAACCAATGGCGCCACCGATGTTGAACAGCATCTGCACCATGCCTGCCTGGGGCTTGGTGAAACCCTGCGCCAGCAACAGCGAGGGCAGCCAGTTGAGCAGCATGTACATCACGGTCAGGGTGAAGAAGTAGCTCAACCACAAGGCCAGTGTGCAGCGTGCGCGTCCTTCTCCGAACAGCGCCTGGGCGGTGGACGACCGTGGGCTGGCGGTCGTGACGTGTTGCTGGCGGAACGCCGTGGATTCGGGCAGCAGCAGGGCCATCAGCGGCACCACCAGCAAGGGCGTCAGACCGCCGATGATGAAGGTGGTTTGCCAGTGTTCACTGGAAAACATCGCCACCACCGCCGCCAGCGCGCCGCCCAGGGGCACGCCGCAATACATGACGCTGATGGCGGTGCCGCGATGGCGCTCGCTCACGGCCTCGGCACACAGGGCAATCAGGTTGGGCAGGGCGGCACCCAGGCCCAGGCCCGTCATGAAACGCACCAGCAGCAGGCTGGAGTAGCTCTCGACATAGGCGGTGCAGAGCGAGAAGACACCGAACAGCAGCACGGCGCCGACGAGGATTTTCTTGCGGCCGATACGATCGGCCACCCAGCCGCCAAAAAACGCACCTGGCAGCAGGCCAATGATCCCGGCGCTGAACACCCAGCCCATCATCTTCGGGTCCAGGGCAAAGCTCTGGCGCAACCCCGCGGCAGCGGTGCCGGCAGCCTGCAGATCGAACCCCTCGATCAGCGCAACGATAAAGCACAAAGCGATTGTCAGCGTCGAGCGACGCGATGGACTGTCCATGGGTGAACCTCATTGTTGTTTTTGTTATGCAGTCGAGCCCTCCGTGCGTTGGGTGCGCCGTCAGTGACCGCTGACGATTAAGATAACAAAGATAACTAAAAAAAGAATGCTGTTCTGAAAATTGCAAAAACCAACTAAATAATCGTTCAAAAACATAATGTTATGAATATATTCAGATGGCTGTGTGAAAATAGATAATAATATTAATGTTCGATTATCGGTCATTTACGATTGACGACGTCCCTTGGCTGTTTCCATTCTCTGATGGTGAATCCGGCAGACCCGTGCGGGGCCGGCACTCAAAAACAACAATAAAAAGTGGACATCGAACATGCCAAAACGCCCCATGAACACCGGTTCCGTAGCGTCGCTCCCCTGCGTTTGCAGTATCCATCCAGGGTGGGTGGTGGCACTGCTAGGCGTCAGCGTTCTGCCCTCTCAGTTGCGGGCCGAGGGATTTATCGAGGACAGTCACGCAAACTTGACCCTGCGCAATTACTACATCGACCGTGAATACCAGGACGGCGGCGCCAAGACGGCCGCGCGGGAGTGGGCCCAGGGTTTCATCCTGGGCATGGAGTCGGGGTTTACCGAAGGAACTGTGGGCTTTGGTCTGGACGTGCGGGGGCTGCTGGGGGTCAAGCTCGATTCCGCTCCGGATCGCAGCGGCACCGAACTGTTGCCGGTGTCGGCCAGCGACAAGCGCGCGGCGGATGACTATTCGCGGCTGGCGCCGACGGCCAAGCTGCGGTTTGCCCAGACAACGGTCAAGAGCGGCGATGTCTCGATCTTCCTGCCGTTTGCTTTGGCCAGCCCGTCGCGACTGCTGCCACAGACCTTTCGCGGCACCACGCTCAGTTCCAGGGATTTCGATGGCCTGACCCTGAACACCGGTTACATCGATCGCATCAACAAGCGCGATTCCACGGACTATCAGGCCATGACCATCGCCTCGCCGAACCGGCGTTTCAACGGCGCTGCTACCACCTCGCACCTGGCTTATCTGGGGGGTGATTACCAGGTCAACAAGGACCTGAGCCTGCGCGCCTACCATGCCGAGGTGGCCGACCTGTACCAACAAGACACCCTGGCATTGCTGCACAACCTGCCGCTCGGCGAAGGTGTGTTCACCAGTGACTTGCGCAGTTTTTTCAGCCGCGAGGATGGCAGCGCCAAGGCGGGCAGGGTGGACAACCGCAACCTCTCGGCATTGTTCGGCTACCGCTTCGGCGGGCACCGGGTGAGCCTCGGCTACATGCACGCCAGTGGCGACACGGCGACGCCGTACATCTCTGGCACCGAGCTGATGGGCATGAGCGAGCTGACCATGAGTTCGGACTTTCTCAATGCAAAGGAGCATACCTGGCAGGCCATCTACGACTATGACTTCGTCGCATCCGGCGTGCCTGGGCTGAAGGGGCGGTTGCGTTATGTGCGCGGCGATAACATCGAGTTGGCCGCCTTCAACGCCGAGGACCGCAAGGAACGCGAGTTCCAGATGGAGCTGGGTTATGTGATTCAGAGCGGCCCGCTGAAAAACGTCGGTCTGTTGGCGCGCAAGTCGATCTACCGCAATGACTTCCCCGCTGGCGCGGCATTCCGCGATGAAAACCAGACCCGCTTCCTGGTGCTCTATACCTTGCCGATCTGGTAAGCCCGGGTCCTTCGACGTTCCCAGCCGGCCGCCTCTTCTGGAGCGTGCCGGCAGCGTGCGTTCAGTCCTGGTAAACCTTTCTCAGCAAGCGCAGCAGCTCCTCGCGCTCTTCGCCGGTCAGCGATGAGGTGGAGTCGAAATCGCTTTGCGCGGCGATCTGCTTGAGCTCCTTGAGCAAGGTTTCGCCGGTCTTGCTCAGGAAGATTCCGTAGGAGCGCTTGTCCGGTTTGCAGCGCACCCGCACCGCCAGCGCGCGGCTTTCCAGTTTATTGAGCAACGGCACCACCTGCGGCGGCTCGATGGCCAGGGCCCGGGCCAGGTCGGCCTGCATCAGTCCCGGATTCTGGTCGATGATCGCCAGGGCCGAGAACTGCGCGGGGCGCAGGTCATGGGCTGACAGGCGACCGATCAGGTTCTGGAACAGCTTGAGTTGGGCGCGCCGCATCGCGTAGCCGATCAGGTCATCCAGTGCCGAATCCAGCGGTGCCTGCAGCTCGGCGGTGGCGGACGGGGACTCGCTCTGGTCGGCGAGGGGAGAAGGCTTGGCCATTGCGGGTGAATCCTGAAGAGGTGGAGGTTAACAAGCGTATCTAGTTTGCCGGGGTTGGTCGCTGATAGCTATGCCCGTCGTTCATGACGATGGGGCCGGAGGATATTTCCGGGTGGACAAAAAAATGGTTAATTCGATTAATAGTTAATTGACATAACTATATCGGTCATTTAATTTCCAGTCATCTTCAAGCCAAGAACAAGAGAGCATCGCCATGAGCAATTACGAAGGTCGCTGGACAACCGTCAAGGTCGAGATCGAGGAAGGCATCGCCTGGGTCATCCTCAATCGCCCGGAAAAACGCAACGCCATGAGCCCGACACTCAACCGGGAAATGATCGATGTGCTGGAAACCCTGGAGCAGGATCCGGCGGCCGGCGTGCTGGTGTTGACCGGTGCCGGCGAAGCCTGGACCGCGGGCATGGACCTCAAGGAATACTTCCGCGAAGTGGACGCGGGCCCGGAGATCCTCCAGGAAAAAATCCGCCGCGAAGCCTCGCAATGGCAATGGAAACTGCTGCGCATGTACACCAAGCCGACCATCGCCATGGTCAACGGCTGGTGCTTCGGTGGCGGCTTCAGCCCGCTGGTGGCCTGTGACCTGGCGATCTGCGCCGACGAAGCAACCTTCGGCCTCTCGGAAATCAACTGGGGCATCCCGCCGGGCAACCTGGTGAGCAAGGCCATGGCCGACACCGTGGGCCATCGTCAATCGCTGTACTACATCATGACCGGCAAGACCTTCGGTGGGCAGAAAGCCGCCGAGATGGGCCTGGTCAACGAAAGCGTACCCCTGGCGCAACTGCGTGAAGTCACCGTGGATCTGGCGCGCAACCTGCTGGAGAAAAACCCGGTGGTGCTGCGTGCGGCCAAGCATGGCTTCAAGCGCTGCCGCGAGCTGACCTGGGAACAGAACGAAGACTACCTGTACGCCAAGCTCGACCAGTCGCGCCTGCTCGACACCGAAGGTGGCCGTGAGCAGGGCATGAAGCAGTTCCTCGACGACAAGAGCATCAAGCCCGGTCTGCAGGCCTACAAGCGCTGAGACTGATCGCCGGGCGCATGTCCGCCCCGGCGCGCTGCATCGCTCGAATGTATTCCCGATAAAGACAATAAAGAGGAATCACCATGCTGGACGTGCCCCTGCTGATTGGCGGCCAGTCGCTGCCTGCCCGCGACGGTCGGACCTTCGAACGCCGCAACCCGGTGACCGGTGAAGTGGTATCGCGGGTGGCCGCCGCCACCCTGGAAGATGCCGATGCCGCGGTGGCCGCAGCCCAGGCAGCGTTTCCCGCCTGGGCCGCCCTGGCGCCCAACGAGCGTCGCAGCCGTTTGCTCAAGGCCGCCGAGCAGTTGCAGGCGCGCAGTGAAGAGTTCATTGCAGCGGCCGGTGAAACCGGGGCCATGGCCAACTGGTACGGTTTCAACGTGCGGCTGGCGGCCAACATGCTGCGTGAAGCGGCGTCGATGACCACCCAGATCAATGGCGAAGTCATCCCCTCGGATGTGCCGGGCAGTTTTGCCATGGCCCTGCGTCAACCCTGCGGTGTGGTGCTGGGGATCGCCCCGTGGAATGCCCCGGTGATTCTCGCCACCCGCGCCATCGCCATGCCGCTGGCGTGCGGCAATACCGTGGTGCTCAAAGCTTCCGAGCTGAGCCCGGCAGTGCACCGGTTGATCGGCCAGGTCTTGCAGGATGCAGGTTTGGGCGATGGCGTGGTCAACGTCATCAGCAATGCCCCGGCGGATGCCGCCGCGATTGTCGAGCGGCTGATCGCCAACCCGGCGGTGCGACGGGTCAACTTCACCGGTTCAACCCATGTCGGGCGCATCGTTGGCGAGCTTTCGGCGCGCCACCTCAAGCCGGCCTTGCTGGAGCTGGGCGGCAAGGCGCCGTTGCTGGTGCTCGATGATGCCGACCTGGATGCGGCGGTGGAGGCAGCGGCCTTCGGCGCGTACTTCAATCAGGGACAGATCTGCATGTCCACCGAACGCCTGATCGTCGATGCGAAGGTCGCTGACGCCTTTGTCGCCAAACTGGCAGCCAAGGTCGAGACCCTGCGCGCGGGTGATCCTGCATCGACGGATTCGGTGCTCGGTTCGCTGGTGGATGCCAGTGCCGGAACGCGCATCAAGGGGTTGATCGACGATGCCCTGGCCAAGGGCGCGCGGCTGTTGGTCGGCGGGCAACTGGACGGCAGTATTTTGCAGCCGACCTTGCTCGATGGCGTCAACGAAACCATGCGTTTGTACCGTGAGGAATCCTTCGGCCCGGTGGCGGTGTTGCTGCGCGGGGAGGGCGATGAAGCGTTGCTGCGTCTGGCCAACGACTCCGAGTTCGGATTGTCGGCGGCGATTTTCAGTCGCGATACCGGGCGCGCCCTGGCGCTGGCCCAACGGGTCGAGTCGGGCATCTGCCATATCAACGGCCCGACCGTGCATGACGAAGCGCAAATGCCTTTCGGCGGGGTCAAGTCCAGCGGCTACGGCAGCTTTGGCGGCAAGGCGTCCATCGAGCATTTCACCCAGTTGCGCTGGGTCACCTTGCAGCATGGACCGCGGCATTACCCGATCTGAACCGCAGAAATAACAATAAAAAAGGCTGCAGCCACCACCATGCCCATTCGTGCGGCTTGGTGGTAGCGTGCCTTGATGGAGAACAAGCACGTGAGTTCCGAATTCAGATCGCAACCCCACACCCAGATCAGCGCGCCGCGCTACCGTCACGTGTCGATCGGTCGCGCAGCGGTCGAGGTCACAGAGCAGCAGGGCGCATTGCACATGCGTTCCCTGGAGCCATTGGCCGAGTATCCGCCGCGACTGCTTGACCGTCTGGTGCATTGGGCCAAGGTGCGTCCCGAGCAGACCTTCATCGCCGCCCGCCAGGCCGACGGTGACTGGCGCCGGGTCAGTTACGCGCAGATGCTCGACAGTGTCCGGGCCATCGCCCAAAGCCTGTTGAGCTACGGCCTGTCGGCAGACAAACCACTGGTGCTGCTCTCGGGCAATGACATCGAGCATTTGCAACTGGCGTTCGGCGCCCTGTACGCGGGCATTCCCTACTGCCCGGTGTCGCCGGCCTATTCGCTGCTGTCCCAGGATTTCGCCAAGCTGCGTCACGTCTGCGACCTGCTGCAGCCTGGCTTGGTTTTTGTCAGTGATGCCGCAGCCTACCAGCGTGCAATCGATGCCGTGCTGCCGGTTGAAACGCCCATGATTACCGTCCGGGGCGACATCGCGGGACGCCGTCAGGTCAGCTTCGCCAGCCTGCTTGAGCAGCCGGGCGGGGCCGAGGCCGAAGCCGCGTTTGCCAGCACGGGGCCGGACAGCATCGCCAAGTTCCTGTTCACCTCCGGCTCGACCAAATTGCCCAAGGCTGTGATCACCACCCAGCGCATGCTGTGCTCTAACCAGCAGATGCTGTTGCAGACGTTTCCGGTGTTCGGCGAAGAGCCGCCGGTGCTGGTGGACTGGCTGCCGTGGAACCACACCTTCGGCGGTAGCCATAACGTCGGCATCGTGCTCTACAACGGTGGCAGCTTTTACCTGGACGACGGCAAGCCGACGGCGCAGGGTTTCGCGCAGACCCTGCGTAACCTCAAGGAAGTGTCGCCCACCGCTTACCTGACCGTGCCCAAGGGCTGGGAAGAACTGGCCTCGGCACTGGAGCAGGACGCGGAGCTGCGCGAGGTTTTTTTCAAACGCATCAGCCTGTTTTTCTTCGCTGCGGCCGGTCTGTCGCAAAGTGTCTGGGACCGACTCGACCGGATCAGCGAACAGCACTGTGGCGAGCGTATCCGCATGATGGCCGGGCTCGGCATGACCGAGGCTTCGCCATCCTGCACCTTCACCACCGGGCCGTTGTCCATGGCCGGTTATGTCGGCTTGCCGGCGCCCGGTTGCGAGGTGCGCCTGGTGCCGGTGGACGGCAAACTGGAAGGACGCTTTCGTGGGCCGCACATCATGCCCGGCTACTGGCGGTCACCGCAGCAGACCCTCGATGCGTTCGACCCGCAGGGCTTCTACTGTTCCGGTGATGCGCTCAAGCTCGCCGACCCGCGTGATCCGCAATTGGGGCTGATGTTCGACGGGCGCATCGCCGAAGATTTCAAGTTGTCATCCGGGGTGTTCGTCAGCGTCGGGCCTTTGCGCAGCCGCGCGGTGCTCGAAGGTTCGCCCTATGTCCAGGACCTGGTGGTGACCGCGCCGGATCGCGAATGCCTGGGCGCGCTGGTCTTCGCGCGGATGTTCGAATGTCGACGGCTGTCAGGGCTGGCGGCCAGTGCCAGCGACGCCGAGGTGCTGGCCAGCGCACCGGTACGCGAGTGGTTCGCCGGCTGGTTGCAGCGACTCAATCGCGAGGCCACGGGCAATGCCAGTCGCCTGGAATGGATCGCCTTGCTCGACGAGCCGGCGTCCATCGACCGGGGGGAAATCACCGACAAGGGCTCGATCAATCAGCGTGCGGTATTGCAGTGGCGCGCGGAGCAGGTCGAGGCGCTGTATCGCGGGCTCGATCCGGCCATCCTGCGCGCCGGGGCGAAGTCGTGAGCACAGACGGGCAGTACTCGGCCTTCGCCGATGCGGCGATTTTCGATGCGGTGCGCACGCCGTGGGTGGACCTCGGTGGGGCGCTGGCCGAGGTGTCGCCGATCGACCTGGGCATCAAGGTCGGGCGCGAAGTACTGGCTCGCGCGCAAGTCGATCCGCTGGCGGTAGACAGCGTGCTGGCGGGCTCCATGGCCCAGGCCAGCTTCGATGCCTACATGCTGCCACGGCACATCGGCCTCTACAGCGGCGTGGCGCAATCGGTTCCGGCACTGGGGGTGCAGCGCATCTGCGCTACCGGTTTCGAACTGCTGCGCCAGGCCGCCAGGCAACTGGATGACGGCGTGCAAATGGCGTTGTGCGTGGCCACCGAATCGATGTCGCGCAATCCGATTGCGGCCTATACCCATCGAGGTGGATTCCGCCTTGGCGCGCAAGTGCAGTTCAAGGATTTTCTCTGGGAAGCCTTGTACGACCCGGCTCCCGGGGTGGACATGATCACCACCGCCGACAACCTGGCGCGGCGTTACGGGCTGACGCGCGAAGCGGTAGACGCCTACGCCTGCGCCAGTCATCAGCGCGCTTTTGCGACACAACAAGCTGGCTGGCTGGCTGGCACCCGAGATCGTTGCCGTGGGGCATCAGGTGTTTGAACTGCAAGGCTATCAGCCACGCAGCATCCGCCTGCCACGCGGCGTCGACACGGTGAGTGAAGACAGCCACCCACTGCCCGGAGACATCGCGGCGTTGGCCAGGTTGCGCAGCGTGCACGAAGGCGGGGTGCAAACCGCCGGCAACAGTTGTGCGGTGGTCGATGGCGCGGCGGCTGCCCTGGTCGGGCGCGCTTCGGCCTGTCGAGATACACCGCTGGCCTTGCTGCGGGCCAGCGCGGTGGTCGGGGTGGCGCCGGAGTTCATGGGCATCGGCCCGGCGCCGGCGATACGCCTGCTGTTGCAGCGCAGCGGCTTGAGCCTGGAGCAGGTCGACCGCTTCGAAATCAACGAAGCCCAGGCCGCCCAGGTGCTGGCGGTGGCTCAGGAACTGGAACTGGACCATTCGCGTCTGAACGTCCAGGGCGGTTCGTTGGCTCTCGGCCACCCCTTGGCCGCCAGCGGCTTGCGTCTGGTGCTGACCCTGGCCCGACAACTGCGTGAGCACAATCTGCGTTACGGGATCGCCGCAGCCTGTGTTGGCGGCGGGCAGGGCATGGCGCTATTGATCGAGAACCCCGCCTGGCGTGGCTGAGGTTTCCTTGGTTGGCGGACAGCCTGTGTTGTCCAGTGAGCGCATTGAGCGGGGGGGATCCGCTGGTCAGTTTATTTTGTCGTCTTGCCCGACAATGCCAAGCTAGGTCCTCGGCTACTGCGTTGGACGGCAAGGAGACATCATGACGGTCAAGCGTATGGACAACATCGGCATTGTTGTAGAAGACCTCGAAGCGGCCATCGAATTCTTCACCGAACTTGGCCTCGAGTTCGAGGGGCGCGCGCCCATCGAAGGCGACTGGGCAGATGGCGTCACTGGATTGCGCGACATGCGCGTCGAGATTGCCATGATGCGTACGCCGGACGGTCACAGCCGGCTCGAGCTATCCCGATTCCTCGCACCACCTGTGGTCGCCGATCACCGCAACGCCCCGGTGAACGCCCTCGGTTACCTGCGCGTCATGTTCACCGTGGAAGACATCGACGACACGCTTGCCAGGCTCTACAAACGCGGCGCGAAGCTCGTCGGCAAAGTGGCCCGGTACGAAGATGCGTATCGGCTCTGCTACATACGAGGGCCAGAAGGCATTCTCATCGGGCTTGCCCAGGAGCTGGGGCAGCACGCTTCTCGATGAGCACTTGCAACAGGTACCGAGCTGCCAGGGCTTATGGCCAGCTGCCGTTGAAGGCGTCTGACAATTCACTTCGCTAATTCAGATTTAAACATCGGCAATTGCTGATGGTAGGTATTTTTTGGCTGTTCCTATACTGACATCCCCCCCCATTCAGAAGTTTAAGCGCCACAACTGACCACTTACGTAGCTGTGCAGTTGCAGTGACTGCTCGCGGCTGAAAAAATCTTGACTTGAGGGTTTTCCGGGCAGCGTTAAATAACAAGAAAGCTGTAAATCAAATCTGAATAAGCTATGAGTGTCTGGCTTGTTTGGATTTTGAGTATCTGCATTTTGCTTAGTTGAATAATAAGAGCGGCGCTCAAATCAGTTCGAATGGTTTGACGCTAAAACATCTTCTATAGCTATTAATCAGAGCCTGAAAAATGAACTTCTATGAACTTATCGGCTATGACCGTGACGGAACTGTTCGTGATCTGGATACGGCGTTAAACAAGGGAACTCTAACCACCAGGGATGTGACTTTTTCGGCGCTGGGTTTCAATGCGCCAGGCTGGATCGCAGCCTCTTCCATGTCGATTCTTTACTCGATATCGGGCCACCACGCGCCACTGGCCATTTTGATTGCGTACTTCTTTCCGATGCTGGTCATGGCGTTCTGCATGATCTCACTCACTCGCCAGGCGCCGTCGGCGGGTGGCATCTTCACCTTCACCTCGCGATTTCTGCATACCCGCGTAGGGACCATTCTCGGTTGGGCGTACTCCGTTGCCTGCATGGCGGTAATGGCAATGTGCGCAATCATCGGAACCGAATACATACAGGCGCTGTTCCCGGTGTTGGCGGGGCCGCTTAACGCAAAACTGATCGGAACGGGCATGGTTCTGATCTTCCTGGCCATCTCCTGCAACGGCGTCAATGCCACAGCCAAGGTCGCCAGCGTATTTCTGATTTTCGAGATCAGCGTTGTAGCCGGGCTAGGGCTGATGGGCATCATCAATCCTCAGGTTCCGGATTTGTCAGTGATGTCCATGTACACGCTGGAAGGGGCTGGTGGCTGGTCCGCGATCGGGCCGGGGGTGCTGTTCGGTGTGTGGATGCTCGCGAACTTCGATTCGGCGATCAACTACATCGAGGAATCGCGTATTCCGGTTCGGACGGTACAACGCTCCATGCTTCTGGTTCTGACTTCGGCATTTGTCATTTACAGTCTCGCGGCGATTGGCTGGCAGTACGCGGTGCCTGTAGAGAAGTTGGCGGCCATTATCGAAGACGGCAACGGTGGGCCGATCGCCGCCGTGGCGAATGTCTACTTGCCCCCGGCCATGGCCTGGATCGCTCTGTTCGTCGTGATCACTTCGGCATGCGCCGGCTTGCAGATTTCTTCAAGTGCGGCTGCGCGTACGCTCTATCGAATGAGTGAGGAGGGGCATCTGCCAGCGGCGTTTCGTTCAGTCAATAAATCGAGATCGCCATGGCTGGCCAGCGTTATCGTCTCGGCCCTCGCGATTACGCTGCTCTGGTGGAAGCCACTGGACAAAATCTCCTGGTACTACGATGTCGTGACCATCACGCTGGTGATGTCCTATATGGCCGCTATCGCAGCGTTCATTGTCATGACCTTCCGCCGTCAACGTTTCGTTATGGCGCTGGCACTGTCGATCCCGGCTGCGCTGGCAATCCTTGTGCTGGGATACATCGGTTATACCGCCGGGGCGAATCCGGTTTCGCCCGAAGATCAATACACCGCCTGGTACCTTGGCGCGCTGACCATTCTTTCTGGCGCGATGATTGTGTTCTGGCAGTCGCGAGTTTCCAGACAAGCCGTACTGACTCCAATGCAAGAGTCCTGATTCCGAAGTTAACGCATGCGGCCCAGTCTGCGTTAGTTGGAGATTGGCGCCTGCGTGTGGTGTTCATTTAAAACCATGGGTGAACTTATGAAGCGTGTTGTCGTAATTACGGGAGCAGCAAGGGGTATTGGCCTGGCAATTGCCAAACGTTTTGCTGCAAGTGGGGAGTATTTGGTACTCAACTACTTCGACGTCAAGGATCAACTGGATGAAGTAATACGTATTGCCCAGGACAACGGCGGCGACGGGATCACTGTTCAAGCCGATGTCAGTCATCCCGAAGCGGCAGCCGGAATCATCAGGGAGGCGGAGAGCCGCTTCGGGCGGGTCGATATTCTTGTCAACAATGCCGGGCGGCTGGTTTCGGCGACCGTCGCGCAGACGACATGGGCACAGTGGGAACAGATGATCAGTACCAATCTCGGAGGGACCTGGGCCTGCATGCAGGCCGTGTTGCCGGGCATGCTGGCACGTGGTCAGGGGCGGATTATCAACATCAGTTCCGAGCTTGGATTGATTGGCTTTCCAACCTACGCCGCGTATTGCGCCTCCAAGGGCGGGGTGATCGCACTGACTAAAGCGGTTGCGAAGGAAGTTGCCCCACAAGGCGTATTGGTCAATTCGGTGGCACCGGGGCCGATCGAAACAGACATGTTGATCAACGACACCATTGAATACAACGACGAGACGCGCGCGACCATTCCATTGAAGCGCTTCGGAAAGCCGGACGAGATTGCAGCCATGGTCGAAGCCCTGGCCGGGCCCGCGGGAAATTACATGGTTGGACAGATCGTCAGCCCCAATGGCGGGGCCGCGATTTAGTCGGGTGTCTTGCAAACTTCACTGAGTCATGAATTTCCCAGTCAAACAAGTGGCTCTGATTTTTCTAATAACAAGAAGGATACAACATGAGCGCTGTAATGATTACCGGTGGTTTGGGCTATGTTGGCAGGTACCTGACTAAAAAGCTCAGCGAGCAGGGCGTCAAGGTGGTTAGTTACAATCGTGACTACTCAGAGGCCAGGTCGGAGTTCATGACCCCAGTACAGGGGGAGTTATACGATATTCCCCGGATTGTCAGAACCATCCAGGACTTTGGCGTTGATCGTGTTATTCACACGGCAGCGATGTCGCATCCCGACTTGTCCATAGATCTGCCGATCACGACAGTGGCAGCGAACATCGATGGCACTATTCATTTGCTTGAGGCAATGCGCCTGGCGGGCATTAAAAAGCTGGTGAATTTTTCTTCGGAAACGGTGTACGGGCATTTCGAGGGTGTCATCAATGAAAAAACACCAACTAACCCAACGACACCTTATGGTGTAACCAAAGTTGCCACCGAGCATTTTGGCCGGGTCTACAACGACCTCTACGGGATGGAAGTCATCTCGCTGCGGATTGCTGAAGTGTATGGCCCTGAAAATAAAATGCCCCAGGTTCTCAGGGACATACTTAAAACAGTTCATCGGGGTGAAACATTCAACTTGCCTACCGGCGGCGATCATCGCTTCCATTACATTCATGTGGAAGATGTTGTGCGCGCTGTGCTCATGGCAGCTGAATCCAGAGACTTGAAGGGCGGTGTATTCAATATTGCCGGTGATCGTTCCTGGACACTGCATGAGGCCGTTGAACTGATCAGGAAAATGATGCCTGAGGCCCGCATCGAAATCGGCAATGGCTACTGGCATCTGGATCGGCATGGGGAATGGGATCTGAGTGCTGCGCAGCAGGCGTTGGGGTACTCAGCGCAATGGTCGCTGGAAAAAGGACTGACCCATTACTCCGACTGGCTGCGCGATCACGAGTATTGATATCGGTATTGCTCAGGTTCCTGGTGAATCAATGATATTCAGCAGCCATTGGTGATTAAGCATGATTGAAAACCCTATTGTCTGGCCAAATGGCGCACGTTGTGCCGTCTCCTTTACCTTTGACATGGATGCGGACAGCATTCTGCATGTGGCGCACCCCAAGGATTCGGCAACGAGAGTTGCCAGTATTTCTATGCTGCACTATGGACCGAAGGTGGCGATTCCAAGGATCCTGGAGACCTATCGACGTTTCGAGATTAAACAAACGTTCTTCATCCCGGCCTGGTGCATCGAGCAATACCCGAAGGCCATTGAAGCGATCGTCGAACATGGGCACGAAATTGCTCACCATGGCTACATACACGAGCATCCAAACGAGCTGACTCGAGAAGAAGAAGCTTATTGGCTCGATCGCGGTTGCGACACCATCAAGCGCTTCACGGGCCAGGCACCGCGAGGCTGGCGGGCTCCCCTCTACAACATGTCGGAGCACTCGGCTGATTTGCTGATCGAGCGAGGCTTCAGTTATGACGCCTCGTTGATGGGGGATGATGTTCCTTATCTGTTGCGCACAAATGCTGGAGAGCTGGTGGAGCTACCCTCCAGTTGGGCGCTGGATGACTGGCCCCAGTACATGCACAGTATCGACCTTGATTTTCAAATGCCGATCCAGTCGCCGCAACGCGCCATGGAGGTTTTCAAGGCCGAGTTTGATGCTGCTTGGGAGTATGGCGGTCTGTTCATACCCGTCTGGCATCCTTTCCTTTCCGGTCGCCTGGCACGATGGCATGAAGTGTCGAAGTTGATCGAATACATGATGGAAAAAGGCGGTGTCTGGTTTGCACCTATGGATGAGATCGCGGCGCATGTTCAGCGTAGTGTCCGCACTGGGGCCTATAAGCCACGGATTGACAGCCTGCCTTACTATCAGGGACCGGTGACAGCAAACAAGTAACCGCTCTGATGGTGAACCCATCGTGGGTCTCGGGTTCTTGCAGTCATTGATGTTGAAGAGGCGACCTTCGAAGGAGGGTCGCCTTTTTTGTCTGAAACATCAGCGACAGACCGCTACCCCAACGACGCCACGCTATTGAGCAAGGTCTTGACCAATTGCGCCTGGCGCGTGGCGCCAGTCTTGGCGAACACGCCGCGCAAGTGGGCGCGCACGGTGTTGCGCGAAACCCCGAGCGCCTCGGCCGTCTCATCGAGGGTCTGGCCGTCCATGACCAGCATGGCCACTTCGGTTTCCGTGCGGGTCAGTTGGAACAGGCTGCGCAGCAGGTCGCGCGAGGCTTGGGGCGAGTCGGCAGGATCGCGGATGAACACCACCACTGCCGGGCGTCGGGCGCTGTTGTGGGTCTGGTAGTTCATGGCAATCGGGCGCAGCAGCAGGTTCAGAGGCATCTCGCCGCTGGGCCGCGACAGGGTCAGGACTTGCAGGTCATCGAGGCCGCGCGGGCGCTGTTTCAACACCGCCTGGATGGCCTGCTGCAGTGTGCGGTTCTCATGGCCGGCGAAGGCACAGAGCTTGTCGTGCCTGCATTCCAGGCCGTCATGGCTGTCGAACAGGCGCTGGGCGGCACGGTTGCAGCGCATCATCCGGCCGTTCTCGTCGAGGATGGCCGTGCCAACCATCAGGCGGTCGATGGTGGCCGCGTAGAGCTGGCGTTCGGCATCCAGTTGATCCACCGCCGAGTGCAGGTCCACCGCCTGTTGCAGGTGCGGTAACAACAGGCGGATCAGGTTGATTTGCGCCGGGGTGAACGCTGCGCTGGCGTGGTCGCGGCAGGCGAACAGCGCGCAGTGCATGCCGGCGGCGGTGCGCATGTTGGCCACCAGCACATCGCGCAGGTCCAGGGGCTGCAGGTAGTTGCGGTAGAAGTCATGGGCCAGCCAGGCCTCTGTGCCGAGCACCTGGTCGGCACTGGCCACCTGGTCTGCGGGCCAGTCGAGGAACGGACAGATCGAATAGAAGTGCTCGCTGTAGGAGGGCTCGCCGGGTAACAGCGCGCCATGCACCGAGGCATTGACGATCAGCCCGGGGCGTTCATGGTCGGGGTTGCGCAGCACCAGGGTGAAGAAGCTGACGGCGAAGCGCTGGCGCAGGGCTTCGAGCAAACTGGCCCAGGGCGTGGGCTCCAGCGTGCCGTGGTAGACCAGTCCGAGCAGGCTGCTGAGCTCGGCCGAGGGGATGTCGATGCTGGCGTGCAGGTCCGGGCAGGTGGAAAAGGGCAGGGTCATGCGCGCCTCTTTGGCTGCGTGGTGTCATGGGCGAGTATCGACCGGGGTCACGGCGGCAAAATCGTCCGTTTGGCCTAGGCACTCACGGGCGCAGCGCATACCCAAGGGGCAAGGCTGCACCCGGTAGCCGTTACAGCGCCAGCAGGGCTTCGACAATGCGTTCGGCGGCGGCCTCGGCAGACTCGTGCTGGGTGTCGATGTGGATGTCCGGCGCCACTGGCGGCTCGTAGGGCGAGTCGATGCCGGTGAAGTTCTTCAGCTCGCCGCGCCGGGCTTTGAGGTACAGGCCCTTGGGGTCGCGCTGCTCGGCCAGGGCCAGCGACGCATCGATGAAGATCTCGAGGAAGTTGCCGTCGCCGGCCAGGCTGCGGGCCATGTCACGCTCGGCCCGGAACGGCGAGATGAACGAGACCAGGGTGATTAGCCCGGCATCGAGCATCAGCCTGGCCACCTCCGAGACCCGACGGATGTTTTCCACCCGGTCGGCTTCGGTAAAGCCCAGGTCGCGGTTCAGGCCGTGGCGCACGTTGTCGCCGTCGAGCAGATAGGTGTGCCGGCCCAGGGCATGCAGCTTGCGCTCGACCAGGTTGGCGATGGTCGATTTGCCCGCACCGGACAAACCGGTAAACCACAGCACCCGCGGCGACTGGCCCTTGAGCGCGGCGTGGGCCTCGCGGTTGACGTCGATGGCCTGCCAGTGCACGTTCTGCGCACGGCGCAAGGCGAAGTGCAGCATGCCGGCGCCGACCGTGCGATTGCTCAGACGGTCGATGACGATGAAGCCCCCGGTATCGCGGTTGTCGGCATAGGCATCGAAGGCGATCGGCCGGTCCAGGTGCAGGTTGCACACGCCAATGCCGTTAAGTTCCAGGGTCTTGGCCGCCAGGTGCTCGAGGCTGTTCACATCGACCCGGTGCTTGAGGTTGGCGCAGCTCATGCCGACGGTGCGGCAACCGATCTTCATCAGGTACGGACGCCCCGGCAACAGGGGCTGTTCGTCCATCCACACCAGGGTCGCTTCGAACTGGTCGGCCACAGCTGGCGGGGCGTCGGCCAGGGCGATCACGTCGCCGCGACTGATATCGATCTCGTCCTTGAGGGTCAGGGTCACGGCCTGGCCGCACACGGCTTGCTGCTGTTCCCCGGCGCTGCCAAGGATGCCGGTGATCTCGCTCTGCTGGCCCGAGGGCAGCACGCGGATACGCTCGCCGACGCGCACGCTGCCGGCCACGACGTTGCCGCAATAGCCACGAAAATCCAGGTTCGGCCGGTTCACCCACTGCACCGGCAGACAGAACGCCGCGTGGCTCTGCCGGTCCTGCTCCAGCGGTACGTCTTCAAGGTAGGCGAGCAGGCTCGGGCCCTGGTACCAGGGCGTGTTGGGGCTGGGTTGGAGCATGTTGTCGCCGCGCAGCGCCGACAGCGGAATGCACTGGATATCCTGCAGACCTATCTGTGCGGCGAAGGCGCGATACTCGGCTTCGATGCGCTCGAACAATGCCTGGGAGTATTCCACCAGGTCGAGCTTGTTGATCGCCACCACCACCTTGCGGATGCCCAGCAGCGACACCAGGTAACTGTGCCTGCGGGTCTGAGTCAGCAAGCCCTGGCGGGCATCGATGAGGATCACCGCCAGGTCGGCGGTGGACGCGCCTGTGACCATGTTGCGGGTGTACTGTTCGTGGCCGGGGGTGTCGGCGACGATGAACTTGCGCTTGTCGGTGGCAAAAAAACGGTAGGCCACATCGATGGTGATGCCTTGCTCGCGCTCGGCGCTCAGGCCGTCGACCAGCAGGGCGAAATCCAGTTCGTCACCCTGGGTGCCGAGCTTTTTCGAATCGGCTTCGAGCTGGCCCAACTGGTCCTCGAACAACACCTTGGATTCATACAGCAGGCGGCCGATCAAGGTGCTCTTGCCGTCGTCGACACTGCCACAGGTGATGAAGCGCAGCAGTTGCTTGTTCTGCTGTTGTTGCAGGTAGGGCGTCAGGTCGCCATTGCGTGCATCGGTGATCGCGTTCATCAGAAATACCCCTCTTGTTTCTTCTTCTCCATGGAGCCCGCCGAGTCGCTGTCGATCAGGCGGCCCTGGCGTTCCGAGGTGCGGCTGACCAGCATCTCGCCGATGATCGCCGGCAGGTTGTCGGCGTCACTGTCGATGGCGCCGGTCAACGGATAGCAGCCAAGCGTGCGGAAGCGCACCTTGCGCAGTTCCGGGGTTTCTCCGGGCAGCAGCGGCAGGCGTTCGTCATCGACCATGATCAGCGTGCCGTCACGGCGCACCACCGGGCGCTCCTTGGCGAAGTACAAGGGCACGATGGGGATCTGTTCCAGGTAGATGTATTGCCAGATATCGAGTTCGGTCCAGTTCGACAGCGGGAACACCCGCAGGCTTTCACCCTTGCGCTTGCGGGTGTTGTACAGGCGCCAGAGCTCCGGGCGCTGCTGCTTGGGGTCCCAGCGGTGCTGCTCGGAGCGCAGGGAAAACACTCGTTCCTTGGCCCGCGACTTTTCTTCGTCACGCCGGGCACCGCCGAACGCGGCATCGAAACCGTAGTGGTCCAGGGCCTGCTTCAGGCCCTGGGTCTTCCACACATCGGTGTGCACGGCCGAGCCGTGGATGAAGGGGTCGATGGCGTTTTCCACGCCTTCGGGGTTGATGTGCACCAGCAGTTCCAGGCCCAGGCGTTCGGCGGTCTGGTCGCGAAAGGCGATCATTTCGCGAAACTTCCAAGTGGTGTCCACGTGCAGCAGGGGGAAGGGCGGCTTGCCCGGGGCGAAGGCCTTCATCGCCAGGTGCAGCATGACCGCGCTGTCCTTGCCGATGGAGTAGAGCATCACCGGGTTCTCACACTCGGCCACCACTTCGCGGATGATCTGGATGCTTTCCGCTTCCAGCCATTGCAGATGAGTCAACATCGGATACCTCCTCGTGTTCTGCCGGGATTGGCGCCGGCTGAACACCACGGTAGGTAAAGCACCACCGGTGCCTCTTCGTCTGCTCGGACGAAGAAGCGCCGGCAGCTGAAGGTCACGCGACGGACGCGTACAGCGTCTCGGCACGGATCTTGAGTGCTTGGGCCACGGCATCGAACCCTTGTTTGACCCAAACGCCATGATCGGACATGACCTGGTCGGCGGTGGCGCCGAGGAACTGGTCGGTGGTGTGGTAGCGGCAACGGCCCGCGCTGGTGTGCTCGATGTGCTGCTCGCGACGGGCCGCGTCGGGATTGCCGGCGTTGGCATACATCTCCCAGGCGAGCAGCCGGTGGGGCAAGAAGTCCGCCAGGTACTCGATCACATGCAGCAGTTCGCCTGGGCGCCCCGGATTGGGCAGGAACAGATTGACCGGCTCGCCGAGCACCAGGCTCGACTCGACCTTGACCGTGTAGGGGTTCCACTGCGGGTAGGCGGACAGGTCGATGAGGATGCCCCAGACCAGTTCGGCCGGGGCGGCGATGTCCACGGTCAGCGAACGGACCAGGTTTTTTTCTGCGTTCATGGGTGGCTCCTGTGAGGATGACTGCGCGCCACGGACGGTGGCGCCAGTGAGCCCTGGGCTCAGGCGCGATCCTCACCGCTTGTACCCGGCGGCTCCTCGTCCGCCCGGACTAGATCGGGCGTTTAGTCCGCACGGACGAAGAACCGTTGCCGCGCTTCTCCCTAAGGTCGTCTACAGCGGCGGGCCCTCCGCCGGCAGAGGAGACTGACATGGCTACAGACACCCCCCAACAGGAGGTCATCAGCGGTGAGACCTGGACCCGGTTCTGCGAGCAGTTGCGCCGCAGCGGCGAACAGATACTGCGTGCCGAAGCCCCGGCCGACGAGCAGACCCGCGCCGAAGGCTTTCGCTACCTCACCCGCTTGCTGCGCATCGCCCTGGAGATGCACCTGGAATTCGCCGACCCCGACTTCCCCGGTTTCATCACCCCCTCCCATGAAACCGCCAAGATCGGCGCCGACAACCCGGACAACCTGTACCGCTATGCGCGCCTGAACGGCGAACACGAATACCGGGTCAGCGGCCAGCGCGGCAGTGTCGCCTACCTGAGCTTCGGTTCGCAGAAGGGCGGTTATGAGACGGACGGCAAGATGATCCAGACCGGCTTTATCGACGCCGGGCAACTGCAACTGGATGCCGAGGGCAACTTCGAGATCATCCTCAGCCAGCGCCCGCCGGCCAGCGGCAACTGGCTTCCTCTTGAGCCGCAGAGCAATGCGCTGATCGTGCGCCAGACCTTTCTCGATCGCAGCAGCGAGCAGCCGGCGCAACTGCGCATCGAGCGCCTGCAGGCCAGCCAGGCACCCGTGCCGCTGGACGCCGTAGGCCTGCAACAAAGCCTGCAGCGGGTCGGCAGTTTCGTCGAGAACACCGCGCGCTTGTTCGCCGACTGGGCCCAGGGTTACCAGCAGCACAGCAACCAGCTGCCGCCTGCCGACCAGGCGCTGTGCCAGGCCGTGGGCGGCGCCCCCAACATCTTCTACTACCACTCCTGCTGGGCGCTGGCCGACGACGAAGCGCTGCTGATCGAGGTCGACCAGGTGCCGGCCTGCGACTTCTGGAACCTGCAGATCAACAACTACTGGATGGAGTCGCTCGACTACCGCTACCACCGCATCTGCCTGAACAAGCATTCGGCGCAGCTTGCGGCGGACAGCAGCCTGCGCATGGTCCTCAGCCACCGTGACCCGGGCCTGGCCAACTGGCTGGAAACTGCCGGCCATCCCCACGGCACGCTGTGCTTGCGCTGGGTCGGCGCCACACAACCGGTTCACCCGACCACCCGCGTGGTCAAACTCAATGACCTCAAGGAGCTGGCACTATGAGCAGCAACGATTTTTCTCCGGACCTGCTGCTGGCCGAAGCCAGTGCTCGCGCAGGTGGCCTTGAGGATTTCGGCCCGGGCGATTTCCGCCAGGGCCTTCAGGTACTGGCGCAGTCCCTGGAGCAGGAAGCGAGGTTATCGTCCCAGGGGCGTGCGCTATTGCGCGAGAAGCTGCTGGCGCAACTGGTCAACCGACTGGTGATCGAAGACCACTGTCGACGCTTCCCGGAAATCCTTGAACTGCAAATCAACGACCCGTTGGTGATCGTCGGTCTGCCACGCACCGGCACCACGCTGCTGCAACGCACCCTGGCGGTGGACCCGCAGTTCAGCAAGGCGCAGTGGTGGGAAACCCGTTACCCGGCGCCCCTCGGCGGGGAGACCCTGGAGCAGCCGTTGCAACGCCTCGGCCGGGCGCGCGCCGAAGTGGCGGCGATGATCGAGTTCCTTCCGCAGTTGCTGGCCATCCACCCACTGGACGCCGAGCAGCCCGACGAAGAGTTCATGTTGATGGAGCACTCGTTCCTCTGCGCCATGGACTCCTACGTCAACGTCCCCAGCTACACCGCCTGGCTCGACCGGCAGGACCAGACCCAGGTCTACCGTTACCTCAAGCGCTGCCTGCAGTTCCTGCAATGGCAGCAGGCACGCCGTGGCATCGCCCCCGGCCGGCGCTGGTTGCTCAAGAGCCCGCAGCACCTGCATACCCTGGAGCTGTTGTTCGAAGTGTTCCCCGGGGCGCAGGTGGTGCTCACCCATCGCGAACCGGCCAGGACCATTCCTTCGCTGGCCAGCTTCATCCACACCCTGTGGCAGCTGTACAGCGACCAGGCCGACGCAGAAGCCGTCGGCGAGCAGTGGAACCGGCGCATGGCGCGGGCCTTGCGCCATGCCATGACGGTGCGTGACGGCATGCCGGCCGAGCGCTTTCTCGATGTGCAGTTCGAAGACACCCTGGCCGCGCCCCAGGCAGTGGTCGAACGCATCTATCGCTTCGCCGGCCTTGAATGCACGCCAAAAGTTCAGGCAGCCATGGGCCAATGGTTGTCCGCCAACGGTCGGGAAAAACGCGCTGCCCACCACTACAGCCCTGACCAGTTCGGCCTCAGCGACGCGCTGCTGCAACGTGACTACGCCGAGTACCGCGCCCGGCATTTGCAAGCCTGAGCCTGTCCCAAAACAATAAGAGGATTCATCCCATGCTGCTTAAAGACAAAGTCGTGATGGTCTCGGGCGTTGGCCCCGGGCTGGGTATCAAACTGGCCCTGGAGGCCGCGCGTGAAGGGGCGCGGGCCGTGGCCATTGGCGCCCGCGACATGGGCCGCCTACTTGAGGCGCAGCAGCGCATCAAGGCGGTCGCCGGGCATTGCGAGGTGCTGTGCGTGGCCACCGACATCACCGATGTGCAGGCCTGCAATCGTTTCGCCGAAGCCACCCTCGAGCAATTCGGCCGTATCGATGCGCTGATCAACAGCGCCTTTTCCCATGGCGGTTTCCAGGCGGTGGACGAGGCGGACAACGACCCGCTGCGCGAGGCGCTGGAGGTCAACCTGCTGGGTTCGCTGAACATGAGCCGCGCGGTGCTGGCGACAATGCGCGCGCAGGGCGCGGGGGCAATCGTGATGATCAACACCTTGGGCGTGCGCAAGCCGTATCAGGGTGGGGCGGCCTATGCCGCGTCGAAAAGCGCCCTGGCGGCCAGCGTGCGCTACCTGGCCAGTGAGCAGGCGGCCCACGGTCTGCGGGTCAACGCTCTGGCCTGTGGCTGGATGTGGGGCGAGCCGGTGCAGGCTCTGGTACGCCAGACCGCTGCCGCCCGGGGTGTCAGCGAAGAGCAGGTGCGCGCCGAGTTCAGTGTCGGCATCCCCGGTGGGCGCATGCGCAGCGACGAGGAGTGCGCCCGCGCTGCGTTGTTTCTGGCATCGGACTACGCCAGTGCGATCAATGGTGCGCAGCTCGATGCCAACGGCGGCGAAGTCATGTACTGAGGAGCAGGGCAGATGAACACAATCGATCACTGCGCCTTCAACGGCGATGCCGACGGTCTGTGCGCCCTTCAGCAGTTGCGCCTGGCCGGCGAACTGAGCCCGCAGGTGCGACTGGTCAGTGGGGTCAAGCGCGACATCGAGCTGTTGCGCCGGGTCCAGGCCGGGCCCGGCGAGCGGGTCACGGTGCTGGACGTGGCCCACGAGCAGAATCGCGAGGCCACCCGGCGCCTGCTCGACGGCGGCGCCCGGGTACGCTATTTCGACCATCACTTTGCAGGTGAACTGCCTCGGCATCCGGCATTCGAGTGCTTCATCGACACGGCCGCCCAGGTGTGCACCAGCCTGCTGGTCAACACCTACCTGGACGGGGGGTATCACCGCTGGGCGGTGGCCGCCGCCTTTGGTGACGGCCTGACCGGCCCGGCCCGGGCGCTGGCGGTGCAGCATGGCCTGGCCAACGATGAGATGCAGGCCCTGGAGGAGCTGGGCCTGCTGCTCAACTACAACGCCTATGGCGACAGCCTGTCGGACCTGTACTTCGAGCCGCTGGCGCTGGCCGCCGAGCTGCTGCCTTACCACGACCCGCTGGACTTCATCCGCCACAGCACAAGCTTCACCACCCTGCGCATCGGCCACGCCGCCGACATGGCTGCTGCCACAGGCCTTGAACCCTGGCACGAGGGGCGGGGGGCGCAGCTGTACCGCCTGCCCGCGCAACCCTGGGCACGGCGGGTCAGTGGCGTGCTGGCCAACCAGCTGGCGGCCGGTGCGCCGCGCAAGGCGATCGGCTTGCTCAGCGCCAGGGCGGACGGTGACTGGGCGTTCAGTCTGCGGGTACCGGAAGAGGCCGGGCTGGCGGCGGATGCCTTCTGCCGGCAGTTTCCCACAGGGGGCGGACGCAAGCGTGCTGCCGGGATCAATCGCCTGGCCGACGCGCAATTGAAGGAAGTCGCCGCACGCCTGCTCGATTGCTATCGCTGAGCCAAGAGCAACGCCCCGAACGGATCGGTCGGGGTGTTGCTTGCCACCAAGCGTCAGCGGTGCAAGCGCCTGGACCGCTGGATCCAATATAGCTTGAACGCAGTCTTATATTCCATAAATGAAGTACAAAGTATTTTTATAGTGCGTTTTAATCTATTCAGTATTTTGAATCGATTGGAGCACTTGTCTGTGAACACTAAGGCGCTTTTACCTTTTGGCTTGGCATTACTGGCTACCTGCTCGACGGCTTTCGCGGGCGCCACGCTGGATCGCGTAACCAGCAGTGGGGAGCTGACCGGCGTTCTGATGGAAAGCTATCCGCCATTCTCCTTTCTCAATGAACAGAACCAACTGGACGGGTTTGACGTGGATGTCGCCAAGGCCGTTGCGCAACGGCTAGGGGTGAAGCTGAAGTTGCAGACACCGTCCTGGGATGTCATCGCTGCCGGACACTGGAACGGACGATATGACATCTGCGTCTGCTCGATGACCCCAAGCAAGGCACGGGCCGAAGTGTTCGACTTCCCGGTGGAGTACTACCAGTCACCGGCCGTGATCGTGGTGAATGCCAAAGACAAGGACATTGTCACGGGCAAGGATCTGTCAGGTAAAAAAGTCGGTGTGATCAGTGCGTCGACCTATGAAGCCTATTTGAACAAGGATCTGGTGATCGAGGGCGCCGAGGAAAAGCCGTTGAGCTATCCATTCGAAAGCGTCCAGGTCGCGCCATACGACAACGAAACGGTAGCCTTCCAGGATCTGGCCTTGGGCACGGGCGTGCGGCTGGATGCCATGGTCACCAACCTCATCACTGCGCGCGAACGCATCGCCCAGGATCCTCGCTTCAAAATTGCCGGCGACACGCTGTATGCGGAGCCCAACGTGGTAGCGATCGAAAAGGGTGATCCGCAATGGAATGCCAAAGTCACTGAGGTCGTCACCCAGCTCAAGGCCGACGGCACGTTAAGCAAGATTTCACAGAAGTGGATCGGTGCCGATATCAGCCAATGACAGCCCTTAATCCACACCCGGCCAAGGCGGCTGTCGCCGTCGAAACCGAGACGCGTCGTTTCAGCCAGCTATTTGGTTTTCGCACTCGCCTGTATTTGACCTGGGCAGTGCTGTTCGGCCTGTGCGTCATGTTTTTCATGAGCTTCGATCTGAAATTCTCGATCATTGTGCAGAAGTTGCCCAACCTGGTCGGCCTGCATTTGGGGCCTGACGGTTTCTTGCAAGGCGCCGCGCTGACGCTGTTCTTGTGCTTCTGCTCGATCTGGCTTTCGTTGCTCCTTGGCTTCGTGACGGCGCTGGCGCGCCTGTCTCGCAGTGCAGTGGCGTTCGGCATTGCCAGTTTCTATGCGTCCTTTTTTCGCGGTACTCCACTGCTGATCCAGATCCTGCTGATCTACCTGGGGCTGCCGCAGTTGGGTGTGGTTCCGGGCGCCATCAGCGCGGGGATCATTGCGCTGTCGCTCAATTACGGTGCCTACCTCAGCGAGATTTTTCGTGCCGGCATCATGGCTGTTGCACCCGGGCAGCGCGAAGCGGCGATGGCCCTGGGTCTGAAGCCTGCGGCAACGTTTCTGCATATTGTCCTGCCGCAAGCCATGCGCACGATCATTCCCCCGACAACCAGTCAGTTCATTTCAATGCTCAAGGACTCTTCGTTGATATCGGTGATGGGGGTCTGGGAAGTGATGTTCCTCGCGCAGTCGTACGGTCGCTCGTCCTACCGCTACATCGAAATGCTCACCACCGCAGCCGTTATCTATTGGCTCCTGTCCATTGGCCTGGAGTTGATACAGAACCGACTTGAACGCCACTACGGCAAAGGCTTCAAGCATCAGCGCTGACCCACCCGTTTAATGACTTTTTACAGGTACTACGATGTCCGATCCAAAACCTCTGTTGTTTGCGTTATACGAGCAAGCCAGTGTTGGCTGTGGCGGCGCACCGAGCCTCTGGACGCACCCGGCTGACGAGCGACTGACCATCAACTCCCTGGGCTATTGGTCGAACCTGGCACGCATCGCCGACCAGGCTCATCTCGACATGTTGTTTTTTGGTGATGTGCTGGGTTTCTACGATGTGTTTGGCGGTAATGCCGACGCGGCCATGAAGTGGGCGGTGGAAGCACCGGCCAACGATCCGTTGATGATCATTCCGGCATTGGCCGCCGTGACGGAAAACCTGGCCTTCGGCGTGACTGTCACCACCAGTTACGAGCATCCTTTTACCCATGCCCGGCGATTCAGCACGCTGGATCACCTGACCAATGGCCGGGTCGGCTGGAACATCGTCACCTCCTACCTGACCAGTGCCGCTCGCAACTTCGGTCTGGAGCAGATGATCAAGCACGATGATCGCTATGAACGCGCAGATGAATTTCTCGATGTGGTCTACAAGCTCTGGGAAGGCAGCTGGGCAAATGACGCCGTGGTGGCCGACAAGTCTCGCCAGGTCTATGCCAGGGGCGATCGCGTGCGACCGATCAATCATGTCGGCGAGCATTACCGGGTGGCCGGGCCGCATTTGACGTCCCCGTCACCGCAACGCACACCCTTGCTGATCCAGGCCGGTTGGTCAGGCCGTGGTCGCGAGTTCGCGGCCAAGCACGCCGAACTGATTTTCATCGCCAAGTCCAACCCGCTGGAGATTCGCCAGGGACTGGAAGATATATGGGCGCAGGCCAGGGCACGGGGGCGTCACGCAGAAGATGTTAAATCACTGACGGTACTTCGCATTGTCACGGCCAGGACCGAGATCGAAGCCCAGCGCAAATATGACGAACTGCAAAGCAACTATCACTTGCAGGCGCAGTTGGTGAGTTATGCAGGTGATACCGGTATCGACATCAGCCGCTACGCGGACAGCGACGCGTTGTCCACTCACACCGAAGGCATGACCTCTTATGTGATGCGGCCTGATGGCAGTGGCAAGCCCTTGACCGCCGGCGATGTCAAACAGCGCTTTGCCAACGTCACCCGGGGCAGTGATCTGATTCTGGTGGGAACGCCGCAACAAGTGGCCGACCGGATCGAAGAGCACGCCCGTATTTCCGGCACCAGCGGCTACATGCTCAACCCGCTGATCAGCCCGGGCAGCCTTGAGGACTTCGTTGAGTTGGTCATTCCTGAACTGCAAAAGCGCGGCTTGTATCGCGCTCGGCCACAGAGCGGTACCTTCCGTTCGCGGTTACGGGACGATGGCGCGAACCATTTACCGGATTCGGCTTACGGCGCCTCGTTCCGCTTTGATAAAGGTTTTTAGGACGGGACAGTCTTGAAAAAGGGGGCTCTCCACGGGCCCCTTTTGTGAGCAAATGTCCTGATCAGAAGTATTTGAGCCAGCTGATATCGCGACGGCGTGCCTTCAATGCCGCGAACCAGCGCACGGGTAAATACAGGGATAAAGCCAAGAGCACCGCCATCAGCCACACAGCCAAAATGCTGTCGAAACCGAAAAAACTCCCCTGGTTCAATCCGAACAACGCCACGCTGACCAGATACAGCGCCTTGAGTACGTAAAGGTGGAGCAAGTAGAAGAACATCGGCGCCGCGCCAAAGACTGCCAAAGCATTGACCCACTTGCGTTGTCGGGCCCGTTCCAGGGTACGAAGCAGTAACAGGCCCACTCCCAGCGTCAGCGAAAGGAACAGCAGGGAAGGTGGGTATTTTGTAATGTTGAAGAAACTCATCAGGGTTTGCGTGAGGCCTTCATGGGCGACCCAATGCGCCTCGCCATAACCATCGACGGCTCGCAGTGCGACAAATCCGACCAATGTCCCGACCCCTGTAAATAGCAGAGTATGTTGACGCTTCGCGGCCAAAACCTGGCCGGCAAACCAGGGGCCGATACTGTATCCAAGGGCGATCACACCGATCCACGGCAGTACAGGATAAGAGGTACGCAGACGCAAGCCGTCGGAGAATTCGATCCAGCCGCGATCATGCAGAATCGCCCAAGGTATATGCATGGGCGAGCCTGTCGCGAAGTGAACATTATCCAACAGGTTGTGCCCGGCCACGATCACCAGGCCCAGGCAGCACAGAACGGGCCTGGGTAACCAAACCAGTCCGGCCAGGGCAATCATGCAGATGCCAATGGCCCAGATCACTTGCATGTAGATTGCCGTAGGCGGGAACTGAAAGGTCCAGGCGAAATTCACCAGGGTGAACTCCAGCAGTACCAGGAACAGACCGCGCTTGAACAAAAAGGCTGACACATCGCCCTTGCCCTGGTGCTTTTGGCCATACAGGTAAGCGGACAGTCCGGTGAGCAGTATGAAGACCGGCGCACACAAATGGGCAAGTGTGCGGCTGAAAAATAGCGCCGGCTCAGTGGATTCGATGTCCATCGGGTCTGTTACCTGACGGTGCAAAAAGAACGTTTCGCGCACGTGATCCAACAGCATCAGGAGGATTACCAATCCCCTCAGGGCATCAATGGACAGCAGGCGTTGGTTCAAGCTTGTGATGGGCGGGATGTGGGTAGAAGTTGTCATCGAATGTCGCAAGCAGGGAGTGGATGGCTCTGCCAGTGGCGACTGACAGCTTATAGTTTTATAGGGTATAACATAACATCTATGCCTGCTTCGTGGGCATTCGCATGGGGTGGCTAATTCGGTGTCATCGGCACTTCGAGGGGGACGGCGTTTGCATATTGCCTTCAACGCCGACGAGGAGGGCGCAAGCGGGGCGCTCGTATCTCGTCGACGTTTTTAAGCTGCTGGGCATCGCACTAGCGACGATAGTAGCGGCGATCGTCCTCGTATCGGTACCGCATGGCCCGATCCTGATGGCGTTCCCAATCACGATGGCGTTCTGCTTCTCGGCGGGCTTGTTCTCTGCGCCAGTTATCTCTATGCCAGTCGTCTCGGCGCCAATCGTCTCTACGAGAGTGCCAGCGGCCGTCATGCCAGTATCGGTCTTCATGGGCAAGCAACGGCCCTGGCTGCTTGTCGGCCATACTGGCCAAGGTCGGCCAAGGGTTGGCGGCAGCCTGGACCGGAGACTGAACTGCTGTGACTTCAGGTGCCAAAACAGGGGTTGAGGTCTTCATCTGTGTAGCTGATGCCGAGCCCACTGCCGCGAACGCGAACAGGCCGAAGAGCACCATCCGTGGGTCATGGAATTTCATGCGCGAAGACAACCTCTGATTGATATTTGGACGTGTGGCCATCCGGCTGCGGGAAGCTTGCGGGTTCGCGCTTAACGATCGGATGTGCCTATCCACATAGACCGATAAACAGGAAAAAGTTCTAGGGGGTCGCTGTTTAAATAGCCTACGACATAAGGGGGCGGCCCCTTTGAGGATTGCTATCTCGATGTCCGCTCATGGCTGATTGCTGCCTGTCACGACCGGTTGAATCCACTACCCATAGCAGTCAATCACCCAAGGCGCTACGCTCGCAGGCACGCTCCTTCAGGTACTGACAATTACGACATGAAACGCATACTTGATCGTTTACGCGGCTGGGCCAGAAAGCTAAAACGGCAAACCATGGTTCTCTGGTTTTGCTATCAGCATCCGCAGACACCCTGGTTACCCAAATGGATTTCGGTTTTTGTCGTGGCGTATGCGCTGAGTCCAATCGACCTCATTCCTGATTTCATTCCTGTGCTTGGATACTTGGACGACGTGATCATCTTGCCGCTTGGCATTCTGCTCGCTATTCGCTTGATGCCTGTGCAGGTGCTCGAGGAGTGTCAGGTCAAAGCGAGTGAGTGGGAGAAAAGCCAAGTGAGGCCGCCAGCGAACAGGTTTGCTGCGGTAATCGTTGTATTTGTTTGGTTCGTTGCTGCGGGGATTTTGGGGGCTTACTTTCTTTGAATAGAAGTCGCGTCCCCATGACCGCTTCTGGCCGATTGGTGCCTATCGCGAAGGGTCACAAACGCCTCATTGCAGAGAATTGCCTTCGCAACAATTAGCCAAATGACGATCACAGTCACTAATGTAGAAAGCCCAGCGCTAGGCTGGGCTTCGGTTGGCGAGTTTCCTCACATCTGCGGAGGCCAGTTATGTGATTCACTTTGGCACTCCTTGCACCAAGCGTAGAGCGCGTCATACATGATCAGACCGTGTGCCAGCATTTCATGGTCGTCGGCAAAGCACCGCGATAACCCTAGTGAAATCGCGTACAGCCCAGCCGATTGTGGGGTCATCTCCAGGTGTGAGGTGTCAGCGCCACGCACGATCTTGGCCAGATAGTGCAAGGCTGGTTCACTGAGTTGGTACTTTTTCAGGAACGCATCGAAACTGCACAATTCGCCCAAATGAGTCAGCTCTACGCCGGGAATGTCGTAGGGTGCAGCGTCTTTCTCCGCTGCAACCCGCAGCACATCAGCGCTGGGCACGTATAGAAACTCGGGCTGTGGATCTATGAAACGGGTGATTAACCAAGGACAGGCAATACGGTCAATCTTGGGTCGTTCACGGGTAACCCACCTCATGAGACACCTCCTGCCTAATTCAGTAGGCTGGGTAATCAGGCGAGCCCAATGCCCGCCAGAGATTGCTAATCAACGGGTGTTTTCTAGCGCAGTAGATACACTGCCAAGCCGACGAGCGCACAGCCCATCAATACCTGGATGACGCCCCTCTTGAAGCGAAACAGGGCAACCGCGGCGGCAATCGCGATCAACGCTGAAGGCCAGTTGAGGTTACCGCTGAAGCCCTTTGGCCAAAGCACGTGATAGCCGAAGAAACACGCCAGATTGAGGATCACGCCAACCACTGCGGCGGTTATGGCGGTAAGCGGTGCCGTGAATTTGAGTTCGTTGTGGGTCGACTCTACCAGCGGGCCACCCGCGAGGATGAACAGGAACGAAGGCAGGAAGGTGAACCATGTCACCAAGGCTGCCGCGATAGCGCCAGCCAGAAACAACTGATCGGCCCCGAAAACTTGCGAGACATAGGCTCCGACAAAACCCACGAAGGCCACCACCATGATTAGCGGCCCAGGTGTGGTTTCCCCCAGAGCCAAGCCGTCAATCATCTGAGTCGGGGTTAGCCAACCATATTGACCTACCGCGCCTTGGTAGACATACGGGAGCACAGCGTAGGCTCCACCAAAGGTCAGCAACGCCGCCTTGGTAAAGAACCAGCCCATCTGGGTCAAGGTGCCTTCCCAGCCAAAGAGGGCGGTCAGTATTCCCATCGGCAATGCCCATAACGCCAAGCCGATCAGAGCGAGCAACGTCAGTTTCAACCAACTGAACCGGGCATGCTCAGGGGACGGCGTGTCGTCATCGATCAAGGCTGGGCCAAAGGACTTTTTCGTAGCGCTGTGGCCCCCCGCTCTGAACTTCTCGGGCGCCAGACGTCCGCCGACATAACCGATCAATGCAGCTCCCAGCACAATCAATGGGAACGGCACATTGAACGTGAAGATCGCGGTAAACGACGCCGCCGCTATCACCCACAGCCAATTATTTTTCAGCGCCCGTGAGCCGATCCTATGGGCCGCCTGCACGACGATGGCTGTTACGGCGGGCTTGATCCCATAGAAGAGCCCTGCCACCACAGGCACTTCACCGAAGGCGATGTACATCCACGACAGAGCGATCAGGATGAACAATGAGGGCAGGACAAACAGTCCCCCCGCAATCACTCCACCCCAGGTTCTATGCATCAGCCAACCGATGTAGGTTGCCAATTGCTGGGCCTCCGGCCCAGGCAGCAACATGCAGTAATTGAGGGCATGCAGGAAGCGACGCTCGGAGATCCAGCGCCGCCGCTCTACCAGTTCCTGGTGCATGATCGAAATTTGTCCCGCTGGCCCACCGAAGCTAATAAAGCCGAGCTTAAGCCAGAACCAGAATGCCTCACGCAAACTGATCGGTTCAGGTTTCGACAGATCCACTTCAATCGTTGATGCCGAAACCTTATTCATTAGGTTGTTCCTCTTTCACGAATCCGGCGAGCAGGCCGTCGAAGATGGCGCTTGCAGCTGTCAGCAAATGGTCGTCGTGGGTAATGGTTTCACGTAGTCCTGCCAGCACGCGTTCGATGCCGGCAGCCTCTACCGGCTGAATGCCTCCGACATCGAGGTAATGCACCAAAGCCGCAATGCGGTTCAGGCCGGACTCTTGAAGCTCAAAACTGGCTTGCAAGGTTTCGAAGCTCACGCGGTTACCGGCATGGCTGAAAGCGGCGTCATCGAAGTCGAAGCCCAACACATCGGCCGGACAGTCCTGTGGAGTGTCCAACCAGAGGATCTGAGCGTCAGGGTCAATGAAGCGACGGATTAACCAGGCACAGGCCAGGCGGTCAACCCAAGGACGCTTGCGGGTTGCCCAAACACGCCCCTGAAAATCGCCACGATTGAGTGCTGTTATGGGGTGGTTACGGCTGTGTGGTTCGTCAGGAGACAAGGCTCTGCTGACGGCAATTTCAAGTGCTTGCAAGGCGACGTCAATCTGCTGCTTCGGCTTACCTGGGAAGTAATCGATGTTGGTCAACTGGTCGTAGGTTTTGCGCAATTTGCGAACCTGTTTCGTGGTGGCCAATGCGTTTTCAGGATTGAGCCGTCCACGGCATTCTTCGATCTCTGCGTTTAGTTTGCTGTAGTCATCGCTACGGTCGAACAACTCGACAAAACGCTCACCGTTAGGATCTATGACAGGCAGGATAAATACGGTCCCGTTGATGGCCAGGATGTCGCGCTCGACAACTGCGAGCGCTTCACGACAGACACTGGTATCGGGCAACAGATAGGCGCCATCACGCAGAACCGCCGCACCAGCAGCTTTCAGAGCACGCCAGGCTCGCATGCGTTCGGTGGCATTCGCTGTGGGTAAGCCGAGAATCAGTGCCAGCCAGGTTTTCATGTAGAGATCGCTATTTATTTTGTAGTAAAAGCTACATTACCCCTGATCTTAGTGTTTGAAAACCCGTCTTTCAGAAACAGGATTTCTGCGAGGCTAGCTGGAGGGGGGAGCTATGAGTGCAAGCAGCATCAATTGATGCGTTCTGATGCAAACCGTGTCAGAAAGGCGTTTCTCATTCTTTAGACGGCAATAGTGAATGGCCGATCACTGCCCGTCACCTTAAGTGATGCCTCTCATTTGCCATCACTGTGTCCACTGTCTGCCCCGATGACGTTTTCTGTCGAAGACGACTCTCCGGCAGATCGTCGATGGCACATTGCCGGCTGTGAGAGGCTGAGCTGTATCCGCCTAACCTGAGCGCCAGATATCGAACTGTAACGGCCCGAGGCTTGACGTCGGGACGGAGCGTTGATGTCGACCATCTATTGAATTGAGACGATCGTCCTGAGTGACGTCAATCATTTGTATCGGAATGATATGTATTTACTTACAAAAGATAATCGTTATTATTCGCGCCATAATTCACACAAGGGTGTCCATGGTGGCTCGATCGCGCATTTACCCAGCCTCTCTGTCGTTGCTGGGCGTTCTGGTTGTACCTGATTTACAGGCAGAAACGGGGTCTGCTCTGACTCTACCGGCAACCGCTGTGAACAGTGAGTACAACGAGCAGAGCTACATGTCGACCGAGAGCAGGAGCGCGCTGAAGATCGATGCTCCGCTACGGGATATCCCGCAAACCGTCAACGTGGTTCCCCAGAGCGTCATCAAGGATCAGGGGGCTCAGTCGATGGAAGACGTGCTGAAGAATGTCCCCGGTATCGGCCTGTCCAATGGGGACGGCCAGCGCGACCAGGTGACCATCCGTGGTTTCAGTGCCATTGGCGACATGTACATCGACGGCATTCGCGACGATGCGCTGTACTTCCGGGATCTGTCCAACGTCGAGCGGGTGGAAGTGATCAAGGGGCCGGCCGCAGTGCTCTATGGCCGAGGCTCTTCGGGGGGGCTGATCAACAGCATCAGCAAGACCCCCAACTTTGCACCCAGGCAGGAGGTCGGCGTCAGTGTCGACAGCGAGGGCAAAAAACGCACTCAGTTCGATGCCGGTTGGGCCGATCAGCAGCACGGCGATAAAGCCTTTCGTGTGACAGGTGCGCTGGAGAACAGCGACACCTTCCGGGACGACGGCTACATCGACCGCAAGGCCATCGCGCCTTCGGCCTACTTCAAGCTCTCGGATGATCTGGAACTGAACCTGGGCGCTAATTATCTGTATGACAAGCGCCTGATCGACTTCGGCATCCCGGCACGAGGCGACCGACCGGTCGATGTGGACCGTGACAAACGCTTTGGCGCCGCCGACCCGGATGATGACTACACCCGCAGCGAAGTGTTCTCGTTCACGGCAGGTGTCGACTACCGGATCAACGACGATTTCAGCCTGAGCAATACCAGTCGCTACTACCACTACGACCTGGATCGCAACAACACACTCGCTGACACCAGCCCGACACGTTTCGTCACCGCCCCCAATGGTGAACTGCTGGTAAAACTCAACCGCGGCAACGTGCAGCGCAAGGAAGACGGCTGGTTCAACCAGACCGAACTCAACCAGCGCGTCGTGCTTGCCGGGATGAACCATAACCTGCTCTATGGTGTGGAGCTGGGGCGCCAGGTGAAGGACCAGTCAAGTTTCAGCCAATCCAATGTGGCCAGGGTGCCGGTGTACCGCGATGCCCTGGTCGACGTGCCGTTCCAGGCCAACCGGCAAACCGCCAAGGGTACCAACACCCAGGACACCGCCGGCTTCTACATACAGGACCTGATCGAACTGGCGCCACAGTGGAAGGCACTAGTGGGAGTGCGTTACGACGTGTTCGACCAGGAGTACGCCGATGACCTGACGCATAGCGAGCTGTCGCGCACCGATACAACCTGGAGCCCGCGAGTCGGTCTGGTCTACCAGCCTGATCAAGTGCAGTCCTATTACGTCTCGGTGAGCCGTTCCTACCAACCTTCCGCCGAGATGTTCGCCCTGAGTACGACCAACCAGGATCTTGAACCAGAGGAGACCACCAACTTCGAGATCGGCGGCAAGTGGGACCTGCTCGACAATCGCCTGGCGTTGACGGCGGCGCTGTTCCGCCTGGAACGCACCAATATGAAAACCAGCGATCCGGCGAACCCGACCAAACTGGTGCTTGCCGGTGAGCAGCGCACCGATGGCCTTGAGCTGACCGCCAGCGGGCAGTTGAGTGACAAATGGCAGGTCTATGCCGGATACGCCTTTCTGGATGCCGAGATCACCAAGTCCAACAGCTTTACCAACGGTGTCGCCAACGAAGGCCAGGTACCCACCTTGACGCCGCGCCACAGCGCCAACCTGTGGTTGGTGCGTTCGCTGACGCAAACCTGGCGAGTGGGCATGGGGGCCAACTATGTCGATGATCGCTATACCGCGCTGGATAACAATGTGGTCATGCCGGCTTATACAACCGTGGACGCCGCGCTGCTGTACAACGAGCCGAAATGGGACATGGCCCTGCGTCTGCGCAACGTTTTCGACAAGGACTATTACGCTTCGGCGCATGGTTCGGTGGATCTGATCACGCCCGGTGCCCCACGGACGCTGGAGCTGAGCACCAACTATCGCTTCTGAGTACAGACCTGAAGAACAGGCGCCCGGCATAGTCGGGCGTTCATAGGAGCGCTTTCAAAAAGCGCTGTTCATGATCAGGATCCGGCAACAGGCAGGTGTCGTACTTCCCGAAGAGCCGATAACGATTAAGCGCAA
Organism: Pseudomonas sp. GL-RE-26; assembly: GCF_019956275.1. Classification (NCBI taxonomy): domain Bacteria; kingdom Pseudomonadati; phylum Pseudomonadota; class Gammaproteobacteria; order Pseudomonadales; family Pseudomonadaceae; genus Pseudomonas; species Pseudomonas sp. GL-RE-26. The sequence goes on from NZ_JAHBDI010000010.1 coordinate 59,229, forward strand.
TGCGGTCGTATGCCCAATCTCGAAGTTTGCGAGGGAAGATGCGCAGCAGATTCACCGGGCGCCAGCGTGCGGGAAACTGGGCGATGACTTCGAAAAAAGCTTGCGAACGCTCCCAGTAGTGTCGGTCGCGGATCACCGCCATGGTGTGGAATTGATCCATGGGCAAACCTGCCCACGCGAGTAGAGCCTGCCCCTCGGGTGACTGAACCGCCGCCAGCCGCAGGCGCCGCTGGCGGTCATGGCGAATCAGGAACCTCACCCAGCCATTGCACAGCTTGCAGACACCGTCGAACAAGACCACCGTCTCTCCTGGTTTGAGCAGGGGCGCGGGTGAGGGGCGGATTTGCGAGGCTGGCATTCGAGGCTTGAGGCCGAACATTTCAGTTAGCCGAGGGGCGCGCTAAACAGATCAGCTTTTGGCGCGATCGGTCGCCTTGGCTTTGCTTTGAGCGACAGTGGCTTCAGCCTTCTGCTTCTGGGCTACCTGGTAGGTTTCCATCGAGACTTTGCGGGCCGCCTCCATGCGTGCGAGGGTCCGGTCACCGCCACCTGTGGCCATCGCCAGGGAAGAGGCGGTCAGAGTGGCGATTACGAAGAGGGCTTTCATGGATTTCATTTGGGTATCCTCAAGTGACATTTTGTAAACAGCTAACAGCGGGTTTGATTGGCTAAAGCTGAACGTCCTTGTTCATCCTGGACTCACCATCCAGCCAGGGCGGCGTTTCCTGTTGACCAGGTGCCTTGCTCCTTACGCGCTTCGGCGTCTCTGTTCTTTGCAAAGGCAGTGAGCAGTACCATCGCCGCGAATCCACCGACGATGAGTACCGGATAGGCTGCCAGCAACTCCACCAGCGAGTACTTCCAGGCCAGCGGACGACCAACCCCCAGCATGGCGGCATAGAACCACGACACGCCAGAGAGGGCGCCGGAGAACAGCGCCAGCATGCGCAGGTTGAAGGAAAGCTTGAGTAACGAACCGGCTTTTTTCAGCGCCGGCAATACAGCGCTATGCAACAGGAAGCCGTTAAAGGTCAACAGCACAACGATGCCGATTTTGGCTTGCAATTTTGGATTGAGGAAATACTCCATCCCCTTGCCGGCATAATCGATCCCGACAATGCCAATGCCCGTAATCCAAAGCGCTACCAGTGCAAGCGATACGGTTTTTTGAAGGCTTTCCATGTGCGCGTCATCTTGGTGACTTGACGCATCCCCCTTCAGGAGTTGCTTGACCATTGCAACGTCACTGGTCAAGACCAGCCCGATTGCCACACAGCAGGCGATAAGATGAAAATATACAACGCCCAAACGAACATATTCCACGGTGGACGAAGAGAACATACTAAGTTCCATGGTTACCTCTTGGATTCAGTGAATCAATAGTGCTCTCGGCACGGCTTAATTGGAGTTTGCCGTTGCTGGTTGCAATCAAGATTCAGCAATTATTATCAATTAATCTAGCGACAGTACGCCGCCAAGATAACGGTGAGTTTCTCGAATGAGCTTTTAGTCATTCGATAATGTCCATTTTCAGGTAACAAAAAACATCATCGGCACTGGGTGCATATGAGGTTTAACTTCCGCTTCTGGGGTGGGCAGACAAGGCCCGGAACTCTATCGGCGAGTGGATCAGACAATACTGGCGGGATTGGCCGAGCTTCCGCCCCATTCGAGGAAACGGATCTTGTGAACCTCGCCCTCGCTGTCCAGGTAGACCACAGTCACCGGTACTACGCCGGTCTTGTCGGATGTATCGGTGCGCTGCAGTACTTGTTTCACATCGATTTCCATTCCGTAGTGGTAATCGACGGCCGAGACATGCGCACCGGGCTCTTGCAGGCCGTTCTGGTCGAAGACGCTTGGTGCGAGACTGGAAATCACGGCACTTACTACTGTGGCCATGTTCATTAGGCTGTACCTCTGCTGAAGTTCGCTTGACGGGGACCTAATGTGACATGTCTTGGAAGTGAAGTTCACTTTACCGCGACGAACGTGCCCGTTTGAAAAGCCTGTAGTGGCTGCAAACTCCCGGCAATTCCCCGCGCTTGACGCCTTTTGACCATTCGTCCTTTAAACCCCGTATTTGTTGGCAAAAGTCCGTTTTTTTAGGGAGGTCATGACATGTCATGACGGATTTTCACGCAAGGTGAAGCAGTGCCATCCGGGTCAGTCGAGTGGCAGCGATATCATTAATTTCGTTCCTTTGTCCGGTGCGCTGTCGATCGTGAATTCCCCTCCCAGCATGCTGATGCGTTCCTTCATTCCCACCAGCCCGAACGAGTTCAATTTTTTGCGATCCGTCATGCCTACGCCGTTGTCTTTGATCTGCAGGTAAAGCCGGCGACTCTCCCTGGAAAGTTCGATATGCACCTGTGTCGCTTGCGCGTGCCGGGCAATATTCGACAGCGATTCCTGCACGATGCGGAATAGAGTCGTGGCGGATTTTTCATTCAGATCGCAACGGAAATTTTCGTCTTTCGCCGACATCGTGCAATCGATCGCGTTGCGCTGCCGGAACTCTTCAAGTTGCCACTCGATCGCTGCCTGCAATCCCAGATCGAGTACGGGTGGCCGGAGATCATTGATGATACTGCGGACACTGCGGATGGCTGTATCGAGTTGATTCAGAGCATCGCTGACCTTTTCGTTGAGCTTGGGGTGCAGGGTACTGGTGCGCGTCTGCAACATGGAGACATCGATTCGCAACGCCAGCAGACTCTGTCCCAGCTCGTCATGGATGTCGCGAGCGATCCGCTTTCGCTCTTCTTCCTTTATGTGCTCTTGATAGGAGGCCAGTTCACGCAACTGCAGCTTCGATTGCAGCAATTCTTCGGCCTGCATCGTCAGTTTGCGCTGCAAGTAGAACAGGTCGACAAAGACCCGGATCTTGGCGTGAAGAACCTCGGCCACAATCGGCGAGAAGATGTAATCCACTGCGCCGGACGTATAACCGCGGAAACGCTCGGAATCCGTGTCGGCCTCCGCTGTGACGAAGATAATGGGCGTGTGGGCCGACTTCGGGCGGCCGTGAATGAGTGCAGCGGTTTCAAAACCGTCCATCACCGGCATTTTTACGTCGAGCAGAATGACGGCGAAGTCGCGCTGCAATAGCAGGCGCAGCGCCTCGCGCCCGGACGTCGCCGTGGCAATATCGAGGCCCATGTCGGCAATCACCGCAGCGAGCGCCGTAAGCTTGGCGGGATTGTCATCCACCAGCAGCACGGATGCCGGCACGCCATCAGGCGGGAGCGGGTGCCGCACCTGGGCGCTCTCATTGAATACCGGAGGTTCCTGCTGCATGTTTATGCCACTTCTGTTTGCGCTAGCGCCTCTTGGCGTTACGGCAACACCGGTAACATCGAGCCGGCCTTGCGCACCTTGCCACCTTTGCTGTCGCGCAATGAGCGCGATACAGCGTCATCGATAGAGCCATTTGCGCATCAGTGACAGCAGTTGGTCGGTATCCACCGGCTTGCTGACATAATCCGAGGCTCCTGCCTCGATGCACTTTTCACGGTCACCCATCATCGCCTTGGCCGTCAGCGCAATCATGGGCAGGGTTTCAAATCTCTTGAATGTACGGATCTGGCGCATGGTTTCAAAGCCATCCATCTCGGGCATCATGATGTCCATCAGCACGATGTCGGTATCGGGCTGCTGCTGCAGCAGTTCTATGGCGGTTCGGCCGTTTTCGGCTGTGGCCACCAGCATTTTGTTGCACTCAAGCACGCTGGTCAGGGCAAAGATATTGCGCACGTCATCGTCGACCACCAGGGCCTTTTTACCCTCCAGACTATCCGAACCCTCATAGAGTTTTTCCAGCATTCTGCGCTGGGTCTGCGGCAGCCTGGCTACGACACGGTGTAGAAACAGCGCGGTTTCGTCGAGTATGCGCTCGGGGGACTCAACGGCCTTGATGACGCCCTTGCCGAGCAGTGTCCTGAAACGCTCGTGTTCCGGCTTGCTCAGTGTCTCTGCACCATAGGCGACGATCGGCAATTCACGCAGAGCATGGTCTTCCTGCAGTGCCTCGAGAAAGCTGATGCCGGATGCGTCGGGCAGGTTGAGATTGATTGCCATGCAGTCGTAGCGTTTCTTTGCCAGTTTCTTCAAGGCTTCCACGTCGCTGGCGGTCGTTTCGATCTTCACGTCGGTGTTGCCGAGCAGATCGAGGATGCGGGCGCGGCTCCCATCGTTGCCGTCGACGAGCAGCAGGCTTCTGGTCTTGCGCCGAGCGAATGCCACGATGCCGACCAGCGCATTTTGAATCTCCTCGGCTGTGACCGGCTTGAGCAGATAGTCGAAAGCACCATAGCGCAGCCCGCGTGTGTGGTCGTCAGCGGTCGAGATGATCTGGACCGGGATGTGACGCGTGGCGAAATTGCGCTTCAACTGTTCGAGCAGTGACCAGCCATCGATGTCCGTCAGGCCCGGGTCCAGGGTGATCGCGGCGGGTTTGAAGCGCTCGACCAGCTCCAGTGCATCCGCGCCACGGGTCGTGACGATAGCCCTGAACCCCTTCTGGTGCGCGGCCTCGAGCAGAATGCTGGCGAATCGGGCGTCGCCCTCGAGCATCAGCAGCACTTGGTCCCCGGGTTGGACAGACTCGCGGTCGTCCGGTATCTGAACAGACGGGCTCGACATGAGATCGCGCCTGACTTGCCCTGGCACTGCCTCTGTCGTTGATTCGTCTAGCGTCTGACGCTGGGTATCCTGTGTACGCAAGGGCACGTACAGCGCGAAAGTACTGCCCTTGCCGATCTCACCGGGGATCAGCCGCAGCTCACCGCCCAACCGGTGTGCGAGCTCGCGGCTGATCGACAGGCCTAGGCCGGTGCCGCCGTATTTTCGTGAGGTTCCGGTGTCTCCTTGCTGGAACGCTTCGAAGATGAGCTTCTGCTTGCCGGCAGATACGCCAATGCCGGTGTCGGTGACCACGAAGGCGACCACCGCATCGGCACGATTGAGTTCGCTGTTATCCACGCTCCACCCGGACACAGCGGGTTCGATGCTGATCTTGACGCTGCCTTGCTCAGTGAACTTGAAGGCGTTGGACAGCAGGTTCTTGACCACCTGCAGCAGGCGCTTTTCGTCGGTCCGGATGACGGGGGGCAGGGCAGGCGCCAGTTCAATCGTGAAGGTGAGGCCCCGGCTTTCGGCGACCGGCCGGAAGGTGCGTTCGATCTGGTCGTGCAGATCGGCGAACAGTGCTTCATTCAGATCCAGTGTGACCGTGCCCGACTCGATCTTGGACAGATAGAGAATCTCGTCGATCAGCTCCAGCAGGTCTTTGCCCGCGCTACGGATGGTCTTGGCATATTCGACCTGCCTGGGCGTGAGATTGTGTTCCGCGTTGTCGCTGAGCTGCCGGGCCAGGATCAGCAAGCTGTTCAATGGCGTTCTGAGCTCATGGGACATGCTGGAGAGGAATTCGGACTTGTACTTCGAGGTCAGCATCAGCTGCTCCGCCTTCTCCTCCAGCGACAGCTTGGTGATTTCGACTTCGCGGTTCTTGCGCTCGACTTCGGCTTTCTGCTCCGCCAGCAGTCCAGCCTTGTCCCCCAGTTCCTCGTTGGTCTGTCTCAATTCTTCTTGTTGCTTTTGCAACTCCTGCGCCAGGGATTGCGACTGCTTGAGCAGTTCTTCGGTACGCATATTGGCTTCGATTGTGTTGAGCACGATACCAATCGATTCAGCAAGCTGATCAAGGAAGGTTTGATGAATGATGCTGTAGCGCGTGAACGACGCCATTTCGACGACGGCCTTGACCTTGTTCTCGAACAGGATCGGCAACACGATGATATTCAGCGGGGCGGCCGCACCCAGTCCCGATGAAATCGCGACGTAATTGGCGGGTACATCGGTCAGCAGGATGCGCCGCTTCTCGTAGGCGCATTGCCCGACCAGGCCCTCGCCGAGCCGCCACTCATCGTTCACATTGATGTTGCCCTTGTACGCATAAGCGGACAGCAGTTTGAGTTTCGCAGGATCGGGCGGGTTCTCGTTCATCATGTAGAACACACCGTGCTGGGCGTTGATCAGCGGAGCCAGTTCAGACAGCACCATCTTGGAGACTGCCGCCAGATCGCGCTGGCCCTGCAGCAGACGGTTGAATTTCGCGAGATTGCTCTTGAGCCAGTCCTGCTCCGCGTTTTGCCGCGTGGTTTCCCGCAGGTTGCGGATCATCTCGTTGACGTTGTCCTTCAACTCCGCCACTTCACCCTTTGCTTCCACCTCCACGTAACGGGTCAGATCGCCCTTGGTCACGGCAGTCGCCACGTCGGCAATTGCGCGCACCTGATTGGTCAGGTTGGCCGCCAGACCGTTCACGTTGTCGGTCAGATCGCGCCAGGTGCCGGCCGCACCCGGCACGTTGGCCTGGCCCCCCAGCTTGCCCTCGACGCCCACTTCACGCGCCACCGAGGTCACCTGATCGGAGAACAGCGCCAGCGTATCGGTCATACCGTTGATGGTGTCGGCCAGTTCGGCGATCTCGCCCTTGGCTTCCAGTGTCAGTTTCTTCTTCATGTCGCCGTTGGCTACTGCGGTCACCACTTTGGCGATGCCTCGCACCTGGCTGGTCAGGTTGGCCGCCATGAAGTTCACGTTTTCGGTCAAATCCCTCCAGGTGCCGGACACGCCTTGTACCTGTGCCTGTCCCCCGAGCTTGCCTTCGGTGCCGACTTCGCGCGCCACCCGCGTCACTTCGGCGGCAAAGCTATTGAGCTGGTCCAACATGGTGTTGATGGTGTTTTTCAGCTCCATGATTTCGCCCTTGGCTTCCACGGTAATCTTGCGCCCCAGGTCGCCTTTGGCCACCGCCGTCGTCACGTCGGCGATGTTGCGCACCTGATTGGTCAGGTTGGCCGCCATGCTGTTGACCGAGTCGGTCAAGTCTTTCCAGGTTCCACCGACGCCCGTCACCCTGGCCTGGCCACCGAGCTTGCCGTCAGTCCCCACTTCGCGAGCCATGCGCGTCACTTCGTCGGCAAAGGTCGAGAGCTGGTCCACCATTGTGTTGATGGTTTCCTTGAGCTGGAGAATTTCACCTTTCGCTTCGGCTGTGATCTTGCGTGACAGGTCGCCGTTGGCCACTGCCGTCGTCACGTCGGCAATGTTGCGCACCTGGGTGGTCAGGTTGGCCGCCATGCCGTTGACCGAATTGGTCAAGTCCTTCCAGGTACCGGACACGCCGGTCACTTCGGCCTGTCCGCCCAGTTTGCCTTCGGTACCGACTTCCAGCGCGACGCGTGTCACCTCCGAGGCGAAGCTGGAGAGCTGGTCCACCATCGTGTTGATAGTGTTTTTCAGTTCCAGAATTTCGCCCTTGGCTTCAACGGTAATTTTCTTGCCGAGGTCGCCGCGCGCCACCGCCGTCGTCACCTGTGCGAGGTTGCGCACCTGGGTGGTCAGGTTGGCCGCCATGCCGTTGACCGATTCGGTCAGGTCGCGCCAGGTGCCTGATACGCCGCGCACTTCCGCCTGACCGCCCAACTTGCCTTCGGTACCGACTTCCAGCGCCACGCGGGTCACCTCCGCAGCGAAGCTCGAGAGCTGGCCGACCATCGTGTTGATGGTGTTTTTCAACTCGAGAATCTCACCCCGGACTTCGACGGTAATCGTCTTGCCCAGATCGCCTTTGGCCACCGCGGTCGTCACGTAAGCGATGTTGCGCATCTGGGTGGTCAGATTGGCGGCCATGTCGTTGACGGAGTCGGTCAGGTCTTTCCAGGTGCCGGACACCCCTTTGACATTGGCCTGCCCACCGAGAATCCCTTCAGTGCCGACTTCACGCGCCACACGGGTGACCTCGGAAGCGAAGGAGCCCAGTCGAGTCACCATGGTATTCACGATACTGGCGGATTTGAGGAACTGGCCCCGCAGTTTCAGGCCGTCGAGTACCGGTGGTACCTGCTGGCTCAGATTACCGTCGGCAACCGAGCCGATAACGCGAATCATCTCGTTCATCGGGCTGATGAGGTCGCTGGTGAGCGCATTGCTCGAGTTGACGATCTTTTGCCATGAGCCTTTCATCATCGGCAATTGGATACGCTCATCGACCTTGCCCTGCTTGCCGATCAGTCGCGCCACCCGTTCGAATTCGGTGGCGGTGTCGGCCGCCATGTCGATGATCTCGTTGAGCGTGTCGGCGATCTTGCCCGGCATGCCGGTCCAGTCTTCCGGCATCCGCGTGGTGAAGTCACCATTGCGCAACGCCTTCAGCGCTGTGAGCAACGTCTTCATGTCGAAAACTTCGATCGGTGTCGTCACTGTGGCCATGTCTATGTCCAGTCAAGATGGATGCCACGCGCAAGGCGTCATGCAGGAGCCGGCATTGCAGTATTGACCATGCTGAAAACCGAGCGTTGGCTTACGAAATATTAGCAAGGTTGGCGCAATGCCCCGGATTCTGGGGAAATTGACCGGGAACAGGCCGTTCCAACCGATTGCACCCGCTGTCCGGAGAAGTGAGCACTAACGCCTGAGGCAAAAGTGCAAGTGTGCTCTGTGCCTGCTAACGTCAAACGCTGCAGCAGATTCCATGGCTTGCTGGCCACTGGTGAATGGAAAATACAGATGGTTGACCACAAAATCAGAGTCTTGCTGGTGGATGATCACAGCATCGTGCGTAATGGCGTGCGACGCATGCTGGAGACTGCCGGCGAGATCGACGTTACGGGTGAAGCAGAGACGGCACAAGAGGCAATGCTCCTGGTCCGGGAGCAGGATTTCGACGTGGCGCTGGTAGATATTCAGCTGCCCGACAAGACCGGCCTCCAGCTCCTCAAGCTCATGCGTGCAGAGAAACCCAAGCTCGCCGTTCTGATGCTGAGCATGCATTCGGTCGAGGCCTATGCGTTACGCGCGATCAAGCTCGGCGCAGCGGGATACCTCACCAAGGATATTTCCGCAGCCACCCTGGTTACGGCAGTTCGCAAGGTGGCCTCAGGCGGCAAGCACGTCAGTCCTGAGCTGGCAGAAAAACTGGTCAACGCTATCGGCAGAGGCGACGGGGCACCCCACGAAGCGCTATCCGACCGGGAGCTTGAAGTACTGAAGCTCCTCGCTTCAGGCGAGAGGATTGTGCGCATCGCTCAGATATTGCACTTGAGCCCGAGTACCGTCACGACGTACCGGGCACGTATCCTGGAAAAAACCGGGATGGACAGCAACGCGAAACTCGCCCGCTATGCACTCGAAAACGGCCTGTTGACTTAGAACACCCAGCCATCGACGCAGCCGGGCCACTCAACCGTTCTCGGCATCCTCCACACTCTGCGGCACATGCCCAGCTTCGCCGGATCCAGCCCGCTTGTAGTGGAATCACTACAAGCGCTTGGCCGATTTCGCCACAAAGAAGTCCTGCTAACGTCGATAGCGGGGTCCGTTCCAATCAAGCATATTTATCCCTCGGCAAATTTTCATCCGCTCAATGGAGTTGTCTTCGTCAACGTCTTGTACAGCCATTTTCAAGAGTCAGAAAAGACTCCGGAATCGATATTCGCAAGTTGAGCAAGGAGTACACGCTGCATTCATGTTGAATCAATGTTCTAACTAGAGGACGTCATGATGATAGGTTATTGGTTATGTGCGTTGCTGTGGGGTGTGGTGCTGCTGGAGGAGATCCAACTCATGCCCCTTCAGGAATGGAAAGACGAGGGTCTGAAAAAAGTTCTGTTGTTGCGCCGGACCAGAACCCGGACCGGCTACTTTATTGCGTTGATCGCGGGCGCCATGTGCCTTTATAGCGAACTCCTGGTGGCGCCGGTCGATCAGAGCATTTTCAATCCGGAGCTGATACTTGCCCTGTGTGGTGTTCTTTGGGGTGCTTATCTTTCCGTAGTCTGTATTAAGGGCAAGCGATAGACGCCTATCATCCGAGGTTAGCGGACGAGTTCCAGGCGCGCGGCATTATTGATTGGGATAAGCGAAAGGATCTGAGGCGACGGAGCATAATGCTCGTGCTGTCGAGGCGGATTCAACACACTGGATTGGGTGTAGGCGGGATCTTGGTCAAACCGGCGCTGGCAGCACCTTGGGTGCTACCAGCGAGGCTAGAGGCTGCACACTTCTGTCAGCCGGGTTTGTGTGAACTGCTAACAGCGGGATTTACTGGCTAAAGCTGAACGTCCTTGTTCAACCTGGCTTCACCATCCAGCCAGGGCGGCGTTTCCTGCTGACCAGGTGCCTTGCTCCTTACGCGCTTCGGTGTCTCTGTCTTTTGCCCAGGCAGTGAGCAGTACCATCGCCCCAAAGCCGCCGACGATGAGAACCGGATAGGCTGCCAGCAACTCCACCAGCGAGTACTTCCAGGCCAGCGGACGACCAACACCCAGCATGGCGGCATAGAACCACGACACGCCAGAGAGGGCGCCGGAGAACAGCGCCAGCATGCGCAGGCTGAAGGAGAGTTTGAGTAACGAACCGGCTTTTTTCAGCGCCGGCAATACAGCGCTATGCAACAGGTAGCCGTTAAAGGTCAGCAGCACAACGATGCCAATCTTGGCTTGCAATTTTGGATTGAGGAAATACTCCATCCCCTTGCCGGCATAATCGATCCCGACAATGCCAATGCCCGTAATCCAAAGCGCTACAAGTGCAAGCGATACGGTTTTTTGAAGGCTTTCCATGTGCGCGTCATCTTGGTGACCTGACGCATCCCCCTTCAGGAGTTGCTTGACCATTGCAATATCACTGGTCAAAACCAGCCCGATTGCAACGCAGCAGGCGATAAGATGAAAATATACAACGCCCAAACGCACATATTCCACGGTGGACGAAGAGAACATACTAAGTTCCATGGTGACCTCTTGGCTTCAATAGTGAATCAACTTGGCTTTCGGCACGGCTTGATTGGGATTTACCGTTGCTGACTGCCATTTAGATCCAGCAATTGTTATCAGTTAATCTTGCGACATTATGCCGTCAAGATAATAGTGAGTTTCGCGAATGAACTATTAGTCATTCGATCATGTCCATTTTCAGGTAACAAAAAACATCATCCGCACTAAGTGCATATGAGGTTTAACTTCCGCTTCTGGGGGGCTGAGAGGCCCGGAACCCGATCGACTGGTTGATCAGGCAATGCTGGTTGGGTCGGCGGGGCTTCCACCCCATTCGAGGAAACGGATCTTGTGAACCTCGCCTTCGCTGTCTTCGTAGACCAGGGTCACCGGTACCACGCCGGTCTTGTCGGATGTATCGGTGCGCTGCAATACCCGCTTCACATCGATTTCCATACCGTAGTGGTATTCGACGGCTGAGACATGCGCGCCGGGTTCTTGCAGGCTGTTCTGGTCGAAGACACTGGGTGCGAGACTGGAAATCACTGCACTGACGATTGTGGCCATGCTCATAAGGCTGTACCTCCACTGACGTTTGCTTGACAAGGACCTAATGTGACACGTGGTGAAAGTGAAGTTCATTTCACCGCGACGAACGCGCCCGATTGAAAAGCCTGTAGTGGCTGCAAACTCCCGGCAATTCCCCGCGCTTGACGCCTCTCGACCATTCGTCCTTTAACCCCCGTATTTGTTGGTCAAAGTCCGTTTCTGAAGGAGGTCATGACATGTCATGACTGATTTTCACGCAGATGAATCATGCTTTCAGGCAGGGCACCAGGCTGTAGTTGGCTTGTACTTCGACGATACGCAGTTTGCACCGTGGCGGCAGCGCTCAGGCTGTCTGCATCAGGCTGCGCAATTGGAGAATCGCCTGCGCAATCGGGGAGGTTGGCGGGCAGTGCAATCGCTAGTTTAGGGCCCATCCAACAACAAGACCTCGCTGAAGGAAGGCTTATGCAATACAGGCTTGCCATCTCCCACTGTGTGCCCTGCGCTTTTGAGTCGACTAAGGGAAACCTTTAGCCGGGTTGAAGTTTTCCCCCCTACGGATGCTGTTCATCTCGATATCGGCGCGGCGCCTGCTGGCTTACCTTGGGTAGACAGGAGGCGTGTCGTCGTGGCGGACTGTTCCATTGAGCCCGCCTGGCGTTTTACCCCATAACAACAATAGGCCTGACAATGCTCGAACCCATCGTCCTTTATATCCCTGATGCAATCCGCCTTCCTGCGCAAGAAGGCTCGGTGTTCGGCTGCCGGCATTTTTAGTTTTTAGTTCAAATCTGCTCCTATAAATACAGTGCCCAGCACATACAGATGTGGAGAAGTTAGATGTTTCAGGTAAAACAATCTTGCCGTGGGCTCGGTATTGCCAGCGTGTTGGGAATTATCTGTTCGCCATTGGCAGCCTATGCCGATGTTGTTGATGACAGTCACTTGAAAGTGGATACGCGCAACTTCTACTTGCACCGCAACTACACCAATACCAATGCGCCGTTTTCGCAAGTGCATAGTTGGTCTCAGGGTTTCGATGCGCAGTTTACTTCCGGTTACACCGATACGGCCCTGGCGATCGGTCTTGATGTGGATGCGCAATACGCCGTGCGCCTGGATTCGTCGGGCAACGACGGGTCGCTGCCCTTCAGCATCCGCGACCAGCAGACGGCCGATGATTACAGTCGCGCTGGTGCAACCTTCAAGATGCGCTACAGCAAGACCGAGTTGAAGGTGGGTGACCTTCGCCCACAATTGCCGGTGGCATACGATGACACCAGTCGGCAACTGGATACGATCTATCAAGGGGCGGTGGTCGAGTCCAAGGAAGTCGATGGGTTGACGATGACCGGTGGCCGGTTCTGGTCTGCCGTGACACGGGAGTCTTCCAACCACGAGAAACTGTACAAGTTTGGCTCCACCGATAATCTCGACAGTGACGGCCTGGACTTCGGCGGCGCAACTTACGACATTACCAAGAACCTGCAAGCCAGTTATTTTTATGGCGTGTTGCACGATATTTATCAGCAACACTATTTCGGCCTGATGCATATGGCTGACTTGGGTAATGGCTACAAACTTAAAACCGACTTGCGCTACTTCAATAACAATGAAGATGGCAATGCCTTGAACGGTGAGATCGACAACCGTTCCTACGGTGGCTTGTTCACCTTGCTCAAAGGCGCCCACATGTTTGGCCTCAGTTACCAGCGCATGCTCGGTGACAGCGTGTTCCCGACGATGAACGGTTTTATCCCGCAACCTTACCTGGTGCACTGGTCGTCCCTGGGGTTTGTCCGCCCGGGTGAAAAGTCCTGGGGCGCGCGCTACAGCTATGACTTTGCCGGGATGGGCATGCCGGGGCTGAAGCTCTACACCCGCTACATCAAGGGTACCAACTGGAACCGTGGCAACAACCTGAGCGACAACCAGGAAAGCGAACGTTTTCTGGGGCTCAGCTACGTGGTACAGAGCGGGGCGCTACAAGGCCTGGGGCTGGACCTGCGCAACATCGATGTGAAACAGAAGTACGGCTACGACTACAACGAATTCCGTGTCGCCACGACCTACACCTGGAAGTTCTGGTAAGCCCGGTCCATTCAGAGTTCGACCCCATAACAATAAGAGGCCTGACCATGTTCGAACCCTTTGTCCTTTACATCTGCCCCGCAACTTCCCAGTCGGTGTGCTGTGCACCGTCACCCGGCGCGCTGCGCGCATGAGCGGATTCCAAGAGGAGCAAACACTAGTGAATATCCAGGTCGATAACGCGGTCCTGCAACGGCAGAAGAAGAAAACCTACATTTACGAGTGGTACGTGGTCGGCCTGTGCATGATCGCCTACATCTTTTCATTTGTGGATCGGCAGATCCTGGCGCTGATGATCGAACCGATCAAAGCCGACCTGCAGATCAGCGACACCCAGTTCAGCTTGCTGCACGGGCTGGCCTTTTCGTTGTTCTACGCGTTCATGGGCATGCCCATCGCCTATCTGGCGGACCGCTTCTCCCGGCCGAAGATCATCGCCGTCGGCGTCGTGTTCTGGAGCCTGGCGACTGCCGCCTGCGGCATGAGCAAGAACTTCCTGCACATGTTCCTCGCTCGCATTGGCGTCGGTGTCGGCGAAGCGGCCCTGTCGCCCTCGGCCTACTCGATGTTCAGCGACATGTTCCCCAAGGAAAAACTCGGCCGCGCAGTGGGCATCTACTCGATCGGCTCGTTCGTCGGTGGTGGCCTGGCCTTCCTGGTGGGCGGCTATGTGATCGCGATGCTCAAGGACATGAACACCATCGAGGTCGCCTTTCTCGGTGCGATGAAGGCCTGGCAGCTGGCGTTCTTCATAGTCGGCTTGCCCGGTCTCGTGGTCGGCCTGTTGATCTGGCTCACCGTGCGCGATCCGGCGCGCAAAGGCCTGCAGGTGGATGCGCAGGGGCGGGCGAAGAAGGTCGCGATGAGCGATGGCTTGCGTTTTCTTGGTCGCCACCGTGCCACCTTCACCTGTCACTATCTGGGCTTTTCGTTCTACGCCATGGCCCTGTTCTGCTTGATGAGCTGGAGCCCGGCGCTGTACATCCGCAAGTTCGGCCTGTCACCGATGGAGGCGGGCTACATGCTCGGCACCGTGCTGTTGGTGGCCAACACCGCCGGGGTACTGTTCGGTGGATGGCTCACCGATTATCTGGCCAAGAAAGGTCATCAGGACGCTGCCATGCGCACTGGCGTCATTGGTGCCCTCGGCATGGCGGTGCCGGCCGTGCTGTTCCCGCAAGTCGATCAACTGTGGCTGTCGGTGACCCTGTTGGTGCCAGCGATGTTCTTCGCCTCGTTCCCGATGCCAGCGTCCACGGCGGCGATGCAGATCCTCGCGCCGAACCAGGTGCGCGCACAGGTCTCGGCCGTGTTCCTGCTGATCAGCAATCTGCTGGGTCTGGGCCTGGGCACTACGCTGGTGGCGCTGCTGACCGACCGCTACTTCGGCTCGCCGGCGGCGGTGGGGTCGTCGATGTCGCTGGTGATCTGTGGCGCATCGGCGTTGACCGTACTTCTACTATGGCGTGGTTGCCGTCATTTCCGCGAAAGCTATGCCCGTGAGCACCCAACCCGGGCTTGATTGGTCATAGTCCACGATCGGCGCCCCGGCCTCGCTCCTGTTAAAGGGAGCGGGGCCGAGGTGCTCCAGGTCAGGAGAACCCTTGATGTTGAATGATGTACACCTGTTGGAACGGCACAGCCTGCTCAGCTCGGCCGATTACCGCGAGATCAAGGATAAGGTCAGCCAATACCTGTGCCCGCACAGCTTCAACGTGCTGCGTGACGAGCCCATTTACACTCGGCTCAACGGCGTATTCTTCGGCGATTCGGCGCTTCTCGACCTGCGCTATGGCGCGCCGGTGGAGATCACCATCGGCGACATTGCCGATCAGTACCTGTTTCGCATTACCTTGCAGGGGCATTGCGAGGTGGCCCATGGGCGGCGCAGCGCGGCGATGCAGTCGGGCTATCTGAGCGTTTCCTCGCCGTTCGCGCAAAGCCGCATCGTCACCGATGGCGAGTGCCGCAACCTGATCCTGCGCGTCGACCGTGATGCCTTGGAGACCCAACTGCAGCGCATGCTCGGCCGCAGCCTGCGGCAGTCGGTGATCTTTGATGTCAGCGTCGACCACCTGGGCGCCGGCGTCGTCAGCCTCTATCACACCCTGGATTACATTTGCCGGTTGTACGGCAGCGGCGTGGACGGTTCGCGCCTCGCCAGCGGCCTGTCCGAATACCTGATGCAACTGCTGCTCACACAGTTGCCGCACAACTACTCGGCGGATCTGTTGATCGATTCGCGCGCGCCGCTGCCGCACCACGTGAAGAAGGCCCGTGACTACATCGAGGACCACCTCGACGAACCGATCAGCCTGACGACCTTGAGCGAGCTGTGTGGCGTCTCGGTGCGCACCTTGCAGAACGGCTTCAACCAGTTCCTCCAGCAGGCGCCGGTCGAGTACATCCGCGACCGGCGCCTGGCGGTGATCCACGAGTCGCTCAAACAGGGCAGGGCCGGTGAAACCGTCACCGATATCCTGTTGCGTCATGGCATCAACAGTTTCGGGCATTTCTCCAGCGCCTATCGGCATCGCTATGGCTGTCTGCCGTCGGACACACTGCGGCGGCAGAAGCACTGAGACTCCTGCGCAATCCGTCATTCGGCTGCGCAATCGGATGAGTCTGTGGCGGTGCGGCTCGATAGGATCGAGTCTCTAACAAAAAGGAGTATCTGCATGAATATTACTGTGCTGGGTGGTGGTCACGGCTGTTACGCCGCTGCTGTCGAAATGGCTGAAAAGGGGCACCAGACCCGCCTGTGGCGTAGAGACTCCGCCGCGCTCAAGGAACTGCTGGCCATCGGCAGCCTGACCATCAAGGACTACAAGGGCACTCGCAAATTGTCCGTCGGAAAGCAGGGCGACAAGCTGTCGTTCACCGACGACCTGGCCGAAGCCCTGGGCGATGCGCAACTGGTGATCATCCCGCTGCCGTCGACCTCCCACGAAGACCTGGCCAAACACGTGGCGCCGCACCTGCACGACGGTCAGGTGGTGTTCCTGCCGCCGGGCACTTTCGGCAGCTTCGTGTTCGCCAAGGCCATGGCCGATGCGGGCAACCGGAGCAAGGTTGCCTTCGCTGAAACCGGCACGCTGCCGTACCTGGTACGCAAACACGGCGCCAGCGACCTGGTGATCAGCGGCTACGCCAGCCGCCTGCCGACCGGCGTATTCCCCAGCAATCTGTCCGAGCATGCTTTTGCGGTGCTGCGTGAAGCCTACCCGAGCGTCGAGCCGATTGAAGATGCCCTGAGTGGTGCGCTCATGAACGCCGGCCCCATCATCCACCCGCCGCTGATCATGATGAACGCAGGTCCCCTGGAGCATTTCGAGGCCTGGGACATTCACAACGAAGGCACCCAACCGTCGATTCGTCGCGTGACCAACCAACTGGATGCCGAGCGCATGGCCGTGCGCGAAGCACTGACCTACGGCGCGCCGCACTTCCCGCTGGCCGATCACTACAACACCACCGAAGGCGATGAGTGGATGTACGGTCGCGGTGCCCACGGCAAGCTGACCGACAGCGGTGATTGGCGCGAAGACATCGACCTGCAGAAACATCGCTACATGCTCGAAGATACCCGCCTGGGCCTGTCCTTCCTGGTGTCCGTCGGCCGCTGGGCCGGTGTGCCGACTCCGGTGGCGCAGGGCTTGCTGAGCATTGCCTCGGTCGTCGCGGGTCGTGATCTCTACGCCGAGGGCCGCACCCTGGAAAACCTCGGTCTGGCCACGCTGAACCGGGCGCAGATGACCGAACTGCTGACCAAGGGCTACAACTGATGAACGCCGCGCTGCCCCAAGTCAGCGTGGTCGGCGCTGGCCGGATGGGCGAGGGCATTGCCCTGGCGTTCATCCATGCGGGCCTGCCGGTGACCCTCATCGATATCAAGGATCGCGCCGAGGAAGAGCGGCACGGCTACTTCGAGCGTGTGCGCAACAACATCCGCAGCGAATTGCAGATGCTGGTAAGACTCGGCGTGCTCCAACTGGAACAGGCGGACATCGCATTGTCCCGGTTGACGCTGCAATCCAGATCAGAGGCCGTAGAAGCTTTGCGCCAGTGCGACCTGGTGTTCGAAGCGGTACCGGAAGTCATCGCGGTCAAGCAGCAGACCTTCGCCTGGGTCAGCGAGCATGTCCCGGCATCGACCATCATCGCGTCGACCACCTCGACGTTTCTGGTCACCGAGTTGAGCGAAATGGTCAGTGAGCCGCAGCGCTTTGTGAACGCGCACTGGCTCAATCCGGCGTACCTGATGCCGCTGGTGGAAGTCAGCCGCAGCGAAGCGACCTGCCCGCAGGTGGTCGAACGGTTGCTGCAACTGCTCAAGCGTATCGGCAAGGTGCCCGTGGTGTGCAATCCGGTGGCTGGCTACATCGTGCCGCGCATCCAGGCATTGGTGATGAACGAAGCCGCACGGATGGTGGAAGAGGGCGTGGCCAGCGCAGAAGATATCGACACGGCGGTACGCGTCGGGTTTGGTTTGCGCTTCTCGGTGCTGGGCCTGCTTGAGTTCATCGACTGGGGCGGCGGCGACATTTTGTACTACGCCTCGCGTTACCTGAGTGGAGCGCTGTCACCGCGCTTCGAGTCGCCACAGGTGATCGCCGACAACATGCAAAACGGCCGCAATGGCTTGCGCGATGGCCAGGGTTTCTACGACTACCGAGACATGGACGTGGACGCCTACAAGCAGCAGCGCCTCGGCGACTTTGTGCGCAAGCTGGAGTTGTCGGGATTGACGCCAGCGTTCGATGGCGCCTTGAAGCAGGTCTGAGCATCAGGGCCCGGAGGCTGGGCCCTGACACGCTTCACGCATGACGATTTCCCGCTCCTACAGACAGTACTGGCTGGTGGGCAGCACGTCGATCTTGTCGAAATCGATGAAGTGGCTGCAGCTGTCCATCATCGCCGCCAGGTTGCGCTGGAATTTTGCTTCGTCTCCCGCCGCATCGAAAAAGGCCATGGGATCGGTCATGGCCGCTGGCGGAAAACACTCTTCGACGATGGCATCGATCCGTGGGGCGCCGTGGGTCAGTGCCGACACCACCAGGTTTTGCACGTACTGGAAGTTGGCTTGCGTGTCCACGGCCACTGCCGTGTGATGGTTGCGCCAGATGTCCAGCCAGGCCTCTGGGGTCAGGCGTGGAGGGCGGGTCAGCAGGGCCAGTTGGGCAAACCCGTGGGTACGCTCACCGGGTGTTGCAGGGAAGCGAGTATTGGCGATGGCGACCGACTCGCAGACCAGGTAGGCGGCCATGCGCGCGGTTGCCGCGCTGATCAATTGGTCGAACGGGAGACGAGCCGGCCCGTTGGCACTGTCCAGCCACAGCGACAGGCTACCATCGGGCAATGGCCGGTTGTTTTCCTGGCGCAGGCCGGCGGCTGGCTGTACATCGGCATCGGCCAGGTTCAATTGCACACCACGGGCACCGAGTGCCTGCAATTGCCCGGCGACCTCACTGCGCAGGCGACGGGCGAAGGTATCAGGACTGACTTGAGTATCACGCCACAGCAGATAGATGACTTTTTCCACAGCTATCAAGCTCCTCGTTGCGGTTGATGGATGGCGCAGCGGTCGTGCTGCCTGGTGCATCCGGATGACCGAAAATCCTCGGCGTCATAGTCAATCAAGGGCAGCCCCGGGTAATACCTCAAACAGACTATTGACCCGCAATATGAGGGCAATGGCTGAGGCTTCAGGTTCGGGCTCGACGCCGGGCAGCCCTGGAGAACAGCAGCTAAGCTCTCTTGCGCTGGGGCGACAGTGGAAGTATTGCCTCGGGATGTCTATTTCCGGCAAGGGGGCCACCCGTCATGAGTGCCGAACAGCGTCATTACAGTCCGCCGACCCTGCTGGTGGTCGATGACACGCCTGATAGCCTGATGCTGATGATGCCTACGTGAACCTTGGACAGGGCGCGTAGGTGTGTCGCCCTGTCCTCCTACTTAGGACAGGATCGTGATTTCAATCTCTCCGTTCATCCCCCATCTGTTCATCCAGTTGTCAGAGATTTCTCGCCTGTTCATGCCGATAGGAGACGCGCAGCTATGCTGAAGTCATTGCTCGTTATCGCTATCGGCGCATCACTTGGGGCCTGGTTACGCTGGTTGCTGGGTATCAAACTCAATGCCCTGTTCCCAACTGTTCCGCCGGGCACCCTGATTGCCAACATGGTTGGGGGATACATCATCGGTTTAGCGATTGCCTTCCTGGCAGCAACGCCATCGCTGAGTCCCGAATGGCGACTACTGATCATTACCGGCTTCTGTGGGGGGCTGACAACCTTCTCTACGTTCTCAGCTGAAACTGTCACCTTGATTCAGGAGGGCAGATTGTTTTGGGCGATTGGTGCCATATCGCTCCACGTCGCTGGCTCACTGGTGATGACTGCCGCAGGGCTTCTCTCGTTTCAATTTGGCACACGCTAAAGAGGTGATCAGTCATGAAAGGGTTTCTGGTGATTTTCTTTACCCAACAGAACCGCCGTCATCATGGAAAAATGCTCGGTGACTGGCTTGTCGATCTGGCCAAAGAAATGGGGCTGCGTGGAGCCACTCTGGCAACCGCTATTGAAGGCTTCGGACATTCGGGAAAACTGCATTCCTCGCATTTTTTTGAGCTGGCTGATCAGCCAACCGAGATCCGTCTGGCAATTACTGAAGAAGAGTTCACTCGCTTGTTTGAGCGCCTTGAGGCCGAGGAAATTTCCTTGTTCTACATAAAAGCCCCAATTGAATTTGGAGCCGTTGGCATGCGGGCTGATCCAGACGATCGCGCAGGTTGAAATGTGAGCATATGGATTGCTGCAAGGAGATGCCTGCTCTTGGCCGATTTCTGCCTGCCACGACCGGCTGAAACCGACCCGTTGCGGTCGCTAATATGAAGGGAACCCCCCTACACGCGCATTCCCATCTCGAGTGCACGTGTCTCAAACCCCAACTCTGTGTACAGGTGCGTGGCTCGTGCATTGAACGTCCACACAGACAGCCTTCGATTGCCGACGCAGCGGGCGAGTGAGATTACGCAGCTGCTGCCGCACAACTGGACTCCCGCCAAATAACGTAAGCTGGGATGTACGGATGCTCACGTTGAAACTCCACATGGAAGACTTGGAATGACTCGAATTATTGAAATCCTGATGTACACCTTGAAGCCAGGATCGGGATTGGATTTTCATCGAATAATGCAGAATGTAAGTGTTCCGCTTCACCTGGAAGCTGGCATAGATGTCGTTTCTTATGGCGGCTCATTACATGATTGTGACAGCTATCACCTGATTCGCTCCTTTGAAAGCGAGAGCCATCGCCTAGCATCTCAAGATATTTTTTATGCAAGCGCTGCCTGGAAACAGGGCCCGCGAGCAGACATTATCAGTCGGATTGAAGTCAGTACAACGACAGTTATGGCGCTCACTCGAGACGTAATTGATGCCATCAGAGCTTCCGTAGATCTATCTAAAGCCGATGCTCAATCAGCGTAGCCATCGGCAAAAGTATCAGGACGGTAGCCTCTCGGCGGTCAGTGCTGGTGAAGCAGTGTTGCCGGCATCCGAGCTGAGCGATGCGCTCAAGCAGATTCGTGAATTGCAGCGGATGCTGGGCATTCAGTACCAGGTTCATACAAAGACTCAGTGTTGCGAGCTCCAGCGATGTGAACCGTGAGATCAAGGTTTCTTCGCAGAGCTAGCGGGACAGCCTTAGAACCAGCGATAGGGGATAAGCGGACTGTGGATCCTCACGAAGCGGCTCAGTAGGGTACGTAGCGCAATGGTCTCGGGGACTCCGAGCTGTCGCATCATCGTTTCCTCCACCTGCTGACTCTGGCTGATGATGCGAGCGACGACTTTCTTGCCTTCAGGTGTCAGGAAAATTTGCGCGTGGTCCTCATCGTCCGGTGCGGTGCGTTCGTCATCGATGCGTATCAGCCCTCTCGCTGCCAGGTCGTTTAACGATTCAGGGCCGACTTCCCGTCCGGTGTACGCGGCGAGGGAAATCAACTCGTGGTAGGTGCGTCCTTCCCGCGTACCCAGTGCACTGAGAACCAGGTACTCGATGTTGTTGAGTTTGAGCTCAGAGGCATGTTCCTGCGTCCTGGCGGAGAAGTGCAGGTATGCGCTGGCCAGCAAATAGCCAAGGGGGCTGGCTTCGCTGACGTTACGAGGGTCCTCGTCAGGAGGTGGCATGATGGTTTGCGCGGTGCTGGTGGCGATGGCGTAGTTGCCACTCTGGAATACCAGCGGAGGGGTATCGGACTTGTCGAACTTGAGTACTTCGCCCACCAGGATGATGTGGTCGCCGCCATCGTAGATATGGGCCGTGCGGCACTGCAGCCGAGTGGTGCAGCCGGCCAGCAGCGGCGCCGAGCCCAGGCCGCCCTCGTACTCGATTCCGTCGAACTTCTCCGGCCCGGAGACGCTACGGGCGAAACGCGCCGAGAGTTCGCCCTGGTCGTGGGCGAGGATATGCACAGCCCAGTGGCTGGCGTTTTCGAAGGTGGCGAGGCTCTGTGATTTGCGAGCCAGGCTCCAGAGCACCAGTGGAGGGTCCAGGGACACAGAGTTGAAACTATTGGCCGTTACGCCGACGGGGGCATCGTCCTGGTCGCGAGCTGTAATGATGGTGACACCCGTGGTGAACGTCCCCAGAGCGTGGCGAAACTCCCGGGGATCCAGTGTGGTACTGCCATGTTTCAGCTGGCCGGCTTGTGAGCGTTGTGCGTTGTCATTCATGCCCGTTTTCCTCTGGTACTGGGAGCCGTATCTGTGGCTTGAATTGTCTAACGTGCAGCACTTTCCAGCATGGTCAGAACGGACGATGTTTGTTGATATCGAGGTGATTTCAAAACTGCGTGAGGGCCAAGGAAAGCGGGCATGGACGAGATTTTTGTGGCTCAGGCTGGATGTCGATTGAAATGGACCTGATCTGCGCGATTTCGTGTGCGCTGGACATTGATTTCATGGGAAAAAAAGCCCCCGTAAGGGGGCAGGGGTAAACGATGTCTGATGTCGGGACCTGACAGCGTCAGTGGCTGATTGCGCGTTCACGCGCCATGTCCAGTGCCAGGTCCTCGATCATGTCCTCCTGGCCGCCGACAGTCTTGCGTCGGCCCAGTTCCAACAGGATCTCGTGGGAGGGCACGCCGTACTTCTTTGCGGCACGTTTGGCGAACAGCAGGAACGAGGAGTAGACGCCAGCGTACCCTAGCATCAGCGAGTCACGGTCGACCCGGACGATGTGCTCCATCATCGGGAACACCTTCTCTTCGGCGACATCAGCGAGCTTGAACACGTCCACGCCCGTAATGATGCCCAAGCGATCGCAGACCGCATTGAAGACTTCCAGCGGCGTGTTGCCGGCACCGGCACCTAGGCCAGCGGCGGAGCCGTCGATGCGATTGGCACCGGCTTCAATGGCTGCCAGCGAGTTGGCTATGCCCATGCCGAGGTTGTGGTGGCCGTGGAAGCCCAGTTCGGTTTCCGGTTTCAGCGCCTGGCGAACCGCGTCGATGCGTACGCGAACGTCTTCGGGCAGCATGTACCCGGCCGAGTCCGTGATGTAGAGACAGTTGGCGCCATAACTTTCCATCAATTTGGCCTGTTTCACCAAGCCGTCGGCGTCGAGCATGTGTGCCATCATCAGGAAACCGACCGTATCCATGTCCAACTTGCGGCCGTACTGGATGTGCTGCTCGGAAACGTCGGCCTCGGTGCAATGGGTTGCCACGCGAATGGTGTGTACGCCGCAGTCATGTGCCATCTGCAGGTGATCGACGGTGCCGATACCGGGCAGCAGCAGGGCCGATACCTTGGCCTGTTTCATTTGCGCGATGACCGCCCGCAGGTACTCCTCGTCGCTGTGTGCCGCAAAGCCGTAATTGACGGAGGCGCCGCCCAGGCCATCGCCGTGGGTGACTTCGATCAGTTGAACACCGGCTGCGTCCAGGCCGGTGGCCACATCCACCATCTCCTGCAGGGTGATCTGGTGGCGCTTTGGGTGCATGCCGTCGCGTAATGACATGTCGTGCAGTTTGATTTGCTTGCCGCGTAAAGAGGTCATGGCAATTTCCATTCGAGAGTGGTTAGGCGTTCAGCATGTCTTCGGCAAACATTTCCGCGGTACGGGCGGCGGCCGCGGTCATGATGTCCAGATTGCCGGCGTACTTGGGCAGGTAGTCGCCCAGGCCCTCCACCTCCATGAAAATCGACACGCGATTGCCATCGAATACCGGTCCGTTTTTCAACGTGTAGCCGGGCACATACTTCTGTACTTCCTTGATCATTGCGTGCACCGACTGGGTGATAGCCTCGCGATCCGGTTCGCTTTCGGTCAGGCAGTGAATGGTGTCGCGCATGATCAGCGCAGGTTCGGCCGGGTTGATCACGATGATCGCCTTGCCTTCCCTGGCTCCACCGACCTTGACCACCGCGCCGGCAGTGGTGCGGGTGAACTCGTCGATATTCTTGCGGGTGCCGGGGCCGACCGAACGCGACGACACCGTCGCCACGATCTCGCCATAGGCAACGGGCTGCACACGTGACACCGCGTGGACCATGGGAATGGTCGCTTGTCCCCCGCAGGTCACCATGTTGACGTTCAGCACCTGCTTGCCCAAGTGATCGGCCAGGTTTACCGGTGGCACGCAGTACGGGCCGATGGCCGCAGGCGTGAGGTCGATCATCAGCACGCCCAGTTCATTGAGCTTGCGCGAGTTCTCGGCATGTACGTAGGCGGAGGTCGCGTCAAAGGCGATCCGGATGTCGTCGGCCTTGACGTGGGGCAGGAGCCCATCGACGCCTTCGCAGGTGACGTTCAGGCCCATTTCCCGGGCGCGCTTCAAACCGTCGGATTCGGGGTCGATCCCGACCATCCAGACCGGCTCCAGCACTTTGCTGCGTTGCAGTTTGTAGAGCAGGTCGGTACCGATGTTGCCGGGTCCGATCAGGGCGCATCTGATTTTGCGTGTCATGGCCAGTTCTCTCGCATCTAGGGAGGGCAGAGTCAGTCGGTGAAGCGAATCGAGGCGCAACCGATACCCGTAATGGTCAGCTCGAAGTGGTCGCCAGCTTTTACGGGTACCAGGGGAACCAGCGATCCCGACAGGATGATTTCGCCAGCGAGCAGGGGCATGCCGAAGGTACCCAAGGTATTGGCCAGCCAGGCCACGGCCTCGGCTGGGTGCCCTTGCACGGCCGAGCCAAGCCCACTGGAGTGTGGCTCTCCGTTGCGCTTCATATCCAGGCGGACATTGGCGAGGTCGAGGCCGGCAGGGGAGACGCGCGGGCTACCCAGGACGAAGACACCGCAGGAGGCGTTGTCGGCAATGGTGTCCTGTATGGATATCTTCCAGTCGCAGATGCGCGAATCGACGATCTCAAAGCAGGCCATGACCGAGTCAGTGGCTTGCAGCACATCCCCCAGGGTGACGCCGGGGCCCATCAGGTCGTGCTTGAGGATGAAGGCGATTTCACCTTCTGCACGGGGCTGGATGAGGTTGGCCTGGCTAAGGCTGACGCAGGCATCGTTATCGAAATGCATGCGGTCGGTGAGGAAGCCGAAGTCCGGTTGGTGGACGCCGAGCATTTCCTGCACGGCTTTGCTCGTCACTCCGATTTTCTTGCCGATGACCTGCTCGCCGTCGGCTTTACGCTGTTCCAGAATGGCCAGTGAGATGTGGTACGCATCTTCGATATCCAGCGAATCGGTGGTGGTCAGCGGCTCGATCGTCTCGCCATTGCGTAGCGCCCTGTAGAGACGTTCGGCAAGTCGCTGGCGCAGTCGCGTTTTTTCCTGCGAGGCACTGGAGGTGTGTTCGATTACGGGGGGCATTGGACTGTCCTCTTGTCGGGCTTGTCCAAATCATGCCGGATGTGTCGGCGCGTGCCCTCACCCGCATGCAGTAGTTTCAGCACTCTTTCTGCATCACTGCATTACTACGGAGTCGTGGTAATCAATCTGGACGAGGCGTCCGGGGTTGAGAAGACCGCATACTGGCGACAAATTACAGGTGGCCAACCAACCCGTTACTGGCGTGCGTCCTGAGCCTGGCGCTCTCTCTGCCAGCAGCGTCATCAATCCTGTTCCTGTTCCTGTTCCTGAGGTTGCATCTTCAATGAGCCTTCCGAGTCTGTTCATTCCTCATGGGGCGGGTCCCTGCTTCTTCATGCGCTGGGACTTCGGCCCGGCCGAGATGTGGCATTCACTGGGGGCATGGCTGCAGGGCCTGGCGTCGAGCCTGCCGGAACGGCCGAAGGCCATCCTGGTCGTTTCCGCTCACTGGGAGGCAGAGCGCTTCACGCTGACGTCCAGTCCGGCCCCTGACCTGATCTACGACTACAGCGGATTCCCGGCGCACACCTATCGACTGCAATACCCGGTCGCCGGCGCACCCTGGCTGGCCAGGGATGTGTGCGAACGCTTGCGCGGCGCAGGGCTACCGGCAACGCTCGACGACACACGCGGACTGGATCACGGTGCGTTCATCCCGTTCAAACTGATCTATCCGCAGGCGGATATCCCGATGCTGCAGCTGTCACTGCGCAGCGATCTGGACCCGGCAGCGCACCAGACTGCCGGGGCGGCGCTGGCGGGTTTGCGAGAGGAGGGGGTGTTGATCGTGGGCAGCGGCATGTCTTTCCACAATATCCGTGCATCTGCAGAGGACCTGGCTGCGCGGGCGCAGGCATTCGATGACTGGTTGCTCGATACGCTGATGGGGACGCCGGAGGAACGCAGTCAACGCCTGTGCCATTGGGTCGAGGCACCGCAGGCGCGTTTCGCCCATCCGCGCGAGGAACACTTGCTTCCGTTGCTGGTGGCTTGCGCTGCAGCAGGTGACCAGCCCGCGCGGCGCGTTTACGCCGAGCGGCTGGGGGGCCTCGTCGCGGTCTCGGCTTATCGCTTTGGCTAGTCGTTGCGGCTGTCGGAGGGGGCCTTGATCTCGATGTCGCCTGGGCCGAAATAGGCGCGCATGGAGGTGATGAGCCCGGCTTCGTCGAAGGTCATCACATCGATGACCCGCACCCGCGCTTCGCCCTGGGGTAGCTTCACCACGGCATCGAAAGCCATTGCGCCAGCATCGCCGTGAGAGGCGCGGACCGGTGCGCAGAGCTGCAGGGTGGCACCGTTGGCCATGGCGCTGCGGTAGAACTCGACGATTTGCGTCTTGCCCTCGCGCGGCGACGAGCCGTACGGGTCTTCCACCGTTGCGTCGTCGTGGTAGAGGGCGGTGATGGCTTCCAGGTCATTGCGGTTGAAGGCGTCGATGTAGGCCTGAAGGGCGCTTTTCATTTGGATTTCCGTTGGCATGTCTACTCCTTGCTCAGGCGATTGCCTGCTGGTTTATGGCGGATGTGGTTTGCGTAAGCGGTTGGAACTCCACCCTGGTCAGATGCACCGAGGCTTCCCACAACCCGGCCGCCACCTCTTCGCAACTCACGGGAGAACTGCAGGTTGGCGCGGATCAAGGCCGATTGGCTGCGCTCGCTCATGGGGTGCTCCCCTGGTTCTTGTCGTGGGGGATGGCCAGTGTCGTCAAGGCGGCCAGTGCCAGCAGAGCGGCGGTGCAGCCGAGAGCGAGGGCGTAGGAGTGCCGCTCGGCGAGCACCCCTATGAGAATGGGGCCGATGACCATGCCGAGGTCGGCGGCCATCTGGTAGCCGGCTATCACCGTACCCCCACGGCCATCGGCGGCGTCACCGGCGACTGCGGCTGCGGCAGTGGTGCAGAACGCGGTTCCGAGCCCCATCAGTGCGAGCCCGCCCAGGTAGGTTGCCAGCGATTGCCCGCCCTGGATGAGCAGGAAACTGCTCAGTACCAGGGACATGCCCACCATCAGGCTTGGCTTGCGGCCCCAGGTGTCCACCCATCGGCCAGCCTTGGGCAGCAGCAGTGTCTGGGTCAGAGCACCGACAGTCAGACCGATGCCGATCCATTTCGCCGGCTGGTTGAGCACCGTCAGCAGGAACAGCGGCAGGACGGAAACCCTGACCCCGTAAACGGCAAAGCCGATCGCGAAATTGCTGGCGATCGCGGATCGGTAAGAGGCCAGGCGTAGCGCCTGGCCAAAGCTGACCGCCGCTTGTCCGGAGTCGCTCGCCGCGCTGTGACCGTGGCGCAGGTGGCGCAGCAGCAGTGCCGCGACCAGGGCCGCCGTTCCCGTTCCGGCTCCGTAGAGGAAGAACGGCAGGCGCACAGACATGTCCACGAACAGGCTGCCGATGGCGGGACCGGCGACCGTCCCGACGTAATAGGCACCCATGAACAGCCCCGCCGCCCGCCCCCGGTGGCTGGGGGCGGTGGTGCGCAGCATGAGGCTCATGGCCGATACGCTGTAGAGGATCGAGCCCATTCCGCACAGACCGCGCCATGCCAGCAACTGCTCGGCGGAAGCGGAAAAGCCGGCGGCAACGCTGCCCAGCGCCAGGAGCCCAAGACCGCCGCACAGCAACCGGTACTCGCCCCAGCGATTGACCAGTCTGCCGCCTGGCCAAGCCATCAGCAGGCGGGCGAAGGGGAAGGCCGCAATGATCATGCCGATCATGCTGCTGCCCACCCCTAGCGCCTGGCCGAACAGCGGAATGGCCGGTGACTGGATGCCGAAGCCCACGGCGGAGATAAAGCTGATTACGCACAGGCAGCGCACTTCCGTGGAAATGCCGCCGAGCCAG
Source organism: Pseudomonas sp. GL-RE-26 (assembly GCF_019956275.1). Classification (NCBI taxonomy): domain Bacteria; kingdom Pseudomonadati; phylum Pseudomonadota; class Gammaproteobacteria; order Pseudomonadales; family Pseudomonadaceae; genus Pseudomonas; species Pseudomonas sp. GL-RE-26. The sequence goes on from NZ_JAHBDI010000010.1 coordinate 87,328, forward strand.
CCGGTGTCTCCAGCGCCTCTGGACATGCTGTGCTCAGCGCCCATGAAAGACCGGCTGGCGCTTTTGCGCAAAGGCGCTGGAGGCTTCCTTGTGATCTGCGCTGAGGAAGGTCGCCGCTTCCAGCTGCAGCCCCAAGTCGGTCACCAACTGGCTGCGCTGGCGCAGGATCTGGTTCAGCGCGCGCTTGGTGCCCTGCAGCGCGAGAGGAGGGAGGGCGGCCATGCGCTCCGCCATCTGCAGCGCCTGATCATGCAGCTCCGTGGCCGGCATGGCCCGTAAGGCCAGACCCAGCCGGGCAGCTTCGCTGCCACTGAGTCGCTCGCCGGTCATCAGGTAGTACTTGGCGGCGCCGAGGGGCATGCCCAGGGGCCAGGCCAGCGCGCCACCATCGCCTGCGACCAGGCCCATGGGCACATGGGTGTCGGCGATCTGGGCGTCGTCGGCGATAAGCACCACATCGCAGAGCAAGGCCAGTGTCGCCCCCAGCCCCATGGCGTAGCCCTGCACCGCGGCGATAATCGGCTGTGGCACATCGAGGAAGCGCTCGATCAGGTTCCCGGCGCCGCGGGTGACCAGGGCCATGGTTTCGCATGGGCTCTGCTCGATGGCCGGCGTCTCGGCAAACGCCTTGACGTCGCCACCGACACAGAAGGCCCGTCCTGCACCCTGCAGCACCACGGCCCGGACGCTGGTGTCGTGGCGCAGGTCGGCAAGGATGGCTTCGAGGCCTTCATGCATATCGGCTCCTACGGCGTTGAGGCGTTCGGGGCGATTGAGGGTCAGCACCAGGACATGGTCCCGGAGCTCGGCGAGGATACTGTTAAAACGTCCGTAATCGGTCATGGGGAAACTCCGTTTTTGTTGTCTATGGGATTGAGCGGCGCCCGAGCTTTTCCAGCATCGCCGCGCGGGCGCGCGCACGATCGGGATCAAGGACTGCAAGGTTCTGCAGCGTGACTTCGGCCTCCAGTTGCTCAGCCAGGCTGTTGCGTGCGGCCTGGGCCAGGAGGCGCTTGGTCAGCCCAACTGCGAGTCCGGGCTTGGTGGCCAGTTGCTCGGCCATCTCCAGCGCGTGTCCCAGAAGCCGTTCCGGGGCCAGCACCTCGCTCACCAGGCCCCACTCGCGGGCCTCTTCGGCGCCCAGCCGGCGATTGCTGGCCAGCCAGGAAAAGGCCCGGGCGTAACCCAGCAGCCGGGTGATGAACCAGCTGCCACCGGCATCCGGGACCAGCCCTATGTCGACGAATGCCGGTACGAACTTGGCGCCGCTGGACGCGATCCGGATATCGGCGGCGCAAGCCAGCGAGAGTCCGGCACCCGCTGCGGCGCCGTTGACGGCTGCGATGACAGGCTTGTCCAGCGCGGCCATTGCCAGGGTGTTCGCATTCAGTGCGTGGCGTAGCGTGCTATGGCCCAGTGCCCCGGAGGCGGGTGGCGCGTTGAGGTCGGCACCCGCACAGAAGCCGCGTCCGGAACCGGTCAGCACCACCGCGCGAATCTGTGAATCACCGGCCTCGTGCCAGGCATCGCTGAGCTCGCGGTGCAGCTCGGCATTGAACGCGTTCAACGCCTCAGGGCGGTTGAGTGTCACCAGCAGCACCGAGCCCTGGCGTTCGCGCAAGACAGTGCTCATAACGCTGCTCCCGTGCCGAGGATGGCGGTGACCTGGCTGGAGAACTGACCGCCGTTGCCGTGGGCCAGCGCCAGCTCCACGCCGGCCTGCTGCCGTGCTCCGGCCTCACCGCGCAACTGTCGCGTGGCTTCGATGAGGGCGAAGATGCCGTACATGCCCGGATGGCAGTAGGACAGGCCGCCGCCGTTGGTGTTGACCGGCAGTACGCCTCCCGGGGCGATGCGGCCATCGGCGACGAAGGCACCGCCTTCGCCCTTGGCGCAGAAGCCCAAGTCCTCCAGGAACATGATGGTGTTGATGGTGAAGGCGTCGTAGAGCTGTAGCACGCCGATGTCCGCCGGTCTGACCCCGGCCATGGCGTAGGCTCTGGCAGAGGACTCGACTGCACAGGTGGTGGTCAGATCAGGCATCTGGGAAATGCTGCGGTGCGAGTGCGCTTCGCCCGCGCCGAGCAGGTAGACCGGCGGCCTTGGCAGGTCACGTGCGCGATCGGCACGGGTAACCACCAAGGCACCGCCGCCATCGGTGACCAGGCAGCAATCGCGGATGCTGAGCGGGCTGCAGACCATTTTGCTGTCCAGCACGTCGGTAATACCGAGCGGCCCTTTGTCATGGCAGAAGGCGACGGGGTTGAGTTGCGCCCAGGCGCGCGCGGCGACGGCCACCGCGGCCAACTGCTCGCGGGTCGTGCCGTACTGATGCATGTGCCGGGCGGTGGCCAGGGCGTAGCCGGACACCGGGTGGCGCGGCTTGTAGGGGGCTTCGTAGCTCGGCATCTCCAGTGGCCCGCTCAGCGGCTGCCGACGTTGGGCATCCGCGCGCGGGGTACTGCCATAGACGATCAACGCCGTGTCGCAGAGCCCGGCCTTGAGGGCCGCCGCCGCGTGGAACAGGTAGGACAGGAACGAGCTGCCGCCGATATTGCCGCTATCGCTGTAACGGGGGCGGATACCCAGGTATTCACCCAGGTCCAGGTTCGACATGAAACGGCCGGCGACACAGCCGAACAGGCCATCGACGTCCCGGGTGCGCAGGCCCGCGTCATTCAACGCGTGAACCGCCGCCTGGGCGGCCAGTTCGATGGGGTAGCGCTGTGGCCCGACGTCACCCAGGTCTGATTCGGCGACCCCGACGATAGCGGCCGCGCCGCGCAGATCATGGTGAGTCATGGTCGTTCTCCTTCGTTGAGGTCGAACACCACGCGCGGCTCCTGGCCATCGAGGCGTTCCACCCGCGCCCGGACCCGGGCGCCGATGGGCGGTGCATCGCAACCGGCAACAGTGCTCATCATGCGGAAGCCTTCGTCGAGGTCCACCAGCACGAGGTTGTAGTTGTGTTCCTTGTCGTAGACCACGCTGGACGAATAGAGCGTGCCCAGCCCTTGGCTGTCGCGCAGGTCCAGTTCCACCGAGCCGCAATGAGGGCAGCAGGGGCGCAGGTAGAAGACCGCCTGATCGCAGTCGTGGCAGTGCTGATAAGCCAGGGCACCCCGTGCCAGGCCTTCGAGATAGCGCTGGTACGGCGCCGGTTCACGGACATCATTCATGCAGGCTTCCTCCGGGGGTGTCGTAGGTGGCGACGGCGATTGCCGTCAGGACGTCCTGGCGCTGACCGTTGGCTGCTTCGCGCTGCACCAGCAGTTCACAGTTCACCTGCATGCAGTCGGGGCCTTCGGGGTCGATGGCGGTAACCCGGCCGCTGAGGATCAGGGTGTCGCCTGGCCAGACCTGGGAGACGTAGCGCACCGAGTACCTGCGCAGCGCCGCCAGGCCCAGCCAGGAAGTCGCGTAGGCCGAGAGGATGCCAGCCGTCAGCAGGCCATGGCCGAATACGCTGCGGTAGCCGGCGCGGTGGGCAAAGGTCTCGTCGTGGTGGATGGGATTGAAGTCACCACCGGCGCCGGCGTAGCGAACGATGTCGGTTCGGGTGATCGGCCCGACACGGCGCACGGGGGCGGTGTCTCCGATCTGGAAACGAGGCGAAACGTCGTGATTTGTGCTGTTCATGTGGGCAGTACCTCGTGCTCGTCCATGGGCGGCGGTGGGGGCAGTTCGATGATGGTGCTGCGGGCGATCAGCGCCAGTTGATCGTGTTTGTCGTAGAAACCCGTCTCGCGCACGATCAGGGTCATCTCGCCCTTGGCGCCGCGCTTGCAGGTCACGTCGGCGATATGCGAGCGGACGGTGAACTCCTCGCCGGCCAGCACCGGTCGCAGGTATTCCCATTCATTGCCACCGGCCAGTACGCGCTTGAGGTCGAGGTTGAGCGGGTTGCCTTCCTGCGGGGGGTGCCAGTGCATGGAGACGGTGCTGAAGGTCGGCGGTGCCGGCAGGGCGCAGAAGCCCTGCCGACGCGCCGCCTCGGGGTCGAAGTAACAGGCATCGGTACAGAGGATCGCCTTGGCAAACTCGGCGATCTTGCCTTCCTCGACCTTGAAGCGGAACGAGGGGAACTGGTAACCGACCAGGGATTGATCTGCCATCGCGTTCACTCCTTCAGTGCGCCGGCCCGGATGACCCGGCCAGCACCACCAGAGCGTCGGCGGCGAAGACCTTGCCGTCGTCGACCCGGATCGGGTTGATGTCGATTTCGCTGACCTCCTCGAGCTCCAGGGCCAGGTTGCCGATGCCAATCATGATGGCGGCGATCTGCGTCTGTTCCTCGGCGCTGAGGCCACGCCGCCCCTGGACCAGGCGACCCTGGAGCAGTTTTCCGAGCGCGACGCGGGCGGTGTCGAGCCCGAACGGCGGGCGCAACAGCGTGGTTTCCGCCAGCTGCTCGATCAGCACGCCACCCAGGCCCACCGCCACCATGGGGCCGAACACCGGGTCGCGCTGCAAGCCGCAGGTCAGTTCCATGCGTGCGGGTACCATCTCCTGCACCAGCACGCCGTCGAGGACGGCATGGGGCGCCCGGCGTCGCACTTCGTCGAGCATATTTCTATAGGCTTCACGCACCGCGTCCGGCCCCTGCAGACCGAGGCGGATGGCGCCCACGTCGGACTTGTGCGGCAGCTGATAGGACATGACCTTGAGCACCACCTTGCCGCCGATGCGCGTCGCCGCCGCGATGGCGTCTTCCTCGCTGTGTACCCACTCTTCGCGGGTGATGGGGATGCCGTACTCGGCGAACAGGCGCTTACCCTGGGCCTCCATCAGCACCTGCTCTCCCTGGGGCAACTGCAGGTGCTGTCGCGCGCGCCGGGCACGTTCGGCATCGGGTTCCCGGGCGTGGTCCGCCGCGAGGGACGGTCGCGAGGAGAAACGCTGCAGGGCGGCGAGCGAGCGGGCGATCCTCTGCGGATCGGTGTAGGTCGGCACGCCAGCCTGCTTCAAGGGCTCCACAAGGTCGGTGGACAGCACAGCCATGGGTTTGTCGGTGCGCTGGTAGAGCGCGGCCAGTTCCCTGGCTGCCTCGGTGGCGCGAGCCCAGGTGACCGTGGTGAGCATGTCGACCGAAGGGCTCTGGGCGACCAGGTTCTGCAGTGCGAAAAGAGACTCCTGCTTCACCGCTGCGGTGGTGTCGATGGGGTTGGCCACGCTGCCGAAGAAGGGCGTATGCAGCACACTGAGCATCTGTGCCTGTTCCGCTTCGGGGAAGGTCGGGATATCCAGGCCGTTGAGACTGGCTTCGTCGGCCAGCAATACGCCGGTGCCGCCGGAGGCAGTCATGATCGCCAGGCGTTTGCCGGACGCCCGGCGACCGTCCTGGAAGATCATGCCCAGATCGAGCATCTCCTCCAGGCTGTGAGCCACGATCACGCCGTACTGACGGCAGACTGCATCGAATACATCGACGGCACCGACCACCGACGCGGTGTGGCTCATGGCGGCCTTGGCCGCAGCTTCGGAGCGCCCCGCCTTGAGGACCACCAGTGGCTTGTCGAGCGCCTGGGCGCGCCGGGCCGCTTCTATGAATACCTCCGGGTCACGCAGGGTCTCACTGAACGCCAGCAGCACACGAACTTCCGGCCGCTCCACGAGGTAGCGCAAAACGGCCGCGACGTTCACGTCCAGCTCGTTGCCGGTACTGACGAACCAGCCAAGGCGCAGGCCGGTGAGCAGTCCCTTGGTGGTCAGGTAGGAGCCAAAGCCACCGCTCTGGGAAACCAGCGCCACACCGCCACCCGGCGGCAAAGGTTCGTCCGGGGTCAGGGCGAAGTTGGCCATGACGCCCCCGGCGATGTTCAGGTAGCCGATGCAGTTCGGACCAATCACCCGCACGCCGCCAGCCTTGGCCAGCTCTGCGATGCGCTGCTGCAGGGCGGTCCCTTCGGCGCCGGCCTCGGCGAAGCCGGAAGAGAGCAGCGCGACGCCACCCACGCCCTTGGCCACGGCCTGTTCCATGATGCCTTCGACGGCCTGGCAGGCCACCGCGATGACCACCAGGTCCACGGTTCCCGGTACATCGTGCAGGCTGGCGTAGGCAGGGCTGCCCTGGACGCTGTCGTCCTTGGGATGGATCGGGTAGAGCGCGCCGCCGAAGGAGCGCTTGAGGTTGGCGAACAGCAGGCCGCCGATGCTGTAGAGGTTGTTGGAGGCGCCAACCATGGCGATGGAGCGAGGTGCCAGCAGGCGATCGAGATCGGGAGCTGCGGTGTCGATACGAGTCATTGTCGTTGTCCTGTTCCGTGGCGGTTCGCGCGCTTAGCGCACCATCATCGAGCCGCCATCCACCGACAGAACCTGACCGGTGACGTAGGAGGACTCTTCGCTGACGAGATAGAGGAAGGCCGGGGCTATTTCCTCAGGCTCCGCCGAGCGCCGCAGCGGGTGCTGTTTGAGCGCTGCCGCATGGGCTTCGGCGAATTTCGGGTCGTTCATGATGGTCTTGGTCATCTCGGTGGCCGCCGCCGGAGCGATGGCATTGACCAGGATGTTGTACTTGCCCAGCTCGCGGGCGGCGGTGCGCACCATGCCGAGCATCGCGGACTTGGCCGCGGCGTAGTTGATCTGGCCGATGGAGCCGTTCTGTGCAGTGGAGGAAGTGACGAAGACGATGCGCCCCCACTGGCGTTCGATCATGTCGTGGACCACCGCCTGCAGCCAGTAGAAGGAGCCGTGCATGTGCACATCGATCACCTGGTGCCACTCGGCGCCGGTCATCTTGTGCAGCATGGCCGGACGGGTGATGCCAGCGTTGTTCACCAGGATATCGATGGGGCCGAGCTCGGCCTTGATGATGGCGGCGGCGGCGTTGACGTCGACCTGGTTGGCAATGTCGCAGCGCACGAACAGGGCTTTGCCGCCCTCGGCATGGATCAGCGCGGCGGTTTCTTCACCGCCACTGACGTTGATGTCGACTATGGCCACGCTGGCGCCTTGCGCCGCATAGCAGCGGGCCACGGCGCGACCGATTCCTTGTGAAGCGCCGGTGATTACGGCGACGCGATTGTTCAAGCGCATGATGGGGCTCCTTGTGGTCAGCGCGGCATGTCGAGCATGCGGGCGAGGATGTTCTTCTGGATTTGCGAGGACCCGCCGTAGACGCTGACCGGGCGCGAGGTGAAGTACTCGGCCAGCCAGCGGGGGGCATTGCCGGTCAGGGCGTCGGCGCCAAGTACGTCGAGCGCGACATGCATGGTGTACTGGGCGGCCTTGGACCAGAGCAGCTTGCCCACTGAGCCTTCCGGCCCGGGATCGCGTCCGGCCAGGCGCAGCGACAGTTGCTGCGCCACGTTCAGGCTCAGCGCTTCGATGTCCACATGGGCGCGCGCCAGCTTATGGCGGGTGCTGGTATCGGCGAGCAGGCCGCGCTCGGCGGCGATCTGTTCGATCTCGCGCAGTTGGCGACGCAGTGCTGAAATGGAGCCGGTGTCCGAAGCGCCACGTTCGTAGGACACCGTCGTCATCGCGATGCGCCAGCCGTCGCCCGGCGCGCCGATGCGCTGGCTCGCGGGAATGCGCACATCATCGAAGAACACTTCGGCGGTTTCCGGTTCGCCGCTGTGCAATACGATCGGCTTGACGGTGATGCCGGGTGCATCGAGCGGGGTCAGCAGGCAGGAGATGCCCTTGTGCTTGGCCGCGTTGCTGTCGGTGCGTGCCAGCAGCAGGCACCAGTCGGCCTGCAGTGCACCGCTGGTCCACATTTTCTGGCCGTTGACGACGTAGTGGTCGCCGTCCTGCTCGGCGCGGGTGCGCAGCGAGGCCAGGTCGGAGCCGGCACCGGGTTCGCTGAAGCCCTGGCACCACTGCACCTCACCACTGAGCAGGGTGGGCAGAAAGTGTTGCTTCTGCTCTTCGGTACCGTAGGTGAAGATCGCCCGCCCAAGGTAGTTCACCATCGCCGGCAGGCGAGGGGAATCGGCGCGGCCCGCTTCGTCATTGAGAATGGCGTCGAAAGTTGCGGACAGCCCCTGGCCACCGTACTCCTTCGGCCAGTTCAGGCCGATGTAGCCGCTGGCGTAGAGTGCCTTGTGCCAGCTCTTGCTCAGCGCGCGCAGGCCTTGCGGGTCGGTGACTTCGCGCCAGTTGGCGGGAGTGTTGTGCTTGAACCATTCGCGCAGTTCGAGGCGGAATCCGGCCTCTTCGGGGGTATCTCGGTAGTCCATTCAGCGTGCTCCCAGTCGGGCGTCGGCGATTTGCTGCAATTGATGGGACTCGCCGCCGAATAGTCGGGCGTCGAGCAGGGCGCGGCGGGTGTAGACGTGGGCGATGTGCTCCCAGGTCTGGCCGATGCCGCCGTAGACCTGCATCACCGCTTCGGTCACCGGCAGTGCTACGGAAGAGGCGTAGGCCTTGGCGGTGCGTGCGGCCAGCAGTGCCTCGTCGGCGTCCAGTTGGTCCACCGCCCAGGCGGCGTAGCAGGTAATGCTGTGGGCGGCCTGGGCCTGGACGAGCATTTCCGCGCACAGGTGCTGGATGGCCTGGAAGCTGCCGATCAGTGCCCCGTACTGCACGCGCTCCTTGGTGTAGGCCACTGCACCGGCATGGGCGCCGTTGAGTGCGCCGACGATGTCCGCCGCCACGGTGGTCAGGGCCAGGGCGTACCAGCGTTTGAGGGCGTCGGCGTCTATCGGTTGGCCGAGCACCTGCGCTGCGCCATGCGCAGTGCGAAGGTGCAATACGGCGCGAGTCAGGTCGGCCGGGTCGTGGCCCGCAGCAAAACCCTGTTGCAGGCTGATACGCACGAGGCGGCCATCGGCCAGGCCCAGGGCATAGTCGGCGCCTTCGCAATCCCAGGCGATGCAGCCGACTTCGTCGGGGGCGGCCAGACGCTCCAGAGTGCGGTCCAGCAGCAGCGCATAGCGGGTTTCACCGGCGGCGAGTTCTTCGATCAGTTCGTACGGGGCGTCTGCCTGGGCGAGCAGCTCGCTGGCCAGTACGGCAGAGGCGAAGGGTTGGGGAACCAGGGTTTCGCCCAAGGCCTGGGCGGCGATCATGACTTCCACGCCGGAGGCGAGGGGCGTGCCGTTGTCACGCATGCGCAGGCCGAGCAGGCCCACTTCGGTGAGTTTCTGCCAGTCCCGTTGGGCGTCGCGGGTCTGGAGATCATGCGGGTTGGCGATGCCAATGGACTGCGCCAGGCGTTTGGCCGAGTTTTCAAACATCTGCTGTTCGTCGTTGAATAGCGCGAGCACGGGTGGGCTCCTTCTTTGAGTCGTGAATGGGTCGACTGCGAGGTATCTGGTACTTGTTGCCCATGCCGGACTCATTTTTCATGAGCCCCGGCCTGGGTGTCATGCCGCAAACGCAGTACTAGACGCGGGCCACGGACGGCGTGGCGGCTGCAAGCTGCGTGGAGCGGGCAATGTGGTTGGCCGCGCGGTAGCCGAATGTGAGCGCAGGGCCGAGTGTGCCGCCCGCGCCGGGGTAGGAGTCCGCCGTCACCGCGCCCGAGGCGTTGCCGATGGCGTAGAGGCCGGGGATCGGCTGACCTTCGACGTCCAGTACGTTGGCGTCGCGATCGACTTTCAGGCCACCCTTGGTGCCGAGGTCGCCGAGGTCGACGCGAATCGCGTAATAGGGCGCCCGGTCGAGCGCGCCCAAGCTCGGATTCGGCTGGTGCCGGGGGTCGCAGTAGAAGCGGTCGAAGCTGTGGTGACCGCGATTGAAATCGAGGTCGACGCCGGTTTTGGTGTAATCGTTGAAGACCGACACTGTATTTTCCAGGGTGGCGGGATCGATAGCGATCTTGAGGGCCAGTTCGCCAATGGAACCGGCGCGGTAGAGCACACTGTCCCACCACTCGGGAGGCAGGCTTGCGTCCGGCATGATCGAGCCGGGCATGATCCGGCCGAGGATGTTCTTCTTGCGATAGTTGGCATCGAAGATGAACCAGCAGGGTGTGTTTGCGCCGGTGCTGGCGCCGTCCTTGATCATCGCGTGGCCGAAGTCGTTATAGGACATGGCCTCGTTGGCGAAGCGCCTGCCCAGGCGATTGACGCAGAGGCTGTGGGCATAGCTGCGTTCGATGAAAAGCGCGCTGCGCATGTTCACGTTCGGCGTGTCCGCCGCCGGGATGCGTACGGTCGGCGCCCACCAGGCTTCGTGGAGGAACTCGGTGTCCGCGCCGATGTTCTGGCCGGCAATCAGCGCATCGCCGGTGTTGTTGTGCATGGGCGTCACGCTCCACTCCACCTGTGTCTGGACCGGCAGGTGGGCGGTGCGCAGCGGCTGGCTCTGTTCGAAACCGCCGGATGCGACGATCACCGCCTGGTTGGCAAGGATGCGGTACTCGTTGCAGTCCTGGCTGACGACCGCTCCCTGGACGACACCATTGTCGACAATGAAATGCTCCAGGCGGGTGTTGAGCAGCAGCTCAACCCCGCGTTCCTGCAGACCGATGCGCAGACCGGCGATGAGGGCGCTGCCCATGGTGACGCGTCGGTCACGGCGGGTCTTCAGGCGCCAGCCGATGTCCGACCAGTAGTTCCAGATCAGCGAGAAGATCTTGCGTTTCCAGCCCGTGGCGCGGGCGCCCAGCAATTGGCCGTCGTAGTAGTCCAGAGCGATGCGACCGAACAGTTTGGCGCCCATGTCGGCTTCACGCAGGGCGAAGAAGTCATCTCCCAGCACTCCGGCATCCACCGGCTCGACGAACATGGTGCGGCCGTTGTCCGAGGCGCCCGGCAGGTGCTGACAGTAATCGGCGTAGCCGGTGACGGCGTTGTACTTCACCCCGATCTGCTGACGCATGTACTCGACCATTTCCGGTGCCGAGTCGAGATAGGCACGAAGTTTCCCTTCCGGGACCCGGCCTTTGGTGCAGGCCCTGAAGTAGGTCAGCGCCTGTTCGTAGTTGTCCAGCCCCTGGATTCCTGAGTTGTTGGGGATCCAGATGCCGCCGCCGGACAACGCGGAGGTACCGCCGTAGCGATCACTCTTCTCAATGACGATGACCTTAAGTCCGAGGTCATGGGCACGGTTGGCGGCGAGCAGGGCGCCCGCCCCGGAACCGACCACCAGGACCGCGCAGTGCTTGTCCTCGATGAATGCATTCATGGCATGCGATCTCCGTTGTCACGCGCCAGCGGGGGCGCTTTCCTGTTCTGGGGAGCGAAGGCCGCCGCCGGTTTTCGGTGGCGCTGCTTCGATGCACATAGGTTGATCGCGATGCCTCTACGTAATCATCAACCGTATGCAGTAGATGAGCTCATTCGTTGAGCACGATGCAGACATGAGGGGAGAATTTATTTTATTGGCTACTGCAAACGGTTGATGTTGGCACTGGGTCGTTGTGTTGAAACTGGTTCCGAAGTCGCGGCCCGGGGAACCGGCCAGGGCTGTCATCAGGACAAGTTGAACAAAAAACAAAACCAGACTTGGACTTGCGGAGCACAACATGCACAAGACAGAGAAGGCTGCGACCCAGGGTGGTCGCAGGCTATTGGCGCCGATGCTGTTGCTCGGTGCAGTGGTCAGCCCCTTGGCCCATGCCATATCCATCGATACCGGCAATCCCGACCTGCAGATCAACTGGACCACGGACTTGCGTCTTGGGCTTGGGTGGCGCGCGGAGTCGATCGACTCGCATCTGGGCGACGATCCCAACAACCAACAGTCTGAGTACTCCACCCACAGCGGCGAGATGTGGAAGCGGCGCCTCGATGTGCTGACCGAGATGGACGTCATCTACAAGGACGATTATGGCGTTCGCGTCAGTGCCACGGGTTGGTACGACAACGCTTACGACGATCATGACCTGAAGGGCAACCCCGACCTGCAAGGAATCTCCGATAACGCCGACGGCAAGCTTTCGCGGCAGGCGCAGCGATACTACAACGGCCCGTCTGGCGAGATTCTCGACGCATTCGTGTTCGGTGCCTTCAATATGGGCAGCATCCCTGTGTCGGTGAAGGCAGGCCAGTACGCGCTGATTTGGGGTGTATCCCAGGTCAATGGCAGTGACGCGATTTCCTGGAGCCAGCAGCCCGCCAACTTCCAGAAGGGGGCGGAGATCCCCGGAGCTTCGCCGAAGGAGCTGGCTTTGCCGCTGCCGCAGCTGTCTTTCCAGAGCCAACTGAGTGACACGGTCTCCCTGTCCGGCTACTACCACCTGGATTGGAAGCCGAACCGGCAGAGCGAGGGCGGTACCTTCCTGGGCGGACCAGACTTTTTGTATAGCGACGATGGCCGGATTTTTGCGGCTGCCGTGCCCGGCTTCGGCAATATCTACATCAACCAGGGCAACATCATCGAACCTGATAACAAGCAGAAGGGCAACTTTGGCATGCAGTTGAGCCTGAGTCCGGACTGGTACGGCGGCACCGTCGGTCTGGTGTATCGCCACCTGGATGAGATGCAGCCGTGGCCGGTCAATTTCGCGGTTGACCCAAGTGAAATCACTGGCCTGCGCTTCCATCAGGTGTACAACCGTGGTGTCGACCTTTTCGGCGCCTTCACCAACTTCAGTTGGCAGGACATCAGCTGGGGGGCAGAGGTTTCCTATCGCCGTGGCACTGCGCTGGATAGCACCGGGGGGCCGCTGCCAAATGGCAGCCTCGACGGTGCGACCGGCAATACCTGGCATGCCCTGTTCAATACCCAGGCGTCGATGCCCGTGTTGCCGCTGTACGACACCGGGGTCGTGGTTGCGGAGCTCTCCTACACCTATCTGGACAAGGTGACGCACAATAAATCTGTCTTCAACGAGTGTGCCGACGACCTGGACGGCCCTGGCTGCGGCAGTCGCAACGCCAGCAGCTTCTCGTTGATCCTGCTGCCAACCTGGTTGCAGGTACTGCCCGGCGTCGACCTGACCGGCAACCTGACCTTGGCCGGCTATGGCCTGCATGGCAATTCACCGGTCCCGACAGGGTCTGCGGAGCGCGCGTATGCCTGGTCGACCGGCGTCACTGCCGACATCAACATGCGGTACAAGGTTGGCCTCCTCTATTCGGATGCCGGAGATGCCCAAGAGCGCCTCGGTGCGATGGGCAGTACGGACCGCGGTCGTATCACCCTGACTTTCCAAACCAGTCTGTAAGGTCCTTGCGCCCCGACGGGGCGGGAGGGGTTGCGCGTGCTCGTGGGGCGCGCCCAAAGAGGAGAAAAAGATGAAAATCAGTCAAATCGCCTTGTCACTTGCGTTGTCCCTGCCGCTGTCGATGTCCGCTCTGGCCACTGTTTCCACCGAAGAAGCCGCGCAGCTCGGTGGTGACAAACTGACCGGTATCGGTGCCGAGCGGGCGGGAAGTGCCGATGGCAGCATTCCAGTCTGGACGCCGAACTGGAAGGGGCCGGACATGCCCCAGGAGGGCGGGATCTACCCCGATCCCTTTCCCGGCGAAAAACCGCAGTACAGCATCAGTGCGGCCAACATGGCGCAGTATGCGGACAAGCTCAGCGAGGGCACCAAGGTGCTGCTCTCCCGCTGGCCGGACTTCAAGGTCGAGGTCTATAAGAGTCATCGGGTAGTCGACTTCCCCGATTGGCTGAAGGAAGACACCGCCAAAAACGCCACCCGCGTGCAGAACACGAGCGACGGCTCCGATCTGAACGGTGCCATGGGGGGGTATCCGTTCCCGATTCCCAAGAGCGGCGCCGAGGTGATCTGGAATCACAATCTGCGCTACTACGGACCGGCATATCGCTCCACGTTCTCGGGTTATCTGATCGACTCGTCGGGTAATCGCGTCATGACCCATGAGTTGGAGAACTATACGGAGTCGCCTTATCACGAGCACCCGGATGAGCCTGCCCAGTACTTTCAGCGCCGTCTGAGCACCTATATCGGTCCGCCGCGCAGCGTGGGTGAAAAGTCGCTCAACTATATGGTGACGAACTTCAAGAAGGATGGGCGCAACAAGAACTGGATCTACAACCAAGGGCAGCGTCGTGTGCGCCTGACTCCGGACTTCGGCTACGACATCCCGATGGCCATGGCCGGCGGGGCGTATTTTTTCGACGAGCTCGGGATGTGGGAGGGGCAGCTGGACCGCTTCGACTTCAAGCTGGTTGGCAAGAAAGAGATGCTGGTTCCGTACAACAACTACAAATTCATCATGCATAGCTCGCCCGAACAGGCCTATGGCAAGCAGTTTGCCAACCCTGATCTGGTTCGCTGGGAACCCCATCGTGTCTGGGTAGTAGAGGCGACGCTGAAGCCGGGAATGCGCCATGCACAGAGCAAGAAGGTGTTCTACGTGGATGAGGACAGTTGGTCGATCGTTCTTTACGAGGGCTACGACCAGGCCGGGAAGATGATGCGTTCAGCCCAGGGCCTCCTGACCTACGACTGGAATACCAAGTCTGTGCCTAACACGCCCATGATCATCTACGACCTGGGAAAGGGGCAGTACGGCAGCTCCATGCATCTGGCGGGTGGTACTGGTTACGTTCGTGTTCCGCGCTGGCCCAACAGCAAGATGACACCGGATTCCATGGCGGGCAGCGGCATTCGTTGAGTGCGCGGTGGCATCGATATCCGGTGCCACACCCCGTCACCTCCCTAGCGACACCGGCCGGTGTCGCTTTTTTATGTGCGCCGTCTGGCCGGGCTCATCGTATCTACCCGTACCGCGGGCCTACGCCTGGGCGGTCTTTCCATTTTCCATGCGCACGGATGACCAATACGCGTTTTTTTTCAATGCCTACTGCAGATGGGGCATGCCGGGCAGCAGGTTTTTCCCGAGACTGAAGTCATGCCTGACCGGGCTGTCGCCGGGTCAAAGGGCAAAGCAGCAAGCTGAACAATAACAACAGCAGACTTGATCTTGCGGAGAACAACATGTGTGCAATGAGGACTGCCTTTGCCAGTTCGGGTATCACCTCAACTGGCCTGAAGCTGGCGTCAGGGGCAATGCTGGCACTGGCACTATCCCTGTCCGCTCTCTCCGTTACCGCCAAGAGCTTCGTCGATCCCCTTGATCAGCCGGCCAGTACAGTGCTCCAGGCCGCGCAGAAGCCCCTGCGGGATATCGTCAATACCGGCAAGCGCCTGATCGCGGTCGGCGACAACGGGCTGATCATTTTTTCCGACGACCAGGCAGGCACTTGGCGCCAGGCGCAGGTCCCGGTCAGCGTCGACTTCAATGCGGTGCATTTCGCCGACGAGCAGCACGGCTGGGCGGTCGGCCACGGCGCAGTCATCCTCCACAGCAGCGACGGCGGCGAGACCTGGACAAAGCAGCTCGACGGGCGCCAGCTCGAGGCCCTGGTTGTCGATTACTTCAAGAACAAGTCGGGCCTGGAGCCTGCGCAAGCCGAAAGCTACCTGTCCGCAATCCTCTCCATGAGCCGGCCAGGACCCGGCCAGTTCTTCATGGGTGTGTGGTTCGACGAGTCTGGTAGCAACGGCTTTGCCGTCGGCCCCTTCGGTCTGATCGTCGGCAGCCACGATGGCGGCAAGACCTGGCAGCCCTGGAATACCCGGATCGACAACAACGACCTGCTGCACCTGACCGCCATTGGGGAGGTGGGCGGGCGACTGTTCATCACCGGCGAGCGTGGCCATGTCTGGAGCCTGGATCCCGGCACGGGGCGCTTCAGCGCTCTGCAGACAGGTTACGAGGGCACCCTGTTCGGTATCACCGGTGCTCAGGGGGCGCTGTTGGCCTATGGGCTGCGCGGCCATGTGTTCCGCAGTGCCGATGAGGGGCACACCTGGTCCCCGGTGAAGAGTGATTTAACTACCGGGGTGGTCGCCGGTGCTGCCCTGTCTGGTCGAGGAGTGGTGCTGGTCAGCCAGTCCGCGCAGGTGGCCATGAGCCGCGATCAAGGGGGCACTTTCACGCCACTCGACATCCAGCGCCCAAGCCTGTTTTCCGGGGTGGTGGGGGTGTCCGACCACCAGTTGGCACTGGTCGGCCTGAATGGCGTCACCACCATGAATCTCAAGTAGAGCCGGGCCGGAAGGGGAGCGCGTGCTCAATCGGGCCTGACTCAGAGGAAAGACAAAATGGCCAAATCCCAGGATAACAATGCGACACCGGTAATGCAGGATCGCGCTCAGTTCGATGTCCGCTCCGGAAATTTCATCGAGCGACTGATCTTCAACAATCGCCTGTTCTTCGTGTTGCTGTGTTTCATTCTCACGGTGCTGCTGGGCTACAGGGCCACCGACCTGCGCATCAACGCGAGCTTCGAGCGAATGATGCCGAGCTCCCATGAGTTCATCCGCAACTACCTGAACAACAAGATAGACCTCGCGGCATTGGGCAACTCCGTACGCGTCATGGTGGAAAACCCGCGCGGGACCATCTATGACCCCGCCTACCTGCAGGCACTCCAGGAGATCAACGACAAGATCAACCTGGCGCCCGGGGTTGACCGCGCCTGGATGCGTTCGCTGTGGATGCCGGCGGTGCGCTGGAACGAGGTCACCGAGGTTGGCATGGAAGGCGGCCCGGTCATGCCTAATGACTACGACGGTTCGCCTGAGCAGCTGCAGCAGCTACAGATGAACGTGATGCGAGGCAACCTGATCGGCGACCTGGTGTCCCTGGACATGCGCTCCTCGGTAATCCAGGTGCCATTGATAGACAAGGATCCGGTCACCGGTGCCGCGTTTGACTACCGGCAGTTCGCGACCTTCCTGGAGAAGGAGATTCGTGGGCAGTACGAGGTGCCCGGTGCCGATGGCCAGCCCAAGGTGCGCGTCCATATCATCGGCTTCGCCAAACTGGTGGGCGACCTGATCGACGGACTGACGCTGGTCATGGGCTTCTTTGCCGCCTCGGCCGTGATCGTGGCGCTGGTCATCTTTGGCTACACCCACTGCCTGCGCAGCACACTGCTGCTGCTGATGGCTTCGCTCAGCAGCGTGGCCTGGCTGCTCGGCCTGATGCAGCTGCTGGGTTACCAAATCGATCCTTACTCCATCCTGGTACCGTTCCTGATCTTCGCTATCGGCATGTCCCATGGCGCCCAGAAGATGAACGGAATCATGCAGGACATCGGCCGTGGCACCGACAAGTATGTGGCCGCCCGCTATACCTTCCGCCGCCTGTTCCTCGCCGGGCTGTCGGCACTGCTGGCCAACGTCTTCGGCTTCGCCGTCCTGATGGTGATCGACATCCCGGTGATCCGCGACCTGGCCATTACCACCAGCATCGGTGTCTGCGTGCTGATCTTCACGCAGCTGATCATGGTGCCAGTGATGCTCTCCTACCTGGGCGTCAGCCAGTCGGCGGCACGGCGCAGCGTACGCAACGAAGTCGAGGGCGAGCGGGCAGGCAGTGGCCGGTTCTTCGAAGCCATTGGCACGCGGCTGGTGAAATGCACCAGACCGGGACATGCCCATGTGCTGGTGCTGTTGTCGCTAATGGTGGGCATCGGCGCTTACCAGGTGCGGTCCGGGCTGCAGATCGGCGATCTGGATGCCGGGGCACCGGAGCTTCGTCCCGAGTCTGGTTACAACCGTGACGTGGCGTTCTTCAACCAGAGTTTTGGCCGCTCCACCGATCAGTTCGCCGTGATCGTCAAGACCGGACCGGGCGGCTGCTCCACCTTCGAGACCCTGACCGAGCTGGACCGCCTCGCCCAGATGTTGCGCGACGTACCCGGCGTGCAGACGGTCGCCAGCCTGGCCAGTTCCGTGCGCTTCATCAATGCCAGCTATGGCGAGGCGAACCCGAAGTGGATGAGCATCCCGCGCCAGGATGAAGTGGCGGCACAGGCCTCACAGATCGCGTCCGTGCAATCGCCGGAGCTGGCCAACTTCAGCTGTTCTGTATCGCCGGTCATCGCCTATCTGTCCGACCACCGCGCCGGGACGCTGCAGCGCGTGGTGGACGCCGTAAAAAACTTTGCAGAGAAACACAACAGCGACGACCGCCAGTTCCTGCTGGCGGCGGGTCCTGCAGGAATCGAAGCCGCGACCAATCAGGTCGTTGCCGACGCTAGCCTGAAGGTACTGCTGTTGCTCTACGCTTCAGTGGTGCTGCTCTGCCTGATCGCTTTCCGCAGCTGGCGCGCTGTGCTGGTGGCGCTGATTCCGCTGATCATCACATCGCTGCTGTGCGAAGCACTCATGGTGGTAATGGGGATCGGTGTGAAGATCGCGACCTTGCCGGTCATTGCCCTGGGGGTGGGCGCCGGCGTGGACTATGCCCTCTACCTGATCAGCGTACAGCTGACCCTGCAACGACGCGGTGCGAGTCTGGAAGAGGCCTATGCCGGCGCCCTGCGCTTTACTGGCAAGGTCGTCGCACTGGTCGGTTTGACACTGGCGACCGGTGTGCTGACCTGGGTGTTCTCGCCGATCAAGTTCCAGGCCGACATGGGCATCCTGCTGACGTTCATGTTTCTCTGGAACATGCTCGGGGTTCTCGTGCTGACTCCGGCGCTGTCGTACTTCCTGCTGCGTGGTGAGACCCGCCAGCCGGCGGTCGACAATGCTGCAGACCAGGCCGTAGCTGACGCGGAACGATCCGCACAGTCCCTCAAGGAAGCGGGGCGTCAGTCGGCCTTGACCGGCCGCTAGCAAGACGTTTCGCAACCGGTGGGCGACGTCGCTCCCCGGGCAAAGTCAACAATGACAACAAGGTACCTGTTATGACCCTTGCATCTCGCTTCCAGAACAAGAACATCATCGTTACCGGCGGGGCGTCCGGCATTGGCCGGGCGACCGTGATCCGCCTGGTGTCCGAAGGGGGCACGGTGCTTGCCGTTGACCTCGACGAGGCCGGCCTGCAGGAAACCCTGGCGCAGGCCAATGCGCTGGAGATGGGTGGCCGGGCGTTCGCGGCAAGGCTGTCGATCACCGACGAACAGGCGGTGCGCAGCACGGTGCAGAACTTCGCCCAGGAACACGGCAGTCTGGATGTGCTGGTCAACATGGCGGGGGTGCTGTGCTCCACGCATACCACCGACACCTCCTTCGAAGACTTCATGCGGGTCGTCCAGACCAACCTGGGCGGTACCTTCCTCTTCTGTCGTGAAGCCTTGCCCTTCCTTCTGGAAAGCAAGGGCAACATCGTCAACGCGGCCTCCACCTCGGCCTTCTTCGGCCATGCCTACATGGCCGCCTACTCGGCCAGCAAGGGTGGTGTGGCAGCGCTGACCCAGGCGCTCTCGCGCGAGTACATCAAGCGGGGTGTACGCGTTAACGCCGTGGCGCCGGGCGGGATTGCCACGCCGATGGTGGCGGCTCAGGCGCAGAGCTTCCCGCCGGGAGCCGATCTCTCCCTGTACATGCACCTGACTCGCCCGGATCGAAAACTGGGTGAGCCCCAGGAGGTGGCAGGTGCGATTGCCATGCTGGCGTCTGCCGACGGCGCTTTCGTCAATGGGGCGATCCTGCGAATCGATGGCGGCACCCATGGTTAATGGCATGGACAACGTGACCGGCAGGACCACGGAAATGCCGTCCCCGTTCTCGCCGTTCAAGCTGGGCCCGCTTACCTTGCGCAACCGTTTCATCAAGGCGGGCGCCAACGAGGGAATGACGCCCGATGGCATGCCTACCAAGGCCCTGGTCAAGCACCACCGGGACATCGCGGCAGGGGGCGTTGGTATGACCACCGTCGCCTATGGCGCGGTGTCGGCGCAGGGGCGAACCTTCCGCCATCAACTCCACATGACGAGAGGTGTGGTGCGCCATCTGCGGGTGCTGACCGATGCCGTCCACGCCGAGGGGGCCGCAACCTGCCTGCAGATCACTCATGGCGGCTCCTTTTCGATGTTGAAGCCGGCGCGCGGCTACCCCAGGACTGCATCTTCCGGATTCAATGCCTTTGGGTTTCTCCATGGCATCCTGTTCCAGAAGGCGATGGACGAGGCCGATATGCACCGGGTCGTCAATGAATTCGCCGAGTCGGCCATGCTGGCTCGGGAAGCCGGGTTCGACGCTGTCGAGATCCATATGGGCCACGGCTACCTGCTGAATCAGTTCCTGTCGCCCCTGAGCAATCGCCGCCGCGACCGGTATGGTGGCAGTGTTGAAGCGCGTAGCCGCTTTCCGGCCATGGTGCTGCGTCGGGTCAAGGACGCTGTCGGTGGGCGGATGGCCGTGACCTGCAAGCTCAACCAGACGGACGCGGCGCGCGGCGGTATCGATGCGGAGCAGGCGGCAGTCACGGCGAAAATCCTCGAGCGCGACGGTGCCGATATGCTGACGCTCAGTGGCGGCCACAACGTGTATAGCCCCTGGGCGCTGTTCGGCAGCCCCATGCCCATTGACGATATGCGGGCGCATGCGCGCGGGCTGTCCCGTATCGGGCCCTGGGTGCTGGGATTGCAACAGCCCAAAGACCTGTCTTTTCGTGAACTTTACTTCCTTGAGAGTGCCCGGCGGATCCGCAAGGCAGTCTCCATGCCGCTGGCGCTGGTGGGCGGGGTGAAGTCGCTATCCTCCGCCGAGCGAGTGATGGAGGAAGGCTTCGACGCCATCGCCCTTGCCAGGGCCCTCATTCACGATGCTGATTTCGTCAACAAGTTGGCCGACGGACGCCTGTTGCATTCAGGGTGCACAAGCTGCAACCGTTGCGTGATGGGCATCTATGATCCGAATGGCGTACGTTGCGTGATGAACGGGGCTAACGATCCGCTCCTCGCCAGAGCGCTCCCGGCAGATTGACCGCATGCTTTCGTTGACGTAAACACTAGTGACCTTAAAACAACAATAACCAGAGGTAATTGTGATGCATGCCAGGAAGACATCGCGCGCAGTCAACCCAAACAAACAGGGCACCCCCGACGCTTGGGAGGTTCTGCCGGCAATATTCCCCAGGCCGGGGATGCGCACATTGGAAGTGGACACCCAGGAGCTTCATGACATGGTCGGGCGGGTCGATCAGAACCGGATGACGCTCGCTATCTACCGCGGTCTGCTCGGCGATGACCCCTGGCGCGACACAGTGCGGCATCTCGCCGCCTACATGGAATCCTCCAGCGCAATCATCGTGATTCGACCTTCCACCAGTTCGGACCTGGGGTTCCTGGTATGCCAGCCGAAGAATCCGGAAGTCGAGGATGCCTATCGTGCCCATTTCTGGACCCTGGACCCCTTCCTCGAGCTGCCGATCGGCCGTGTCGTGACCATCGCTGATTATCTCGGGGTGGACAATTGGCTGGCATCGGACTTCTATCAGCGATTCATAGGGCAGGGTGGGCCTCTCTATGGCCTGGGCGCCAATATCGTTTCGGGTAATGGCACTGTCTGCCGCATCCGTATGTATCGTATGGCCAGTCAACCGGCCTTCACCGAGGACGACAAGATTCGCCTGAGCGACCTCCTCGAACACTTCAGCCAGGCGCTGAGCCTGGCCGCCCGTATCGAGCTGCAGGAGACCCAGAGCGAGCTTTATGAAGGTGCGCTCAATCGGTTGCATATCGGTGCGATCGTGCTCGACGAGAATCAAAAGGTGCTGCGCTGCAACCATGTTGCCCAGTCGCTGCTCAATGACAGCGATGGCCTGAAGCGGGCGGGAAATGGTGTGGAAGCCTATTACCGCAACGAGCGCAGCATGCTCCAGGAGCTCATCAACTCGGCGGGCCCGGCGGCGCAGGTGATGTCCATCTCCCGGGCCTCCGGCAAACGCAAGCTGGGGCTGGTGGTCAGGAGCATCCCCCTGCGCGAGGGGTCCGAAGGTAAATGCCGCCCGGCCTGGATGATCTTCGTCTGCGACCCGGATGCACAAACCACGGCGCCGCGTGAAATCATGCGCCAGGTGTTCGAGTTCACCCCCGCCGAAGCGAACCTGGCGATGGAGCTGGCCAACGGGCTGTCGCTGGACGAGGCGGCAGAGTTGCTGGGTATCCGGCGTAACACTGCGCGCACGCACCTGCGCGCGATCTTCGCCAAGGCCGGGGTGACTCGGCAGGCGGAGCTGGTCAGGCTGGTGCTCAATGGGGTGATCTGCCTTTCGACTCCCAGCCCGGCAGGCTAGCGGGTAGGGTGGCGGCGACACGGCGTCAACTTCGCCCCGCGCTCGCCTGCATACAACCACCTCGCAGTATCGGCAAGGACGCGGTGCGCGCGCTCACGCGCACCGCTGCCGTGACCAATCCCTTCATCTCGAAAATCCCGTCCCCGAAGTTATCGCCCAGCAGGGTAGGGCTTCCCTGTCCGGTTGGCAGCCGCCGTCGATGAACTGCACCTGGCACTGCTCAGTGGCTTTTCGCAGCGAACTAAATTTGAACGTCTACTGCATGCGGATCATGCGGAGCGCGCGGTTGCCGCAGCATAGTCAGGCCATAACAACATGTGGAGAACGGTTATGTCCTTGCAACCAGAAACTTCTCGATCGCCGATTCCGGTGGGCCATTTCATCGAGGTGGGTGATTCCTATCGCGTGCATTGTCACGAAGTTGGCCAGGTCTCGGCGGAGCGCCCGACGCTGGTCTTCCTGCACGGCAGTGGTCCAGGCGCGAGCGGTTACAGCAATTTCCACCTGAACTTCCCGTTCTTCGCCGAGCAGGGCTTTCACGTGCTGATCCCGGATCTCCTGGGTTACGGGCTTTCGGACAAACCGCAAGACATCCACTACACCTCCACCTTGCAAGTGGAGCTGCTGCACGAGCTGCTGAGCAAGAAGAACGTGACCCGTGCGGTGCTGATCGGCAATTCCATGGGGGGGGCCATCGCCTTCCAGTACGGCCTGACCTACCCGGAGCAGATCAGCAAGCTCGTGGTGATGGGCCCGGGCGGGGTCGAGGAGCCTGCATTATGGGCCGCCCAGATGAGCGGGCTGCGCTGCATGGCCTCCTTGATCCAGGGGCGCAAGACCGATCGCGAGTCCTTCCGTGAGCTGCTGCATCACATTGTTGCCTCGCCACAGACGATCACTGAGGAGGTAATCGATTCGCGCCTGCCGATCTGGCTCGAACAGCCCCTGGCGGTGTACGCCACGATCAAGGTCGAGGTGCTCACCGAGCGCCTGGCCGAGCTGAAGATGCCAGTGCTGTGCCTGTGGGGGCAGAAGGACAACTTCCTGCCGGTGCGCCATGCCCTGATCGTCGCGGAGCAGGTCGAGGATGTGCGGGTGGTGATCTCCGGCCGTTCCGGGCACTGGTTCATGCTCGAGGAGCCGGACTACTTCAACCGGGAAGTCCTGGATTTCCTCGGCTGAGTCAGGGGTGCTCGCCAGTCGGGGAGCACGTGATGGAGCTCGGCTCCGTTGCTAGCGCAAGAGTTGAAGTTATGTCGACGTCCCTTTATCTCCGACTCCAGGTGGCCGAGGTCATCGAGGAAACGCACGATAGCAAGTCGATCGTGTTTGCCTCTCCCGTGGAGCCACGGGCATTCGCTTACAAGCCGGGCCAGTTCTTGACGCTGCGCATCCCTGTCCAGGGGCAGAGCGTCGCACGATGCTATTCGCTGGCGAGTGCGCCGGCGGTGGACGCTGCACTGAAGGTCACCATCAAGCGTGTACGCGATGGTCTGGGTTCCAACTGGATTTGCGACAACCTGCGCACCGGTGATGTCTTGGAGGTATTGCCGCCAGCCGGGGTGTTCTGTCCGGCTTCTCTGGATGTCGATTTCCTGCTGTTCGCCGGCGGCAGCGGCATCACGCCGGTGATGTCGATTATCAAGTCCTGTCTGCACCAGGGCCGAGGTCGGGTTCAGCTGTTCTACGCCAACCGCGATGAGCGTTCGGTGATCTTCCGCGATGAGTTGCAGCAACTGGGGCGTGCTTACCCGCAACGCCTCACGGTCATGCACTGGCTGGAGTCAGTTCAGGGGTTGCCGACAGCGGCGCAACTGGCCGGCATCTGTCACGGGCGCCTGGATGCGCACGCCTTCGTCTGTGGCCCCGGCCCCTTCATGGATGCCGTGGAGCAGACGCTGCTTGACCTGAACGTGGAGCGCAGCCGGATTCATGTCGAGCGTTTTGTTTCGCTGAGCAGCGACCCCGGCATCTTGGCCGATGCCCCCGCGGCGGCGACTGACGGCCCGCGGGTTGAACTCATGGCGCAGCTCGACGGCGAGCATCACGTGCTGCCCTGGAGTCCGGATGTCGATCTGTTGGATGCCCTGCTCGGGGCGGGGGTCGGTGCGCCCTTCTCCTGTCGCGAGGGGCGCTGCAGTGCCTGCATGTGCCGGGTGGCGGAGGGCGAGGTGAGCATGCGTAGCAACGAGGTGCTGAGTGCCGTCGATCTGGCCGAGGGCTGGGTGCTGGCCTGCCAGGCTCGACCACTGAGCGACAAGGTCTCGGTCAGCTTCGACGGCTGACGTTTGGGTGAAAAACAAGAAACATCATTAGGGAGAGGCTCATGAGCATCAATCAATTCGCTTACGCGGTAGTCGAGTCCACTGATATCGAAAAGTGGCGCTTCTTTGGCAGCCAGATTATCGGCCTGGCCGAAGAGTCGGGCGAGGACGGCGCGCTGTATCTGAAGGCCGATGGTCGCCGCTATCGCATCCTGGTTGTGCCGGGGGCGAGAGACGGCCTTTATGCGGCGGGCTGGGAGACTGCCTCCGAGGAGCAGTATCTCGCGTCGAGAGAATCGCTCGTCAGCGCGGGTGTGGAGATCGTCGAGTCGACACCGTTGGATCGACATCTTCGTTGCGTCACCGGGATGTTTTCCTTCGTGGACCCGTCCGGGAACCGGCAAGAGGTGACCTGGGGACCGATCTCGGACTTCGCGCCCTTCGTTTCGCCGGTCGGCGTCGAGCGTTTCGTCACCGGTCCCATGGGTATGGGGCACGTGGTGCTGCCGTCGATGAAGTTCGAAGAAACGAAGCAGTTCTGGACCGACGTCTGCGGATTCCAGCTGTCCGACATGCTGCATGTCCAGCTCTCGCCCGAGTACCGGGCGCGCATCCACTTCCTGCACTGCAACCCCCGCCAGCACAGCCTGGCATTGGCCGAGATGCCCCAGCCCAGTGGTTGCGTGCACATCATGATGGAGGTGCCTGGGCTCGATGATGTGGGTCGCGCGCTGGACCGCATCGCCCGGCACAAGGTCCCGCTGGCGGCCACGCTTGGACGCCACGTCAACGACGATATGGTTTCGTTTTACGTCTGGACACCGGGCGGCTTCGCCCTGGAGTTCGGCTGCGGCGGCATGGTTGTGGACTGGGAGAACGATCACACGGTTTTCGAAACAACCCGTGGCAGCCATTGGGGGCACCAGTGGGCCGCTCCGCCGGCCTCGTGATTTAGCGCCATCTACTCCTGATGCAGGGCGCGCCGGGGCCTTTTGTTGTGGAACATGGGCCTGTGGCCACCCTTGCGCCAAAGCGGGATTCACTACTTGGGAAGTCGAGAACAATGCAAACAGTCGAGATGAAACAGCCTGCCGCGAACATTCCCGGCAGCGAAGAGCTGATCGCCCGAGCCCGGGCCCTGGTTCCGGTGTTGCGCGAGCGAGCGGCGCTGGGCGACGAGAACCGCCGTCTGCCGCAGGAGACCATTGCCGACCTGCAGGCCGCAGGGCTGTTCCGCGTGCTGCAGCCCAAGCGCTATGGCGGCTACGAGATGAGTCCCAAGGTGTTCTATGACATCGTCATGATCCTGGCCGAAGGCGACATGTCGGTGGGCTGGGTCTACTCGGTGGTCGCCGTACATGCGTGGCAGATGGCGCTGTTCGATGACCGTGCGGCGCAGGAAGTATGGGGCGAGGACAGCAATGTCCGGATCTCTTCTTCCTATATGCCCACGGGTCGTGCCAAGCCTGTCGAGGGCGGCTTCCTGTTCAGCGGGCGCTGGGGCTATTCCAGTGGTTGCGACCACTGCGACTGGGTGTTCCTCGGTGGCCTGGTGGAAACTGCCGAGGGGCAACCTATTGATGCGCGCACCTGGCTGATTCCACGCAAGGACTACGAAATCGTCGATACCTGGCATACCGCGGGCCTGAAGGGGACCGGTAGCAAGGATATCGTCATCAAGGCTGCCTTTGTGCCTGAGTACCGCACGCACAAGATGATCGACGGCTTTACCTGCAACAGCCCCGGCAACCAGATGAATACCGCGGCGCTGTATCGCATGCCATTCGGCCAGGTATTCAGCCGGGCGGTGTCCACGGCCTCGATCGGGGCGTTGCGCGGCATGGTCGACAGCTTCGTGGAGACCGCCAAGACCCGTGTCAACGTCGTGGGTGCCAAAACCAGCGACGACTCGGTAGCGCAGCTGGCGATCGCTGAAGCGATCAACACCATCGACGAGCTGACTCTGGTGCTCAAGCGCAACTTCGAGGCGCTCGAAGGTTATGCCGAGCGGGGCGAGGTTCCGCCGATCGAGGAGCGGGTGAAGTATCGCTTCCAGGCCAGCTACCCACCAGAGCGCGTCGCGGAGCTGGCTTCGCGCCTGTTCAAGGCAGCCGGCGGTGCGGCGGTCTACACCCGAAACCCGTATGGGCGCTTTCTGGCCGACATCAATGTCTGTCGCCAGCATGCCGCCAATCAGTTCCAGATGTTCGGCACGAACTGGGCCAAGGTGCAGTTGGGCCAGCAGAGCCTGGATTTTTTCCTGTAACGCCCCGGGGTCGGGGACATACCCCCGACCCACTGGTATTCCCGGGATAGACAGAGGGTGGACACGGGTCTCGCGACAACCACTGTCTTTAGCCTGCAAACAATAAAAACGACTGGAGTTCTTTATGAGCAACCTGGCCAACGAGAAACCGCACATCATCGTGAGCGACCAGTGCGAACGTTTTGCCCGCGGTTGGCACTGCCTGGGGCTGAGTGAACAGTTCCGTGATGGCAAACCGCATACCTTCGAGGCATTCGGCCTCAAGCTGGTAGTGTTCGAAGGCGAACACAACAAGAAGCTCAATGTCATCAACGCCTTTTGCCCGCACCTGGGCGGTAACCTGGGCGAGGGCACCATCAAGGGCGACACCATCGCCTGCCCCTTCCATGACTGGCGCTGGGCCGGTGACGGCAAGTGCGCGGCCATCCCCTATGCCAAGCGCGTGCCGCCGCGCGCGCGCACGCAGAGTTTCATTACCTGCGAGGAAAACAAACAGCTGTTCGTCTGGCACGACCCCGAGGGCAATCCGCCACCGTCGGATGTGATCATTCCCCACCTGAAAGGCGCTTTCAGCGATGACTGGAGCAACTGGTCCTGGTCAACCCATGAGGTCGATACCAACAGTCGGGAGCTGGTCGACAATCTGGTCGATGTCGCGCATTTCTTCTACGTGCATGGCGAGGGCATGGGTGGCGGCAGCACCTACTTCAAGAACGTCTTCGAGGACCATTTCGCCACCCAGTACCTGGAGATGGGGCCGCAACCAGAGCAACCCGGCTATCAGAAGGATGCCGCCTATACCGGCGATTTGAGCAAGCTGGATGGCTTTTCACGTGGAGAAACGACCTACCATGGTCCCTCCTATCTGGTGTCGCGCTTGCTGACCAATATTCCGGGCAACGAGCCGATAGAGACCTATGAAATCCTCGCGCACTACCCGGTTCATGCGAACAAGTTCGTACTGCACATGGGCTTTATCACCCGCAATAGCCCGATGCTGCCGCCCGAGCACAATGCCGCTCGCGCCGCTGCCGTAGCCGAGGCGTATCGCGTGGGCACCCTGCAGGACGTGGCGATCTGGCGTACCAAGACCCGCATCGACAATCCGCTGCTCTGCGACAGCGACGGTCCGTTGTACCAACTGCGTCGCTGGTACCAGCAGTTCTTCGAGGACATTGCCGATATCAAGCCGGAAATGGTTAACCGCTTCGAGGCCGAAACCGACACCCGCCACGCACAACCCGTGTGGGACCAGCAGGCTGCCGAAAAGCTCGCTCAGTACGCACCTCCATCGGCAGCCAAGCCGCAAGACTGATGTACGAGGGGCACCGCACTGGAGCGGTGCCCCGATTTCCTGTTTCCGGCTGGCCTTCGGTGCGGGGCACTGCAGCGCAGCCGGTCATCCTCACACCAGCCTCTTCGATAGAGAGGCAGCATCATGGAGTACGCCATGTCGTCCGATTTTGGCCCGCACTCGCCTCAATGGTTCAGTCGTATCGAGGCGCCGGAACGGGTGGAGAGCCCTGACCAGGTCGCATGGGATGTCACCACCGACTTCGCCGTGGTCGGTTATGGAGGCGCAGGCATCAGCGCGGCCTTGCAGGCGGCGGAAAAAGGTCTGAAAGTGCTGGCGGTCGATGCCTTTGGTGGCGGCGGGGCGACGGCGATGAACGGCGGCATTTTTTATGCCGGGGGTGGTACACCGATTCAGCGTGCGGCAGGCGTTACGGACAGTGTCGAGGCTATGTACCGTTACTTGAACCTTGAGGTACAGGACGTGGTCAGCCCGCAAACACTCCGCCGCTTCTGCGAAGGCAGTGTGGCCGATCTGGAATGGCTGCAGGGGCATGGGGTACGGTTCGACAGCACCTACTACACGAAGAAGACTTTCTATCCGCCTTCCGGCTATTTTCTCTACCACTCCGACAGCTCGCTGGCCGAGTCCTGTGCGGCAGTTGCCAAGCCTGCGCCACGGGGACACAAGTACTGGCATCCGCCGGTCAATCAGGCGGTAGGCTTCGGTGTTCATCTGACCGAGCCCCTGCAGCAGCGGGCGCGGGCCCAGGGGGTGGAGTTCTGGCCACGAACCGAAGCTCGCCGTCTGGTGCTTTGCGCAAGCGGGGAGGTGGTTGGGCTGGTAGTCATCCGGATGCCACCCGACTCGCCGCATACCCAGGCGTACATGGATGCGCAGGAGATGGCCCGGCAACTGCTGCAGAAGCTCCCCTCATCGATGCCGGGATTCGCCCGTCTGGAGCGCAAGGCCGAACGTTACTGGCGCAAGGCCGACGAGCTGCAGCGCCAGCATGGCGTCGTCCAGCGTATCCGGGCGACGCGCGGGGTGTGCTTGAGTGCCGGCGGGTTCATCTGGAACCGGCAGATGCTTGCCGCCCATTCTCCCAAGTACATCTCCAATATGGCGATGGGTTCCCCTGGCGGGGACAACGGTAGTGGCATCCGCCTGGGCCAGAGTGTGGGGGGAGAGGCTGCGCTGATGGAGCGGGTGAGCAGCTGGCGCTTCATAAACCCACCCTCTCAGTGGCCCAAGGGCATTCTCGTCAACAGCCAGGGGCAGCGCTTCGTAAACGAGGAACTCTATGGCGCGGCTATCGGCCTCAAGATGAACGAGCATCAGCAGGGCCGGGGCTACATCATCCTCGACCGGACGCTTTACCGCGGTGCCTGGAAGTCTGCAGTGCTGGAGAACCTGTTTCCCTTCATGCGTCTGCCCCTGGTGCTGGCGCTGCTCTTCCAGACCCGCAAGGCGAGCACTCTGGAAGGTCTGGCCGAAAAGCTCGGGATGCCGGCGGCCAACCTTCGGGAGGCCGCGGCCCGCTACAACCGGGCAGCCCAAGGGCTGGAACCAGACGAGTTCGGCAAGAGTCGCTCGGAATGCCACGCTCTTAGCGAAGGACCGTTCTATGCCGTGGATGTTTCGGCCTCGAGCAAGCTCTTCCCATGTTCTGCCATGACGGTAGGCGGCCTACGAGTTGATGAGGACAGCGGTCAGGTGTTGCGCGAGGACCGCACCCGGATCACCGGCTTGTATGCAGCCGGTCGTACGGCAATCGGACTTCCATCGAACCTGTATGTGAGTGGACTGTCTGCCGCGGATTGTGTGTTTTCCGGGCGCCGTGCGGCCAGGCATGCCAGCAACCAGGCGACCAGGGAGCCCTGTCTGACTAAACCCCAGTATTTGCCTTTAGATTTGACTTAGGGTTGCCGTACGCGCACTGGCGTTTAAGTGGATTCGGATTCTGTACCGGGTCTGGCAGACTAGGACGCTCTACGATGAAACCACCTATTTGAATGCCTTGAGGAAGTGTGGTTCATCGCTCCTGAAGAACCTCGATTTTAGTTGACTGACTTCCTCAGTGCGTGAAGTTGACGGTGGCGACAGGCAGAAATCGGCCAAGTTGCCGTCATGAGAGCAACTGGTCGAAAAATGTTTGTAGCTGTCCAGACCACTGGGTTACAGCTTATGCCGCGCGGCATACAGACAGATCATCTCCATCGCTATCGCGGCCCCCGCAAGCGCAGTAATCTCCGCGTGGTCATAGGGCGGTGCTACCTCCACCACGTCCATGCCGATCAGGTTGATACCGCGCAGGCCTCGCAGAATCGCCAAGGCCTGATGGCTCGATAGTCCACCGCAGACCGGCGTCCCCGTGCCTGGGGCAAATGCCGGGTCGAGGCAGTCGATATCGAAGGTGAGATAGACCGGATGGTCGCCAACGCGCGCCCGGATAATCTCCGCCAGTTCCCTGGTAGAGCGATCATGCACCTCGCTGGCATTCAGCACCTGAAAGCCCATGACGTCGTCATTGGTTGTGCGCTGGCCAATCTGGATGGATCGTGCAGGATCAACCAGCCCTTCGCGGACGGCGTGATAGAACATCGAACCGTGGTCGATGCGCTTGTCCTCGCCGTCGAACTCCAGGTCGTGGTGCGCATCGAAATGGATCAAGGAAAGTGGACCATACTTGGCCGCGTGCGCTTGCAGCAGCGGATAGCTGATGAAGTGATCGCCGCCCAGGGTCAGCATCGCAGTACCCGCCGCCAGAATCCGCTCGGCATGGGCCCTGATCGCCGCAGGGGTCTGCTCCGGGGTGCCGTAATCGAAATAGCAATCGCCATAATCGACACAAGCGAGTAGATCGAACGGGTCAAATTCCCAAGGCCAGTGACGCGCCCAGGCGGACTGTACCGATGCCTCGCGGATGGCCCTCGGTCCGAAGCGGCTGCCCGGTCGATTGCTGGTCGCGGTATCGAACGGGATGCCGCTGATGGCGATATCCACGCCACGCAAATCGCGGGTGTAGCGACGCCGCATAAAGCTGGTGATACCACCGTAGGTCGGTTCACCATGGGTGCCATACAGGCTGTCACGCGTCATCGCCTGATCGATTATCGAATTGTCATTTAGCATGGGATTCTCAATGCGAGTTACTGAAGCTGACCCAGGCATGCATACGCTCACGCGGTGCTCGCTGGGGTAGAGGTTGATTTTTGTTGCTCGGGCTTGCCGTGACCGGGCTGGATTGGCGCTTTATCGCGCCAAACCCATTGCGGTTTTCAGCCGCCTGGCAAGGGTGGGGTTCGCACCGGGATCAAGCGCTTCGATCCGGTGGCCTCAAATGCCGACGCCAGGCGCAGCAGCGCTGAGTCGTCGTAGGCGCGACCGGCAAACGTCAGGCCGACGGGCATGCCGATGTCCGGCACCACGCCCATCGGCACGGTGACCGTTGGCACGCCGAGGTGACGGATGGCGAGGTTGCCGTTGGCGACCCAGACGCCGTTGCTCCAGGCGATATCCGCCGATTGCGGATCGACATCGGCATTCGCCGGGCCCACGTCGGCGACCGCCGGGAAAATCACCGCGTCGAGCCCCAGCCGATCCATCCACTCCTCAAGATCGATACGCCGGGTCTGCTCCAGCCCGCGTAGGCCATCAGACAGCGTGGCGATCTGATCCCACGGGGCGATGCCACGCTCCGCTATGCGCACGTATTCGTCCATGCCAATGGCCGGGCCATCTTCGCGGTCAGGCAGAGCGCCTGGGTTGTGCGGAAAAATCTGCGGGCCGTCGACGTCCGCCAGACGGTTTAGTTTGGGATCGTCGTTGGCCTGCAGGAAGTCATCGAATGCCCAGGCGGTCAGGTCCCACAGTTCGTGATGGAGGAATTCCTTGGACACCAGGCCGCGGGTGAACACTGTCGGCGCCCCAGGTCGATCGCCCTCGCAATTGGAGACCAGCGGGAAGTCCGTCTCGACCACTTCGGCACCGGCCGCTTCCAGAGTCTTTCGCGCGTTTTCCCAGAGGGCGATCACCGAGGGACGGGTGTTGATCCGCTGGCCTGTCGCCCACCCGATACCCGGCGCTTTGCTGGTGCCCGCGTCGGGGTCGGCGTTGATGTACATGCGCGGTACGCCCAAGCGCTTGCCGGCGAGTGCGGCGGGCCTTGCAGCCAGTTCCAGGTAGGAAGCGGGGCGCACCGAAGCGACGCCGGGGATCGGCACCCAAGGCTGCAAGCGCCACAGGTCCCCACGTTTGTCGGCGTCTTCGGCCACCACCACGTCGAGTACTTCGAGCAGGTCGGCCATGGTCCTGGCATAGGGCACGACTACATCCATGGTTGGCGTCAGTGGCCAGTTGCCGCGCACCGAGATCACCCCGCGCGACGGTGTATAGGCGCACAGACCATTGTTTGAGGCAGGTCCGCGACCGCTCGACCAGGTTTCCTCAGCAAGGCCGAAGGCGGCGAAACTGGCGGCGGTGGCCGTGCCTGCGCCGTTGGATGAGCCCGACGCGAAGGGCGCAGTTAGGTAGTCCGCGTTGTACGGGCTCTCGGCACGGCCATACACGCCGCGCTGCATGCCGCCATTGGCCATGGGCGGCATATTGGTCTTGCCCAGGCAGATCGCACCGGCGCCGCGCAAGCGCTCGATGGTGAACGCATCGCGATAGGCGACCAGGTCCTTGAAGGCCGGGCTGCCGGACGCCGCGGTCAGGCCTTTGATCAGGTAGCTGTCCTTGGCTGTATAGGGAATACCATCGAGCGGGCCGAGGGTCTCGCCACGGGCACGACGGACGTCGGAGGCCTGCGCTTCTTCAAGCGCATTCGGGTTGCGCACCACCACCGCGTTGAGGGCGGTGGGCGTGTTGGGGCCGTCGTAGGCATCGATCCTTGAGAGATAGGCCTGGACCAGCTCAACTGCCGTGGTTCGGCCAGCTTCGAGGGCTGCGCGCAGCTCGGCAATGGAAACTTCGGTTACTTCAATCATGCTGTTACCACTGGCTACTGGGTCTGCAAGGTGACTTGATTGGCGCCGCGTGCCAGCGAAACCGCATCGGCCATGTGCCTGGTTCCGTTGGGCCTCGCTGACGCAGCGCAATTTACTGTCAGGTTCCCGACTTGAGCTTGGTCCATGCACGGGTGCGAGCGCGTTCTGCACTGGACGGCAGTGGCACCAGCGCGAATAGAGAAGTCTGGATCTCGGCGGAGGGGTAGAGATTGGGGTTGTTGCGGATTTCCGGGCTGACCAGGGCAGTGGCGTCCTTGTTCGGGTTGGGATAACCGACGAAGTCGCTGATCGGGGCAATCACCTGCGGCTGCAGCAGGTAGTTGATAAAGGCATGGGCATCATCCGGGTTCTTCGCATCCTTGGGGATGGCCAGCACGTCAAACCAGACCGGAGCGCCTTCCTTGGGCAAGCGCATGTCCACCACCACGCCGTTGCCGGCCTCCTTGGCACGATTGGCCGCCTGGGAGAAGCTGCCGGAGTAACCCACGGCCACGCAGATGTCACCATTGGCGATATCGGTCATGTATTTTGAGGAATGGAAGTAGGCGACGTTGGGGCGGATCTTTTTCAGCAGTTCTTCGGCCTTCTCGTAGTCCTTGGCCTGAGTGCTGTTGGGTGGCAGGCCCAGGTAGTGGAGGGCGATGGGGATCATATCCGTCGGCGAATCGAGAAGGGCCACGCCGCACTGCTTGAGCTTGGCAATGTTCTCTTCCTTGAAGATCAGATCCCAGCTGTCCACCGGCGCGTTCTCGCCGAGCGCAGCCTTGACCTTGGCCGGGTTGAACCCGATCAGCACGGTTCCGTACATATAAGGCACGGCGAAGCGGTTACCCGGATCGTTGGCCTCGATCAGTTTCATCAATTGCGGGTCCAGATGCTTCCAGTTGGGTAGCTTGCTGCGGTCAAGTGGTTGGAAAGCGTCGGCCTGAATCTGCTTTGCGAGGAAACTGTCGGACGGCACCACCACGTCATAGCCGGAGTTGCCGGTGAGTAGTTTGGCCTCCAGGGTTTCGTTGCTGTCGAAGATGTCGTAGACCAGCTTTGCGCCATTCTCCTTCTTGAAGTTGTCCAGGGTCTGCGGGGCGACGTAGTCGAACCAGTTGTAGACACGCAGGGTGCGCTCTTGCGCATGAGCGTTAGCGGTCAGCAGGCCGAGGCTGCAGATCGTAGCGAGGAGCGAACGGGGGAGTTGATGCTTGATCCATTTCTCACAGCTTTGGGAGATGGTGCCCACTCGTTCGGCTGCCAGCACCGGGCCAGTGAGCATCGTCAGGGCTTTGAGGACGGCACGCAGGCTGCCGACTCCAACGTTGACGGTGCGCCAGGACACCGAGTCCGCTCCAATATCGATTTTTTGCCACGGCTGTTGCTGCTTGTACTTCATAGGACCACCTTTTGAATTATTGTCTTTGGCCTAGCTCCGGATGAATTGTTGCGGTTGCTCTAATCACAATCAATCTATATAAATTGCAAGAAATTCAAGCAAAAAAACTAAACGATAAGGTCTCACGCCGATGTCTCCTGCGCTTCGTGCAGACGCTGACGGGATGCACCAGGCAGCGACATGCACAAACGCGGGCACGTCATCTTCTTGGAGTTGGGCAGTGATTCCCCTCGCAGGGCTGGATCAGCCGAACTGGATCAACCCTGCGAGGGAAAGCACTCTGGCTATTGCTTGCGCCTCATAGGGAGCAATTCCTTTCAGAACTAACCGACACCAGGAATGTGTTGGGTGATGCAATGCACACCACCGCCATTGTTGGCAAGGATGGTGCCATCGACACCCACGACTGGCCGTCCCGGAAAAATCTCCCGGAAGAGATTCAAGGCAATCTCATCTGCAGGAGTGCTTGAAGTAGGAACCACGATGCCGACGTTGGATTTGTAGAAGTTGATGTAGCTGAAGTTCTCCACCGTCAGGCCTGACACCTTGAATGTTGGCTGGACGGGCATCTTGGTAATCCTGAAGGGACGGCCCCTTGCATCGGTGCTTTGTTGCAGCACTGTCAGGTTTGCCGCCATCCTGGGCACGTTGGGGTTGTTTGGGTCCGACGGGTAATTCAATAGCAGATGGGCTGGCTCGATGTAGGCAGCAACCAGGTCGACATGCCCATCGGTAGCGGCAGCGCCGTCGTCGCCGTACACCCCATACGGCAGCCAGATCATTTTGGTCGCGTTGTAGGCACGCAGCAGCGCGGTCTCGATCTGTGCCTTCGTCATGCTCGGATTCCGATTGGGATTGAGCAGGCACTGTTCGGTGGTAATGAGCGTGCCCTGCCCATCGGTAATCACGGCGCCACCTTCAAAGACCATGTTGACTGTTGATTTAGGTACGTTAAGGGTGGAGCACACGCCGGTGGGCAATTGATCATCCAGGGTAGCCGCCCACCTGTTGCCCCAGCCGTTGAAAATGAAATCTCGTCCCAGCATGTCGCGTCCTGATGGGCTCAGCGCGAAAACTGGCGCGGTATCACGGGTCCAGCAATCGTTGTATGGATTCTCGATAACAGTAACGTTAGGGCCGCAGCGCTTGCGTACAACCTCGGTATAGCCGGTCATCGCCATCATCAAGACTGGCTCGAACTGCGCAATGGCATTCGCTACGTTGATGACAGAATCCTGCATGGGTTTCAGCTAGTCCTTGTAGCTCTTGTCATAGGGGTACGCCATCAACACGCTCTGGTGTGGCTCCCACTCTGCGGGCACCCGATAGCCATCGGAGGCAGGGTTGGACTCCGCCGCTCGGGCCAGGCGTCCAAGCACTGATGTACCGATGGCAGTTGCAGTAATAGCCACTAACGCGCCCATATTGAACCGGCGCCTTCCCGGATTCGTAGGCCCCTCCATCGCGGCTTGATTTGTCATCAACTGCTCTGTTGCCAACTGAATGTCTTGTTCTTTATCCATGTAACGAGTCCCCCAGGTTATCCAGCCAGATATCTCATTTACCAAGCCTTCGCTGAATCTTTGCGGTTGCTCAAGGCGCAATCAATCTATATAAATTGCCGATAAAACAGGTATAAAAACTAAACGGTAGACCCGCATGCCCTTACCTCCGCTCCATGCGTTTCGCGTATTTGAATGTGTTGCAAGGCTGGGCCATGTCGGTGCGGCCGCCGCTGAGCTGCATGTCACCGCCGGGGCTGTCAGCCAGCAGATAAGAGCGTTACAGCGCTCACTCGGCATCGATCTTTTCTACAAGCAGGGCCGCTTCCTGGTGCTGACCGAACGAGGCCTGGCGCTACAACGCTCGGTAGCCCGCGGCATCGGCGAGATCACCGAAGGGGTG
This sequence comes from Pseudomonas sp. GL-RE-26, assembly GCF_019956275.1. Classification (NCBI taxonomy): domain Bacteria; kingdom Pseudomonadati; phylum Pseudomonadota; class Gammaproteobacteria; order Pseudomonadales; family Pseudomonadaceae; genus Pseudomonas; species Pseudomonas sp. GL-RE-26. The sequence continues at coordinate 123,361 of NZ_JAHBDI010000010.1, forward strand.
CGACAGATTTCCGAGGCGTACTTCCAGGAACCGGCGACGAAAGTCCTGACCATTTCCACGGAACCGATTTTTGGCGCGGCCTGGCTGATGCCGAAGTTGTTCGCCTTTCGTGCAGAACATCCGCACATTCACCTACGCGTCATTACTGCCGACGACATCAGTGAGGTGGACTGGCGCAGGGCCGATATCGCCGTGCTCTACGACGCTCCGACGTGGGAGGGTTTCTGGTGGCGGCCACTGCAAAGCCTGCATATGTTTCCCGTCTGCTGCCCGCAACTGCTGCGCGGCCCGCGCGCGCTCAAGCAGCCGTCCGACCTTATTCACCACCGCCTCTTGCATGAGGATGACGGCGCTCAATGGCGGCGCTGGCTGCTTGAGGCGCGCTTGCCTTACCCAGGAGATGCCGATGTCCATCTAGAAGATTTCGGCATTGCCCTGCAGGCGGCGCGAGATGGCTATGGCGTTGCACTCAGCGACGAGATCAACTCGTTGCGCGATCTGGATGAGGGACGCCTGGTGCAGCCCTTTGCACTGAAGGTGCCGACGGGGATGGATTATTTCTGTATCTGCAACGAGGAGAGTCGCGATATCCCTGAGATAGCTTTGCTCATCGATTGGCTGATAGAGCAGGCAAAGGTCGTCCCGGCCTACCCGTAGGCGTTGTTGGGGGGTAACGTTCACGTGGCTCAGCACAAAGCTGAATGACCTCTGGATTTTTAGGAGTCTTGAGCGGCTGCTTTTGGCCCAGAGTGTGTAAACACCGATTTGAATGAAGTGGTGCCTCCCACTGTGGCCCTATGTTGGAGAGGGGTGGGGTAGATCGGGCGTGTTGCCGCCGCCCTCAGTCGTCTGTAGAAAGCCCATGCTTGTGTGCGTAGGCGTAGAGATCTACGCGGTTCGTCAGGCCCAGCTTGCTGTAGATCGATGTCAAATGGTTGCGCAGCGTGTGCTCGCTGATGTGCAGTTTCTCGGCCACCAACTTGCCAGGGGCTGAGGGGTCGCTGGCCAGCGATGCAATGGTTTGCTGCTCGCGGCGCGTCAGCTTGGCGATTTTGTGTTGCTCCGGGTCAATATCGCGCTCGGTTTTCTTGCGCGCCAGTTCAAGGAAGATACGGCTGGTCGCATTGCGGTCAATCCAGAGTTCGCCTTCATGCACTTTTTCTATGGCTTTGAGCAATGTTGATGCGGATGCCGACTCCCGCTTATCCACCACGCCTCGTGCGCCCGCCAGCACCGCACTGTCATGCAGTGCCAAGTCACTCGACCCTGACACAACCAGAATCTTGGCTTTGGTCCGGCTGTGCAGGTCGGCCAGCGACTCGATACAGTCCTCGCTGTCCAGGTCCAATACCACCACATCTGGTGTGTATAGGTGCAGCGATAGCAGGTATTGCGCCACCGACGCCGTGGAACCCGCCAATGCCAACCTCGGTTGAGCGCTTTCCACCAGACGCTCAAGGCCCCAGGCCACGAGCGGTAGAGCTACTAACAGGACTTGAATTGGCATGCGGCTCGCTGCCTCTTTAGGCGGTTGTGTTAGCTGATCATGATAGCAATCGTTGCAGCCCGTAGCTTTTTTCTATAGCGCTTCAGCTCCCCCTCCCATGACATTTGTCCCATAAAACACTGTTTTTATGGGTGATTGACTCCCAGAAAAAAGGGATGACGCGCTCATGTAAAACACAGCGGTCGTTTTTAGACTGCGGTCATGAAAGACACACACCGAATTGAGCCCCGTGAACAAGTCACCTTATCGCTGCAACTGATCGGTGGGGGCAACGGTGTCACCCGTGACATCAGCGCCTCCGGTTTGTATTTCGAAACCGATAGCGAGCAGCAGGTGGGTAGCTTGATTGACTTCGAGATCGAGCTCGACACTCCCGGCGGCCCCATGAAGTTCAAGGCGCAAGGACAAATCGTGCGTATTGAGCCGCAGGGCGGCAGGGCGGGGGTGGGTGTGAAGCTACTGGCCAGCCGGCTGGTACCGGTGGAGTGAAGTGTTCGTGGGTTGGGGAAGAATCGGCTTGTGGCTGTTAGCGGCCCACAGCGGTTTTTTGCTCAGGGTGACTTCTTAGGGAGAAAGACATGGCTAGCACTACAACTACCAGCGGCGGAACCGTTACCTCGTTTTCCAACACGCCGCAGGCGAAGGATGACGTCTTCACCACCAATGAAAATCTGCAGGGAGTCATGTATTGGGACGTCATGTCCAATGACCTCGGCGGTAACGCGAAGACACTCTGGTCACTCGACAATGCGGTGAGCGATCCTACTGCCACCAAGGCTTATGCTCCGGCCGACCTCCTGGTCCAGGATACGGCGAGGGCTGAGGCGATGAGTTCTGACACCAGTTTGAATGGTGCAAAGATCTGGATCACCTCCGACGGTAAGGTCGGCTACGACGCCACTACTTTCACTACTGCGTTCAAGGAGCAACTCCAGGCGCTTTCTGCTGGCGAGTTCCTGACGGACAGCTTTACCTATGCGATGCGTCTGGGCAACGGAACGCTCAGTTGGGCCACCGCGACAGTGCAGTTCTCGGGCGTGAATGATGGTGTGACGATCAGCCTCGGCGTGCAGGCCGGCATGGTGACCGAAGACGCCGACATCACTGCGAGCACGACCGACTCGCTGACGGCCAGCGGCACAATTAACTTCAATGACGTCGACCTGAGTGACACGCACATGGCGACGTCCGCGCCGGCGGAGGGCAATGCTACTCATCTTGGTACGTTCGTGCTCTCGGAGGTAAGCGAAGCAGCGAACGCGGCCAACGGTTCGGTGCAATGGACATACAACCTGAGCACTGCGGCGGCGCAGTACCTGGCCCAGGGACAGACAGTAACCGAAACTTACCTGGTCACCATCAGCGATGGTCATGGTTCGTTGGTAACGCAGAATGTGACCGTCACCATCACCGGCACCAATGACGCGCCAACGGTGACGGCGGCCGAGGTCGAAAGCGCAGCGGTGGCCGAAGACGGCACCACGGTGACCAGCGGCAGCTTCGCCTTCGGCGACGTGGACCTGGCCGATCACGCCCATGTGACCAGCGTGAGCGCGCCGGCCGGTGCACTGGGTACGCTGGTGGCCACTGTCAGCGACGAGAGCACGAACGACGCGGCGGGCAGCGTGGGCTGGAGCTATACGCTGGACAACAGCGCGGCGCAGTACCTGGCCGCGGGCCAGACCAAGACCGAAGTGTTCACGGTGACGCTGACCGACGACTTCGGGGCGACGGTGACCAAGAACGTGACCATCACCATTACCGGCAGCAACGACGCGGCCGTGCTGTCCGCCGACATCGCCAACCTCACCGAGACCCATGCCGCCGTCGACATTTCCACCAGCGGCACCCTGACCATCAGCGACGTCGACAGCGCCGCAACCTTCGTCGCGCAAACCAACACCGCCGGCAGCTACGGCCAGTTCTCCATCGGCACCGACGGTGCCTGGACCTACGTCGCCACTTCCGCCCACGACGAGTTCGC
>NZ_JAHBDI010000022.1:0-304051 GCF_019956275.1 Pseudomonas sp. GL-RE-26
TTCTTGACGACCATAGAGCGTTGGAACCACCTGATCCCATCCCGAACTCAGCAGTGAAACGATGCATCGCCGATGGTAGTGTGGGGTTTCCCCATGTGAGAGTAGGTCATCGTCAAGATTAAATTCCGAAACCCCAATTGCGAAAGCAGTTGGGGTTTTGTTTTTGCGCTCGAAAAAAGGGCCGAGCCAGCCAAGGTCAATTGTGAAAAAAATCACACAAACCAGGCACCACGCTTTTGGTATGGTGCAGTCCATTTTTAATGGACTGAGTTTGCGCCCACGGATCGGCGTTCTTTTCAAAGAGTTGCTGTACAAGTGCCTGAACCGATACCGATCAAGGACCACGAAAAAGAAACACGCCTGGTCAACAAGAGACTCCTGGCCTGCGCCTTGTTCGTTGCCGCCATTACCTGTGCGCTGGTGGTACGCCTGTACGTCCTGCAAGTGGTCGAGTTCGACTATCACTCGACCATTTCCGAAAACAACCGCGTCCACGTCCTGCCGATTACGCCTACCCGCGGATTGATCTATGACCGCAACGGCGTACTCCTTGCGGACAACCGTCCCAGCTTCAATCTGACCATCACCCGCGAACTCGCCACCGATGTTAAAAGTGAGCTGGACGAGGTGGTCAATCTCCTGCACTTGCCCGCCGAAGACCGCTCGCAGTTCGACAAGGCGATGAAGCAGGCACGTCACCCCTTCGTACCCGTGACATTGTTCTATGAGTTGAGCGAAGAACAGATTGCCGTACTCGCCGTCAACGAGTTCCGCTTGCCGGGCCTCGATGTCGAGCCGCAGTTCGTTCGGCACTATCCATTGGGCGAGCACTTCGCTCATTCGGTCGGCTACGTCGGACGTATCAACGAAAAAGAGTCAAAGGCTCTGGATAACGTCGAGTACCGGGGTACCCAATCCATCGGCAAGACCGGGATCGAAAAATTCTACGAGGCGCAACTGCACGGCCATGTCGGGTATGAGGAGGTCGAAACCAATGCTCAGGGCCGCGTGCTGCGGGTGCTCAAGCACACTGACCCGGTGCCAGGCGAAAACATTGTCCTGAGCCTCGACGTCAAGCTTCAGGAAGCCGCCGAGCAAGCCCTGGGGGATCGTCGTGGCTCGGTGGTCGCGCTGGATCCGTCGACCGGTGAGGTGTTGGCCATGGTCAGCAACCCGAGTTTCGATCCAAACCTGTTCGTCACCGGTATCAGTTCCAAGGAGTACTCCACGCTACGGGACTCCATTGATCGGCCGCTGTTCAACCGTGTGCTGCGTGGTCTCTATGCGCCGGGTTCGACCATCAAGCCGGAAGTGGCAATCGCCGGCCTCGATGCCGGTGTCGTTACGCCACAGACCCGTGTGTTCGACCCCGGTTATTACCAACTGCCGGATTTCGATCACAAGTACCGCAACTGGAACCACAGCGGCGACGGCTGGGTGGATATGGATGCGGCGATCATGCGTTCCAATGACACCTACTTCTATGACCTGGCACACAAGCTCGGTATCGATCGCCTGCACGACTACATGGCCATGTTCGGACTCGGTGAGAAAGTCTCCCTGGACATGAATGAAGAATCCCCCGGCCTGATGCCATCCCAGGCCTGGAAGCGTGCCACCCGTCGTCAGGCCTGGTTCCCGGGCGAGACGGTGATTCTCGGCATAGGTCAGGGCTACATGCAGGTCACGCCGCTGCAGCTGGCCCAGGCCACGGCGCTGATTGCCAACAAAGGCGTGTGGAATCGCCCGCACCTGGCCAAAACCGTGGACGGTGTCGCGCCGGTGGATGAGCATCCGATGCCGAACATCCTGCTCAAGGATCCTCGCGACTGGGAGCAGGTCAACCACGGCATGCAGATGGTGATGCACGATGCCCGCGGGATTGCCCGGGCCGCAGCGGCGGGGGCGCAGTACCGTATTGCTGGCAAGAGCGGTACCGCACAAGTGGTGGCGATCAAGCAGGGCGAGCGTTACAACCGGGAGAAAACCCGCGAGCGTAACCGCGACAATGCCTTGTTCGTCGGTTTCGCCCCGGCCGAGCACCCGAAAATCGTGATTTCGGTGATGATCGAAAACGGCGAGGCCGGTGGTCGCGTCGCCGGACCGGTCGTGCGGGAGATCATGGATGCCTGGCTACTGGATCAGGACGGACACCTCAAGCCGCAATACGCAGCGCCGAGCAAGGCACCAGGCGATCCTCACGTCTGAACTCCCATGGCTTCACAGCACAGGCTCACGGATGCTGAGCATGTGCTGGAAGCTCTCGAGGAACACGGTTTCGGCCTGGCTCATCTTCTGTTCGCGATTCCACAACAGCTGTATATCGAAATCCACCACCCCGTCTTCCGGCGGCAAGCGCCAGAGCAGACCTTGCTCGACATCCCGGCGCACCAGATGGGTGGGCAAGGCACCGATGCCGTAACCTGCGCAGATCAAGCGATAAATTTCTTCGAAACTGGTGGAAGAGGCGACGATCTTGCCAGTGAAGCCTTGTTGGTCGCGGAACAGCGTCAGGGGGGAAAGATTGCCGCCGAGTTGATCGCTGGTGAAGCTGACGAAGTTTTCCGCCGCCAGTTGTTCCAGGGTCAGGTTCTCTTGTCCGAACAGCCGGTGACGCTGGCCACAAAAGTAAGCATAGGTCTCTCGAAACAGTACCCGTTGCTCCAGCCGCGGCTGCGGCAGGCGGCACAGGCCGACGCCGATGGTTGCGGTCTTTTGCAGCAGCGAACTGATGATGTTCGAACTGCCCATCACCTCGACTTCCAGCTCGATTTTCGGGTGGGTTTCATGGAAGTCCGCGAGGAAATCATCGTAATGCCGCGCCTGAACTCCGCTGACGGTGAGGATGCGGATCTTGCCCACCACGTCGTCGTGACGACTCTCAACTACCGTCCCCAGGCGTGAAATATCCCCGTAGATATCTGCCGCTATGCGCAGGACTTCTTCCCCGGTTTCCGTCAGGTCAAAGCGTCGTCCGCTGCGGGCAATCAACACGCATTCCAATTGTTCTTCCAGTCGTTTCAACGCCTGGCTGACCGCCGACTGGGTGATGTGCAGTCGCGCGGCGGCGCGGCTCATGCTGCCTTCCTGGCCGATGACCAGGTAGGTGCGCAGCAGGTTCCAGTCGAGGCGGTCATTGAGAAAGCGCCGGCCGACCCAAGGGTTGGAAGTGGAAGGCATAAAACCTCATGCAGTAGCAGTGCTAATAGTAAAGATAAGAATTTGAAAATTGACTAATCCTGGCATGGAAGCGATAAAGCCCACAAGCGCCACAGAGCGCAATCGTCGCCAGCCTCAACACCTGCCCAAAACTATAAGTACACAGGGTCCTTGCATGCACACTACTCCCCAACCGCGCCGAGCCGCGGCCGCTGCCTTCATTGGCACGACTATCGAGTTCTACGACTTCTACATCTACGCCACCGCGGCGGCGTTGGTCCTCGGGCAAGTGTTCTTCCCCAGTAGCGACCCGGTAATGAGTACTCTCGCTGCATTCGGTAGTTTCGCCGTCGGCTTCATTGCCCGCCCCATGGCCGGGATGGTGTTCGGGCATCTGGGGGATCGTCTCGGGCGCAAGAAAATGCTGCTGGCGACCATGGCCTTGATGGGAATCGCCACCGCGGGTATTGGCCTGTTGCCGAGCTACGCCAGCGCCGGCATCTGGGCGCCCATTGGCCTGATCGCGCTGCGTTTGATCCAGGGCATATCGGTCGGTGGCGAGTGGGGTGGGGCGGTGTTGATGGCCAGCGAGCATGCGCCGGCCAAGCGCAAGACGTTCTATGCGTCGTTCGCCCAGCTCGGCAGCCCGGCCGGTTTGTTGCTGGCACTGATCGCTTTCCGACTGGTGACGTCCCTTGAGCCGGACGAGTTCCTAGCCTGGGGTTGGCGCTTGCCGTTCCTCGCCAGCGGCGTGTTGATGATGGTCGGCCTGTTGATCCGCTCCGGGGTTCACGAGTCGCCGGAATTCGCCAAGGCCAGGGACAACAACGAGACCGCCAAGTACCCGGTGATGGACGTGATCCGCACCTGCTGGCGGCAGATCCTGTTCGCCGCCGCGGCCGTGACCATCGGCTCGGCGGGGTTCTTCTTCACCAACACCTTCATGATCACCTACGTCACCCAATACCAGGGCATTGCCCGTTCGACGATTCTCGATTGCCTGTTTCTGGTGACCGTCATCCAGTTGCTCTCGCAACCGCTCTCGGCGCTGATGGCCGAACGTATCGGTGAAGGTCGTTTTCTCAAGTGGGTCGCGTTGCTGTGCATGGTCACGCCTTACCCGATGTTCCTGCTGGTGGGCACGCAGAACATTGTGTTCATGACTGCCGGCATTGCCCTGGCGGTGGTGATTCTCTCGGCGCTGTACGCGGTGATCGCCGGCTACATGACCCAGGCCTTCCCGGTGCACCTGCGCTACTCGGGCATTTCCATCGCCTACCAATTGGCTTGCGCCGTGGCCGGGGGCACCACACCGCTGATCGGCACCCTGCTGGCCAGCAAGTTTTCCGGACAATGGTTGCCGCTGGCGGTGTTCTTCACCTTGCTCTCGGCCCTGTCCCTGATCGGTGTTTGCGGCCTGGCCCGCCTGCGCGCCAACCCGGTCGTCACCCACGCTGCCAAAGAGGTGTATTCGTGAGTAAACCTGCACACATCGACCCGGTTGAATGGCAAGCCCGTTGCGAACTGGCTGCGCTGTATCGACTGGTCGCGCACTTTCGCATGACCGACCTGATCGACACCCACATCACCCTGCGGATACCGGGGCCTGAACACCACTTCCTGATCAACTGCTACGGGGTGATCTTCGACCGCATGCGCGCCTCGGACCTGGTGCGCATCGATCAGGATGGGCGGGTGGTCGACCCGGAGTACGCAGGCCATCGGGTCAACGCCGCCGGCTTCGTGATTCACTCGGCGATCCACATGGCGCGTCCGGACTTGAACTGTGTGATCCACACTCACACGGCGGCCGGCATGGCGGTCGCGGCGCAGAAGCAGGGCTTGCTGCCGATCAGTCAGCATGCGCTGAAGTTCTACGGCAAGCTGGCCTATCACACCTACGAGGGCATCGCGCTGTCGCTGGATGAGCGCGAGCGCTTGATCGCCGACCTCGGTCCGCACCGGGCGATGATCCTGCGCAACCACGGGTTGCTGGTGGGGGGCTCGGGCGTGGCCCAGGCATTCCAGGAAATCCACTTCCTGGAGCGCGCCTGTCAGGCCCAGGTGCAGGCGCTGGCCGGTGGTTCAGCCCTGCATTACCCGTCACCGGAAGTGTGCGCGCACACCGCCGAACAGTTTGACCGTGATGAGCAGGACAACATCATCGACCTGGCCTGGGAGGCCGCACTGACGTTGATCGAATCCCAGCGCGAGTCTTATTTGTCATGAACGCCGTCATCAATACCGTGGTTCTGCTGTCCCGCGACACTTTGCTGCTCAAGCAATTGCAGGCGGCGTTTGCCCGCAGTGCGCCGCAACTCACTGCCGTGCTAGCTGATGATCCCCGGGCCGCCAATGCGCAGGTGGCGGCGTGCTGGTTTCCCTTGCCGGGCAGTCTCGGCGCATTGCCGAACCTGCAGGTGATTCACTCGGTGGCTGCCGGTATCGATCACCTCGATCACGATCCGTCATGCCCGGACCTGCCGGTTTGCCGTGTGGTCGACCCGGGCCATCGCCAGGGCATGACTGAGTACGTGCGCTGGGCGGTGATTCACTATCACCGCGGTTTTGATCAGGTGTTGTCGCAACAGCGGGAGCAGCGCTGGGAGCGGCCGCTGCAACGGGCGGCGGGGCAGTTCAAGGTCGGAGTAATGGGGCTCGGATCGCTGGGCAGCGCGATTGCTCTGGACCTGGTCGCAGCCGGTTACGACGTGCGCGGCTGGGCACGGCGCAGCAAGGACTTGCCGGGTGTGTGCACGTTCGCCGGGGCTGATGCGTTGCATCCGTTTCTCGACGGCGTCGAGTTGCTGATCAACCTGCTCCCGCTGACCAGCGAAACCCGCGGGATTCTCGGACGAGCCACTTTCGAGCAGCTCGCCAACGGCGCGGCACTGGTCAACTGTGGCCGGGGCGGTCATTTGAACATCGATGACCTCGAACAGGCCTTGGCGAGCGGGCACTTGCGCGGCGCCTTGCTGGATGTCTTCGAACAGGAACCTCTGCCGCTCGAACATCGGCTATGGAATATGCCCGGTGTAACCATCACCCCGCACATGGCTTCGGCGGCTTCCCATGACTGCATTGCCGAGCAAGTGGCGGAGAACTTCCGTCGATTGAATAGCGGCGAACCGTTATTGAACTGTGCGGACCGTCTACTGGGTTATTGAACCCACCGCTATCCAACCAATAAAAAATGCCCTGCGAACTCGCCCGCTCAATTGGGCGAGCCATAATGTTGACCACCAAGCTGCACGGTCGCGGCGACAGCGTCATCAATCAGCCCATACACTGCGCCTGCTTGAACGCTTGCGGGCCGGTGGCGCGGGTCTTGCGCGTTTAGTCCGTGAGCCGTTGTTGCAGGCTTTCGAGAAAGATCGTCTCGGCCCGGCTCATGCGTTGTTCGCGGTTCCACAGCAAATGAATGTCCACATCGGCAATCCCCTCGTGGGGCGGCAGGCGCCATAGCAATCCGGCGTCAACGTCGGCCGCCACCACGTGCTCGGGCAGACAGCCGATACCGAAGCCGGCGATCACCAGTCGCCGGACTTCCTCCAGGCTCGGTGACGACGCGACGATGCGGCCACTGAAACCCTGCTGATCGCGAAAAATCGTCAGCGGCGAGAGCATGCCGCCGATCTGGTCACTGGTGAAGCTGACGAAGTTCTCCCGTTGCAAATCCCCTTCGGCGACATCCTGTTGGCCGAACATTCCATGGTGCTTGCCGCAGAAAAACGCATAGCGCTGACGCAGGAACAAACGCTGCTCCAGGCGTGGCTGTGGGCGTCGATTGAGGCTCAGGCCAAGGGTCGCGGTTTTTTCCTGGAGTGCGCTGACGATGTCGGAACTGCGCATCACGTCGACTTCCAGATCCACTCGCGGGTACTGGCGGTGGAAGTCGGCGAGGAAGTCATCAAAGCGCTCGGAGAAGATCCGGCTGATGATCAGCAACCGCACTTTGCCAATCACTTCGTCGGCCGGTTGTTCCAGTACGCTGCTGACCTGGGACATTTGCCCGTAGATTTCCCCGGCCAGGGCGAAGATCTGCTCGCCGACTTCGGTCAGGGCAAAACGTGGCCCGCGACGGGCAATCAGTTGGCGGCCCAGCTGTTCTTCCAGGCGCTTGAGTGCCTGGCTCACTGCCGGTTGCGTCAGGTGCAGGCGGGCGGCGGCGCGGCTGATGCTCTGCTCCTGGCCAATCACCCGAAAGGTGCGCAGCAGGTTCCAGTCCAGGCGGTCATTGAGCAGACGTTGCATAGGCGGTCAGCAGAAAGTCAGGGGTCAATAGGGAATGTCCACGGCTTGCACACATCGTGCGCAAGCCGTGGAAAATCTACAGTCGAGGGATCGTATCACTGTTGGAAAGCCGCAGCAGAGACAAGTCGGTTCCAGCCAAAAAGCCTCATGCGTAGGCGAGGGCTTTTTCGTCCAGCAGTTCCTCATACAGCGCAGCCCATTTACGACCCATTTCGTCCGCTGTAAACAGATTTTGATAACGGGCCTGCGCTTTTTCGCCCATTTGCGCCGCCAGCACCGGGTTTTCCCAAAGCGTACGCATCGCCTCGCGAAATGCCGATGGATTGCTCGGCGGCACCACGAGCCCGGTCTCGTTATGGATGTTGATGTAACTGGTGCCAGTGCCAATCTCACTGGAGATCATCGGCTTGCCATACATCGCGCCTTCCAGCAGCGAAATGCCAAAGGCCTCGGAGCGCAGGTGCGACGGGAACACCACCGCATAACTCAACTCGAGCAAGGCGACCTTGTCTTCGTCGCCCAGGAAGCCGAGGAAGTACAGGTTCTGCAGGCCCAGCGCTCTGGCCTGGGCATGCAGCTCCGCTTCCAGCGGGCCGGCGCCGACGATTACCACGGGATAGTTCAGCCCCTGCATCGCGTCGAGCAGGATGTGCAGCCCTTTGTAGTAGCGCATGACACCGACGAACAGGAAGAACTTGTCCCCCAGCTTCTGGCGCCAGCGCTCGGTCCGTGCTGCGTCGTGCTTCGGATAACCCGACTTGTCCAGGCCATAAGTGATGACTCGGGTCTTGTCCTGGTAGTCCTTGAGCACGTCGCTGGTGTGAAAGTAGTTGGGGGACGCCACGGCGATTCGATCCGCGCTGTCCAGGAACCGACGCATCAACGGCCGGTACAGTTTGAGCAGATGACGTTGGCGGATGATGTCGGAGTGGTAACTCACCACGCTGGGTTTTTTGGTGGCGCTGGCAAAATGCACCAGGTCCATGAAGGGCCAGGGAAAGTGATAGTTGACCACGTCGGCTTCAGCCGCGAGCTCACGAAACTGCTTGAACACGCTGTAGGAAAAACCGGTGGAGGCGAGTTGAAAATCCAGCCTGGCCTGATGCACCTGGTGCTCGCGGATTTGCAACACGCCCGGTGCCGGGTTATTGCTCAGGGTCAGCACGCTGCTGACGACACCATGGCGGGCACCGCTTTCGCTCATCTGGAAAATGACTTGTTCGATGCCACCTATGGAGTCGGGCAAGTAGGTTTTATAAAAGTGCAGAACGCGCATATCAGTTCTCCATTACCTGGCGGTAGGCGCGGGCGGTCACCGTCGCGCAACGCTCCCAGGAAAAAAGCTTCGCTCGCTGCAGGCCCATCTCGCGACAGACCTGCCAATGCGCCGGGTCGTCGATCAACCGCTGCAGGGCATCGCGCAAGGTGTCGGGGTCGTGCGCCTCGATGTAGTTGCCGGCATTGCCAGCCACCTCCGGCATCGCCGATTCACCCGTCAGAATCACTGGGGTGCCACTGGCCATGGCCTCCAGCACCGGCAGGCCGAACCCCTCGTACAACGAAGGGAAGACCAGCGCCCGGGCACCGGCCAGCAACTGCGCCAGATCCTCGTCAGGCAGGTACCCCAGCAGGCACACATGACCTGACGCGAGGGCGGAGCGTAATTCGTCGTTGAGCTGCTGGCGCTGCCAGCCGGCCATGCCGGCGATCAGCAACGGAAAACGCTGGCGCACGGTTTCCGGTAGTAGGGCATGGGCGCGCAGGGCCAGGGGCAGGTTCTTGCGCGGCTCCAGGGTGCCGACGCAGAGAAAATACTCCCGCGCCTCGACGCCGTGTGCCTTGAGGACCTGATCGATGGCCTCGGGTTCACGGGGGTGGAAGCGCGCGGCCACACCCAGCGGTGCTACCACGAAGCGCTCGGCCGGTAACCCGAAATGCGCCTGGGTTTCGTCAGCAATGTATTGCGAGTCGGTAAGAATCAGGCTTGCCTGTCGCACGCCGTCGGCCACGCGCCGTTCGATTTCTCGCAAGCGCGCCGGTGGCTGCGTTTCGGGATAGTGCAGGTGAGTCAGGTCATGCAGGGTGATGACGGTCGGGCCGTCGAACGACAGCGGCCAAAAACTCGGTTCGTGGTAGAGGTCGATGGCTTGCGCGAGGCCCTGATCAAAGCGTTTCTGCTCCAGCCAGCGCCGCGCCTGATAGGCTCCCGGGATCTGGCGCAGCAACGGCGTCAGACGCGAGTAACCGGGCATCGCTGCCTCAGGCAGGGTCGAACTCCAGCCCCAGCCATGGAACAACGACAACTCGACGTCCGGTTCGCGGGCCAGGGCCGTCGCCAGTTCGGCGACGTAGTGGCCGATGCCCGTGCGCGGGGCCTGGAGGATGCGGGCGTTAAGGGCAATTCGCATGCTGACTCTCAGGCACCTTCGCATCGCTGTGCAGGTTGCGTTGGATGCGTCCGACCAGTTGTGCACTCGCCTCGCGCCAGCTCAGCCAACGCCAGTTATCCAGGTTGAGGGGGGCGGGAAACGCGCCGCCGCTTTCCATGTCGGTGACCAGGTCGGCCAGGTTCTGCGGGTCGGCGAGGTCGAAATACGCCATGTACTCGCCACCGATTTCGCGGAACACCGGGATATCGCTGGCCATGGCCGGCAGGCCTCGCTGCATGGCTTCCACCAGCGGCAAGCCGAACCCTTCGACGTAGGAGGGGAACACCAGCGATGTCGCGTGGGAGTAGGCGTGTTCCAGGCTCTTGTCCGAGAGGGTGTTGAACATGAACAGGCGCTGGTTCAATTGCGGATGCCGGCGGATACGTTCGATCAGCACCTCGCACTTCCAGCCAATCTTGCCGACGATGCACAACCGGGCTTTTGACCCGGCCGCCCAGGCGAGCTCGAACGCGTCCAGCAGATACGCATGGTTCTTGCGCGGCTCGATGGTGCTGACCATGAGGAACACAGGATCCGGTGTCTTGAACATCTGCAGCAGCCCCGGGTCGACGGCGGAACGGGCATCGGTCAAGTCGAGTTCGGAACCGAGGTGAAAGTAGTCGAACCAGCGTTGCTGCACCTGCGTGGAGCCGATCCTGCGGGTCATCTCCTGGCGAACCTGGTCGCGGATGGTGGTCGAGATCGCCACGTAGCCATCGGCGGTGCGGGCGATCCAGTCGAACCATTCGTTGAACACCTTCACCAATCCTGCGTCGCAGAACTGCGGGTGGGTCAGGGGAATCAGGTCGTAGATCACCGAAACGATGCCCACCCCGTCACGCTTGAGTTGCTCGGCCAGGGGGAAGAAGTTGGCGTGCCAGGACGAATCCAGCAGCACCAGTTGATCGCCGGCGCGATGCTGCAACGGCACGCAGCGTTCGGGAACCTTCTTGCCCTTGAGTGCGCGATCGAGCAGGCGCATCGGCAGGCTCAGGCAGGCGAACGCGGTCAGACGGCAACCGACGTAAAGCACCCGGCGGGCGAGCTTCGACTGGCTGAAAGGGCGGCGTCGTTCCAGTGTGCGGTGGCGCAGCCAGAATTGATTGGCGAACTGTTCGAGCTTCACCCGCAGGCTCATCAGGTCCACTTTGACGGTCGGCAAGGGCGCCAGGCTTTTCACCTCGAACAACGCGCCATTGATCATCACCACCGGAATGCATTCACGCTGGGCATCGGCGGCCGGCAGTTGCTGAATCACATTGCGAACGACCCGTTGAATGCCCGAGTTGGCATCCGGGTGTTCGAAGACGTAGGTACATTCCACCAACAGTCTGCTCATCGTGTTTCCCCAATGGATTCCACCCGATTCTCACTGGAACGGGTCACGCTGGTCTGCGCTTCGAGCCAGGAGCAACCCACGAAGTCTTCCTGGCGATTGTTGATCACGTGGAAGACCAGCCCGTAGTCACGCCATTCGAAATTGCGATCCAGGTGCGAATCCAGCCGCGACAGGCTCAGGGCCACCGAATAATTGCCCTTGCCCAGGCGCATGTCGAAGGCAAAGCGGTAGGTGATGCGTTCGCCGGCACTCAGGTCGGTAAGGGCTTTGTCGACCCGGTGGGTATTGATGCCGTACATGGGCTGGCCGAGCCGATCCTTGATCATGAAACCGAGAATCAGTCGCTCGATGTCCTGGCGCACCTCGACCTGCACTTCCAGGACCATCGCCTGACCGACTTCCGCCACCTCTACCGAACGGCCCTTGGGGTCAAGCAGGCGGACGCTGAGAATGCCCGCTTCGCCTGTTCCGGAAATGGTTTGTACCTGCCCGTTGGCGAGCATTTCCTGGCGCACCGTCTGGCCCTCGCGCTGGGCGAGCATGGCGTTGTAGTAGTCCATCACTTCTTCGGGCTTGCCGCGCATGGCCATGCGCCCGTTTTCCAGGAGGATCGCGGTGTCGCAGATCGACTGGATCGCCGAGCGGTCATGGGACACGATCAGCAACGTGGTGCCGGCCTTGCGGAAGTTGCGGATGCGATCAAAGCTTTTGTGCTGGAAATAGGCGTCACCCACGGACAGCGCTTCATCGACGATCAGGATGTCCGGGCGCCGTGCGGTGGCCACGCTGAAGGCCAGGCGCATCTGCATGCCGCTGGAGTAGGTGCGAACCGGATGGTCGATGGCCTCGCCGATTTCGGCGAAGCTCTCGATCTCCGGCATCAGCGCTTCGATTTCTTCGACCTGCATGCCGAGCAACTGCCCGGCCATGAAGGTGTTCTGCCGACCGGTGAAGTCCGGGTGGAAGCCCATGCCCAGCTCCAGCAGCGCCGCCACGCGACCTTGCAACCGGATGTCGCCGCAGGTGGGTTGGGTGGTGCCGGTGATCATCTTCAACAGCGTGCTTTTGCCGGCTCCGTTGACCCCGACGATGCCCACGGCTTCGCCCGGCTGAATCTCGAAATCGACCCCTTGCAGCACCCAGTGCAGGTGATGCCGGGTGCGGGAAAACGGCACCAGCCATTCGAACAGCCGGCTCCAGCGATTCGGATACTGCTTGTAGGCCTTGCCCAGGCCACTGACACGTATATGTCCCATCAGAGCTCGTCCACCATTTCACCGACACGCTGGCGGAACAGCCGCAGCGCCATCCCACAGAACAACAGGCCGATCACCAGCAACGGCACCAGCGAGCTCCAGTCTGGCCATTGATTGTAGAGAAACAGGTTCTGGTAGCTGTTCATCAGTGCGGTCATCGGGTTCAGCTCGATAACGCGCTGGATGCCCGGCGGCAGGATCGACAGCGGATAAACGATGGGCGTCAGCCAGAACCAGAATTGCAGGCAGATGCCGAAAAACTGCCCGACGTCGCGAAAGAACACGTTGAGCACGCCCAGAATCATCCCCAGCCCCGCGGCGAAGATCACTTGCAGGACCAGCAACGGCACCAGCGCCAGCAATGCCATGCCGGGCAGCCGCCCGCTGATCAGCAGGAAGCCGAGGAACAACCCCAGGATGATTGCGAAATTGATCCCGGCATTGAGCAGCACGATGACCGGCAGGCAGATGCGCGGGAAGCTGATTTTCTTCAGCAGGTTGGCGTTCTCCAGGAACATGCTCTGGCTGCGCGTCGTGATCTCGGCGAACAGTCCCCAGGTCAGCAGGCCGGCGCACAGGTAGACGCTATAGGCCAACCCGTCGTCCACGCCCGGCAAGCGGGCGCGCATGATGGTGGAAAAGATCACCGTGTAGACGAGGATCATCGACAGCGGATTGAGCACGGTCCACAAGGCACCGAACAGCGAGTTGCGATAACGCGCCTGAAACTCCCGTTTGACGCTGCCGAGGATGAAACCCCGGTAATTCCACAGCGATTGGTAAAGATTACGCAGCATTCAAACCGTCCTGCCGTATTGATCTTCGAAGCGGACGATGTCGTCCTCTCCCAGGTATTCGCCGCTTTGCACTTCGATGATCACAAGATCGATTACGCCGGGATTCTCCAGGCGATGCTTGTGACCGGCGGCAATGAAGGTCGATTCGTTCTTGGCCACCAGGTGCGTGCCGGTGCCATTGTTGGTGACCTTGGCCATGCCTTCGACCACCACCCAGTGTTCATTGCGATGGTGGTGCATCTGCAACGACAACTTGGCGCCGGGCTTGACCACGATGCGTTTGATCTTGAAGCGCGGGCCTTCCTCGAGCACGGTATAGGTGCCCCATGGCCGGCTGACCGTACGGTGCAGGCGATAGGCTTCGTGCTCTTTATCCTTGAGCTGCCTGGCCACCCGGCGCACATCCTGGGCGCGGTCGGCGTGGGCCACCAGCACCGCGTCGGCGGTGTCGACGATGATCAGGTTGTCCACGCCCACGGTTGCGACCAGACGGTTATCGCTCTGGACGAAGTTGTCGTGGCTGTCGATGAAAATCGACTCGCCGACGGCGCGGTTGTTTTGAGCGTCCGCCGGTACCAGCGCGGCCACCGCACTCCAGGAACCGATGTCGCTCCAGTCGAAACGGGCCGGCACGACGACCACCTTGTCGGAGCGCTCCATCAACGCGTAGTCGATGGAAATATCCATGATTTCGCCAAACAGGGCCGGCGACAGTTCCTGCTGCAGGCTACCGGCGTTTTCCACCGCAGCGCTGGCGGTCATGCAGGTCTGCGTCTGCTCCAGCAAGGCGGGAGCATGGATTTGCAGTTCGGCCAGCAGGCTGGCGACCGAGAAGCAGAACATCCCGGAGTTCCACAGGAAGTTGCCGCTTTCCACGTAATGCGTCGCGGTTTGCAGGTCGGGCTTTTCGACGAAGCGCCGCACGCTGGCCGCGCCTTTGTCGTCGAGTGATGTGCCGGCTTCAATGTAGCCAAAACCGGTTTCCGGAGCAGTCGGCACGACACCGAAGGTCACCAGGTGACCGCGCCTGGCCAATGTCACGGCATGTTCGACCGCGTCCTTCAGCGCGTCGACATTGACGATCAGATGGTCGGCGGGCATGACCAGCATGATCGCGTCGTCGCCATGCAGGGCCTGGAGGGAGAAGGCGGCAGCGGCAATGGCCGGCGCGGTATTGCGACCCGTCGGCTCCAGCAGGAAGTGCCCGCGATGCCGGCCCAGGTGCGCGTCCCGAAAGTGATCCTTGCTCTGGAAGTAGTACTCGCGGTTGGTCACCGTGACGATATCGCCCCAGCCATCGAGCAGGTCCGCGGCACGCCGATAGGTCTTGCCCAGCAGCGACTGGCCGTCGGGCAATGCCATGAACGGTTTGGGATGGCCTTCACGCGACACCGGCCACAACCTTGTACCGGCACCGCCGGAGAGAATCACGGGAATCAGCATGGCCTACTCCTTGGCGACGCGTTTCATGTCCGCATCCATCATCATGCGGATCAAGGCATCCAGATCGGTTTTTGGTTTCCAGCCCAGCACACGCTGGGCCTTGGCCGGGTTGCCGAGCAGCACTTCGACTTCGGCCGGGCGGAAGAACGCGGGGTCGATCCTCACGAAATCGCGGTAGTTCAGGCCCACGTGATCAAAGGCGATCCGGCACATCTCGCGCACGGTGGTGGTCACGCCGGTGGCCACCACGAAGTCGTCGGGTTTGTCCTGTTGCAGCATCAGCCACATGGCTTCGACGTAGTCCCCGGCAAAGCCCCAGTCGCGCTTGGCGTCGATGTTGCCCAGGCGCAGTTCCTGCTGCTTGCCCTGCTTGATGCGGGCGGCGGCGTCGGTGACTTTGCGCGTGACGAACTCGATGCCGCGCAGCGGTGATTCATGGTTGAACAGAATGCCGCTGCTGGCGTGCAGGTTGAAACTTTCGCGGTAGTTCACGGTGATCCAGTGGCCGTACAACTTGGCCACGCCATAAGGGCTGCGCGGATAGAACGGAGTGTTCTCGTCCTGCTGCTCGGCCTGGATCAGACCGAACATTTCACTGGTGGACGCCTGGTAGAAACGCGTGTGCGGGCTGAATTGACGAATCGCTTCGAGCAGGTGGGTAACGCCCAGACCGTCGACGATGCCGGTGGTCACCGGTTGATCCCAGGAGGCCGCGACAAAGCTTTGCGCGGCAAGGTTGTATACCTCGTCCGGCGCCGACTTGATCACCGCGCGCTGCACTGAACAGGCATCGGCCATGTCGCCGTCCAGGTAGACGATGTCCGCCTCGACCCCCATCTCGCGCAGGCGCCAGCGCGAGTCGCTGCTGCGACGCGCCACCAGGCCGTGGACTTTGTAGCCCTTGTCGAGTAACAGTTTGGCCAGATAAGCGCCATCCTGGCCGGTGATACCTGTGATCAATGCACTTTTAGTCATTCTTGTCGTACTCGCTTCTCCCAGTCGGACAGGATCGCCCGCAGGGATTGTTGTGTTGTGATTTCAGGCTTCCATTCGGTGGTTTGGGTCAGCCTCGCAGGGCTGCCACACACACGACGCTGATCCGCGCGGCGAAGTCGCGCAGGGTCCTGGACCAGTTGCAGGTCGACCTGGGCAAGATCTGCCAGTTGTTCGATCAAACTGCGAATGCTCTGCTCGCGTCCCGAGCAAATGTTGTAGACCTGCCCCGGCGTACCGTTCTCCAGCAATGCCAGGTAGGCCGAGACCACGTCCCCGACATCAAGGAAATCGCGCGTGACGTCGATGTCCCCGACCTCCAGTTGTGGCCCTTGCAGGCCTTGCTTGATCCGGCAGATCTGGCGGGCGGCGCTGGCGATGACGAAGCTGTCTTTCTGCCCGGTTCCAATGTGGTTGAACGGGCGGGCGACCAGTACGGGCCAGTCTTCGCTCAGGCCCCATTGCAGGCTCAGGAACTCTGCCGACAGTTTGCTCACGGCGTATGGGTTGCGCGGGCAGGGTGGCTGCAATTCGGTGATGGGCAAATCGGCTTCAGTGACCTGGCCATAGACATCACCGGAGCTGACGTACAGAAACGTGCCGGTGAAGCCGCGCGCCTTGAGCGCTTGCAGCAGGTTCAGGGTGCCCAGCAGATTGATGTTCAGGGTGCGCGCCGGATCACGAAAGGCTTCCGGGACGAAGGTCTGGCCGGCCAGGTGAATCACCGCATCGGGCATTTCCGGCCACAAGCCTTCGAGGCTGTCCGGCACGGCGAGATCGTACTGGCAAGGCACAGGCAGAAGCGCCCACTCCGAGGCATCAGCCTGCAAGCGCGATTGGATGTGTTGTCCTACGAATCCAGTCAGGCCCGTGACAAACAGACGTTTTTTCAACAGCGACCCCCCGGTCATGCATTTCATCCATTCCTACAGACTTAATGGAAGGGTCTCACGAATCAACAGGATCGCTCGCAAAGACAGGTGAAATGTTTTGTTGTAGTTGTTTGGTAGCCAATCTGTGCCATTTGCTCGGCAATTTCAACAGGTCCAACCGTGACTGGTCAGTTCTCGTCAGCGTAGCCTGATTTATTCTCGTCGAGCGGTTCACGAATCCTCAACGGATGTGGTTAGAATGCCCCTCGTCACGATGATCCAGGGTTCGGCAGCGTCGCTTCGAAACTGCGAGGAACTGACCACTAAAACAAGAACGAAGACGGGCAGTAAGACAATGGACGAGCGCCAGTGAACACTGGCTCGAACCCTGTCCTCCCCGTCATAGCGTGAGGCTGCCGGATTGGCGGCGTCACCGTGGGATGCCATGAATTTTATTCTTTACTCCGACGTCAACGACAGCTCCATCAGCCAGAGTCTCGGCCGTCCCGAGTACAGTTACTACTTCGTACTCAAGGCGTACCGACCGCTGTTCGAAAGCCTCGGACCGGTGCATGTGGTGTCATCGGCCGCCGAGGTCGATCCGCTATATCGACAGTTGCAGCAGGCCGGTCAGGACTGCCTGTTCATTTCGTTCGCGCCACCGCACAAGACTCCCACCGACTTGCAATGCCCGATGGTGTGCGTGGTTGCCTGGGAGTTCGACACCATTCCCGCCGAGCACTGGGACAACGATCCGCGTCAGGACTGGAGCCAGACACTGGCACGTCTGGGGCGGGTGATCACCTTGTCCACCCATACCGCCGAAGCCATCCGCCGGACCCTGGGCGACGACTTCCCGGTGCTGGTGTTGCCGACGCCTTTGTGGGAACGATTCGCCGACATTCGCCAGCAATATCCCGGTACGCCGGTTAACGCGGGCGCCACGTTGCAGATCAAGGGTTGCATCCTGGACAGTCGCTCGATGGGATTGTCCGCCGATGGTTTGATCGCGCCGCTCATCGAGCAACCGCCGCAGGAAATCGTCGAACCCGAACCCGAACCCGAACCCGAACCCGAACCTCCGGTGCCGCCGTTGACCCTGCGTCGACGCCTCTTCATTACCAGGCATTACCTGCTGTTGTGGTATCGCGAAGCCATTCGCGATCTGGTGCCGGATGCCGTTCGCCCATGGCTGGCCAGATTTCGGACGCCTCAAGCGTTGCCGGTCGAATCCGCAGTCAGCGAAGCGCCCGTGGCGGATGAACCTGTCATCAGCGAAACCTCCGCGCAGGACGAGCATCCACAAGCAGCTTTCCCCGACACCAGCCAAACGGTCGAAATCGAGGTCGATGGCGTCATCTACGTGAGCGTGTTCAACCCCGATGACGGGCGCAAGAACTGGCACCAACTGATCACGGCGTTCTGCTGGGCGCTGCGTGATGTGCAAGACGCCACGCTCGTGTTGAAGATGACCCAGAACGACCTGTCGACCTATTACGTCGAACTCATCACCTTGCTGTCCCAGCTCTCGCCCTTCGCCTGTCGCGTGGTGGTCATGCACGGTTATCTGCAGGACGAGCAGTTCGCCCGGCTCTATGGCGCGGCGAGTTACTACGTCAACGCTTCGCGCTGCGAAGGTCTGTGCCTGCCACTGATGGAGTTCATGTCCTGCGCCCGGCCGGTCATTGCCCCGAACCACACGGCGATGCGCGACTACATCGACGAGCGCGTGGCTTTCGTCGTGAAGTCCAGCCAGGAGCCGACGATCTGGCCGGAAGACGCGCGCATCCTGTACCGCACCTTGCGCCACCGTCCGGACTGGGGCTCGTTGAAAATGGCTTATGAGAACAGCTACGCGATGGCAAAGAACCAACCGGACGCCTGGCAGACCATGGCGGACGCGGCCAGCGAACGCATGCACCAGTACTGCAGCTTCGCCCCGGTGCAGCAGCGACTGGCACTGTTCTTCAAACAGGAACCTGCCCGTGACGTCGTGCCGGTGGTTGCCGAAACGGGGGCTGCATCGTGCTGATCATCATTCATTCGGAAACCAACAAGAGCAACATCCAGCAGAACCTGGGGCGGCCCGAGTACAGCTATTACTTCGTCCTCAAGGAATTCCGTCCGGTGCTCGAACGACTCGGGCAGGTGATTGAGGTCAGCAACCCGGACGAACTGGTCGATCGGCTGTATTTCGATTGCCAGAGCCGGGGCGAAGACTGTGTGTTCCTGTCCTTTTCGCCACCGCATCGCACGCCGGTCCACTACGCGTGCCCGACGATTCCGGTGTTCGCCTGGGAGTTCAGCACCATTCCCACCGAGAGCTGGCAGGGCGAACCACGGCATGACTGGCGGACGGTGCTGGGCGCCAGCGGGACGGCGATCACCCACTCCAGTTTTACCGTGAATGCCGTGCGCGATGTGATGGGCCCCGATTACCCGATCTGCGCTATCGCGGCGCCTGTCTGGGACCGTTTTGCCGCCCGTGGCGAGCTTCTGGACAAGCGTCCGGTCGTGGGCCCTACGCGCTTGAACCTGCGCGGGTTGTTGATCGACAGTCGCACCACGGACTTGCGCCCCTACGGCCCGGAACGTTTGCGCGAGGGCACGCCGATTGCCTTCGACCAGCCGCCGCGCGACTGTGAGCTGCTGCTCGAGGGCGTGGTCTACACCTCGGTGTTCAATCCCTACGACGGACGCAAGAACTGGAAGGACATGATCAGTGCGTTCTGCACCGCCTTTCGCGACAGGCCCGACGCGACCCTGGTGCTCAAGCTCACGCACCATGACATCGCCAACGCGCTGAACGACATGCTGCACCATGTCTACAAGAATCAGTCCTATCAGTGCCGCATCGTGCTGATCCACGGCTATCTGTCCGACGTCGACTACGAGCGCCTGGTCGAGGCCACCAGTTACGTCGTCAATTGTTCCTACGGCGAAGGGCAATGCCTGCCGTTGATGGAGTTCATGTCCTGCGGCAAGCCGGCGATTGCGCCGCTGAACACCGCCATGGCCGACTACATCGACCGTGACAACGCGTTTATCGTCGACAGTACCGATGAACTGACATCCTGGCCCCACGATCCTCGCGCCGCGTATCGTACCCTGCGCTACGTCACGGATTGGGACTCGCTGTGTACGGCTTTTTCCGCCAGCCATGACGTTGCCAGACAGGACGTCGAGCGCTATCAAAGGATGTCGGCCCATGCCGTGCGTAGTCTGCAGGGATTCTGCAGCCAGGCCGTTGCCGAACAGCGCCTGAAGGCGGTGCTCGAGCAGGTGCTGGAACGGCGTGAAGCAAACTGCGCACAAGCGTCGGGCACATGATTCGGCGCCTGCTTGCGAAGTTACGGCCCGCACCGGTAGTGGTCGCCCAGCCAGAAACGCGGGTATCGCCCAGGGATATCGGTTTGTACGATGCCCTGCTCGACGGTTGGTTTCTCGGCGACAGCGGCGAATTGCTCAAGGGGTTTGCCATCACCGCCGACGACACCTTGCTGGATGTCGGTTGCGGCGAAGGCGTGGCGACCTTGTTCGCGGTCCGGCAGGGCGCTTCGGTGATCTTCACCGACAGTGAACACGACAAGGTCCGCGAGCTTGCCCGGCAAGTGGCGGCACAATCAGACAAGCCGAACCTGGGGCTGGTCAGCAACAGTTTGCCGCTGCCATTGGCCGAGGGCTGCGCCAGCAAAGTCGTGTGCATGGAAGTGCTCGAACACATCGATCAGCCAGAACCCTTCATGGCCGAACTGGTGCGCATGGGCCGCCCCGGTGCACTGTACCTGCTGAGCGTACCGTCCCCGGTGGGCGAGCATCTGCAGAAAGGCATCGCCCCGGCCAGCTATTTTCAATCGCCCAATCACGTGCAGATTTTCAGCCCCGAGCGATTCGCCGCGCTGGTGGAAGACGCGGGCCTGGTCATCGAGCATCGCCAGGCCACCGGGTTTTTCTGGGTCATGGGCATGATTTTTTTCTGGGCCAGTGAGCGGGCTGCCGGGCGTGAATTGGGCGGTGCGGTTCGCGACCGGATTCAGGCGCCGTATCCGCCGCTGATGGAGAGCTGGGCGAAAACCTGGCAGGACTTGCTGGCCCAGCCCGACGGGTTGGCGATCAAGCAGATGCTGGACCGGTTCATGCCCAAGAGCCAAGTGATCATTGCTCGCAAACCTCATGTCCAGGAGGGTGCATGAGCAACGAAAAACGGATCATGGACATCGAGTTGCTGCGCGGCATTGCGGTGCTTGGCGTGTTGTTTCATCACCTGCAGGACAGCCTGTTTGCGGCGGCTGTGCCGTTGTTGCAGGCCATCACGCTGTACAGTCAGCCGTGGTGGGGCGTGGATCTGTTCTTCGCGATCTCGGGCTTTGTCATTGCCCGCAGCCTGATCTCGGCCTTGCGCCGCTGCACCACGCGTCAGGAGTATTGGCAACAGACGCGCAACTTCTGGTTGCGCCGGGCCTTTCGATTGCTGCCGTCGGCCTGGTTATGGCTGGCGCTGATGTTGCTGGCGTGCCTTTTTCTCAACCGCTCCGGCGCGTTCGGCACCCTGCAGGCGAACATTCAGGCGACCCTGGCCGGCATCGCGCAGTACGCCAACTTCCGCTTTGCCGACAGTTTTTATCGCTACGAATACGGCACCAGTTTCGTGTACTGGAGCCTGTCGCTGGAAGAGCAGTTCTACCTGCTGTTTCCGCTGATGATCGTGCTGTTTCGCAAGCACTTGGTGTGGGCGTTGCTGGCGCTGGTGGCGGTGCAGTTGTTGACCTTGCGCACACCGATCCTGATGGTGGTGCGCACCGACGCGCTGGCCCTTGGCGTGCTGTTGGCGATGTGGAGCGCGCAGCCTTCGTACCGGCGTTGGGAGCCGACTTTCCTGCGTCGCTCCTGGGCCGGCCTGTCGGCACTGGTCGGGATTGCACTGGTGCTCGGTTTCATGGCGACGGACCGTTTCACCTTTACCCATTACCGAATCGGTGTGATTGCGCTGCTGTGTGCGCTGCTGGTGTGGATCGCGTCCTACAACCGCGATTACCTGATGCCCAAGGGAATGTTCAAGAACCTGATGACCTGGGTCGGCAGCCGCTCCTACGGGATTTACCTGATCCATATCCCGGCCTACTTGCTGGTTCGTGAGTTCATTTTCCGTTTACAGGCTGCCGGGCTGCCCAGTCCGGCTGGCCATCCGATTCTGATGTTGCTGATGGCTGGCGGCCTGATCGTGCTGCTGAGCGAACTCAACTATCGCTTCATTGAAATGCCCATGCGCAACCGCGGCGCCTCGCTGGTCAAACGCCTGGGCAACTCCCGAACAGCCGTCCCATCCTCTGGAGCCACCTCATGCTGAGCCTTTTGAAGAAACTCACGGCGGGCACGCCCACGCCTGTGCAGCCAGAGACACCGCCCGCGGCGCCAGTGGCCCAGAAGGTCGATCCCTACATGCTCGGCCTGCACGACGCGATGCTCAGCGGCTGGTTCAATCAGCAAACCGGCGAACTGTTCACCGGCTTCCCGGTGACCCCCGAAGACACGCTGCTGGATGTCGGCTGCGGCGACGGTGGTAACGTGCATTTCTGCGGGATGCGCGGGGCGAAGATCATCATCGCCGATATCGACGCGGCCAAGGTCGAGGCGACCCGCCAGCGCCTGGGCGATACACCGGCCCGCGACGTCGAATGCCATGTCACCGACTGCAACCCGCTGCCGATTGCCGATGGGACCGCCACCCGGGTGGTGTCCACCGAGGTCATCGAGCACGTGGACGATCCGGCGCAGTTCCTCGCAGAGTTGGTGCGCGTCGGCAAACCGGGCGCGTTGTATCTGCTGAGCGTCCCGCATCCCAGCTCCGAAGACCTGCAGAAAGATATCGCGGCGGCCGAGTATTTCCAGAAGCCCAACCACATCCGCATCATCAGCGAGGAGCAGTTCAAGGCCATAGTCAGCGATGCCGGCCTGGAAGTGATCAGCCACAGTCAGTACGGATTCTACTGGTCGATGTGGATGCTGTTGTTCTGGGAAGCCAAGGTCGATTTCAGCAACCCGGACCATCCGCTGCTCAACCACTGGGCGGATACCTGGCAGGCGATCCTGGCCTCGCCACGGGGTGCACAGATCAAGCAGGCGCTGGATGCGGTGGTGGCGAAAAGTCAGGTGATCATTGCGCGTAAACCCTGATTAGTCACCTGTGGGAGCGACGGCCTGCACCAGGCCGTCCGGCACCGCCACGGGTGCCGATCCGGTTGGCGGCCAATTATTGGCTGGAGCGAACAGCCCCACCATCAATCAACAGGTTCTGCCCGGTCAGGTAGCCCGTATGGCTGCTGCAAACGAAGGCACACAGCGCACCGAACTCTTCTGGTGAGCCGAAGCGTTTGGCGGGAATCTCGCTACGGCATTCGTCCAGGAATACCTCACTGTCTTGCCCCGACTCTTCAGCAGCAGCGACCAGGTTGTCACGCAGTCGATCGGTGTCGAATGAGCCCGGCTGCAGGTTGTTGATCGTCACATTGCGACTGGCAATGTTTTCTTGCCGGGCAAGCCCTGCGACAAACCCCGTCAGACCACTGCGCGCGCCGTTGGACAGGCCCAGGCTTTCGATCGGGGATTTCACGGCACTCGACGTGATGTTGATGATTCGACCAAATCCACGTGACGCCATACCGTCTACCGTGGCCTTGATCAACTCGATAGGCGTCAGCATGTTGGCATCCAGCGCCTTGAGCCAGGCGTCGCGATTCCACTCGCGGAAATCCCCGGGGGGAGGGCCTCCAGCGTTGTTGATCAGGATATCGAAATGCTCATGGGCCTTGAGCGCTGCCGCTCGACCCTCGGGCGTCGAAATATCTCCGGCGACGGCGATGACCGTCACTTCAGGGTTTATCGCCCTGAGCTGACGGGCTGTTTCATTTAGCGTCTGTTCGCCCCGTGCGGTGATCACCACGTTCACGCCTTCGTTAACGAGTGCCTGTGCGCAGGCTTTGCCCAGACCTTTACTGGCGGCGCACACCAGTGCCCAGCGTCCTGCTATTCCCAGATTCATGTGCGTTTTCCTGAAAGAAGGACGTTCGAAGAAAGTGCTTGCCTGCTCATGCATGATCCAGCGTTGCAGACAGGTTCGGCGATCGAGTACTGATGCCCATGAAGCGCCGCACGCGTTCTCCTTCGGCTTCGCATCGTATGGTTTGCGGTGCGGCATCCAGCTGGATATTACCGTTCTCCATGAATACGACCCGGTCGGATATCGACATGGCAAAGTCCATTTCGTGGGTCACGATCAGCATGGTCATGCCTTCTTTGGCCAGGTCGCGTATCACGTTCAGCACATCGTTGACCAGTTCCGGGTCGAGGGCCGAGGTCGGCTCGTCGAACAGCATGATCTGCGGCTCCATCGCCAGGGCTCGAGCGATCGCCACGCGCTGTTGCTGCCCACCGGAGAGCTGGTGCGGATACTTGTGGGCATGGGCCAGCAGGCCGACCTTGTCCAGTAGCGCATAAGCACGATGTTCACTCAGCTCGCCCGGCTGTCCGTGGTAACGCGGTGCCAGGGTGACGTTGTCGAGAATGGTACGGTGCGGGAACAGGTTGAAGTTCTGGAACACCATGCCGATGTGCCGCACGCCTTTGCGCAGGCGGGTGCTGTTGGGTTTGTCCGACGCTTCGATGAATTTTTCGCCGAACAACAGAATGTCGCCGGTATCGATGGTTTCCAGGCCGTTGACCGTGCGGATCAACGACGTCTTGCCGGAGCCGGATGGCCCGATGATCGAGACCACCTGGCCGTATTCGACATTCAGGTCGATACCCATCAGCACCTTGTGGGTGCCATAGCTCTTCTGGATGTTCTTCAGTTGCAGGATGGGCGTCGCGCTGTTGCCGGCGGCTTTGCGCGCAGTGTCGGGCAACGCTTCGGCGCTGGCCTTGAACCTGGCGATGGTGGCCTCGTCGAGTGTGTGCGGCTTGCGGAAGTTCAGGTCCAGATAGCGCTCCAGGCGCTGCAGGAAATAACCGAACACGGTGACGATCAACACGTAATAGACGCCTACCGCCGCCAGGGTTTCCATGACCAGGAAGTTGGTGGCATAGAGGCGCTGGCCGACAGTGAGGATTTCGGTCAGGGAGATGACCGAGACCAGCGAGGTCAGCTTGACCACCGTGATGTATTCATTGATCAGCGTGGGCAGCGAAATACGGAAAGCCTGGGGGATCACGATCAGGCGTTGCATGCCGAACGGGCCGACACCCAGCGCGCGCCCGGCTTCCTTCTGGCCCTTGGCCACGGAGATCAGGCCACCACGATGGATTTCCGCCATGTACGCAGCTTCAGTGACCACCAGGGCCAGCAACCCTGCGTAGAAGGGGTTGGACAGAATCGGTCCGCTACCGGGAAACAATTGCGGCAGGTTGTAGACGAACACCACCAGCACCAGCAACGGGATGCTGCGGAAGAACCAGATGTAGACCGCTGCGGGAATGCGCAGCAAGGGCGATTGGGACAGCTTGGCCGAGGCCAGGACAAAACCCAGCAGCATGCCGATGAACCAGGCCAGGGCGCTGAGCTGGACCACCGTGACGCAGGCCTTCCAGAAGTCCGGCAGGGAGAACAGGGATAAGAAATACGACCAATCGAATTGCATGGGGCACCTCGAACTGCCGCCCCGGTGCAGGGGAGGCAGATGACCAGACTACAAGGACAGGTTCTTAGTTGGCAGTCGGTTCTTCCAGGCCATATTTCTGGAGAATTGCCGCGTATTCACCGCTCTTTTTGCTCTCCTCGAAGGCCTTTTGCACGGCCTGGAAGGTTTCGTCGTTACCTTTCTTGACGAAGATGCCCAGGGTTTGCTGATAAATCGGATGTTCGGTGGTGATCACTACCCGGCCGTTGGTCTTTTCCGCGATCATTTTTGCCGCACCGGCGATTTCAACCTGGGCCTGAATGTTCTTGGACAGCAAGGCCTGGGTCACTTCAGGTGCCGAAGGGTACTCGCTGACGGTGATCGCGCCTTTGTTGTTCGGCACGCAGTATTCATCGGAGAGCTTCTTGAATTCCTTGACCCAAGTGGTGCCCTGTTCCAGGCCCAGTTTCAGGCCGCACAGGTCTTCAGGCTTTTTTGCATTGATCTCGCTGCCCTTGGGCACCATGACCGCGGCACCGGTATTGGCATAGGCGATGGTCTGGGCCTGGGTCTGGCGCTCCGGTGTGATGTACATGCCGGAAATGATCGCGTCGTACTTGCCGGAGTTAAGGCCCAGGATCAGGCTCGGGAACTTGGTGTCGACGAACTCCACCTTGGCGTTCATGTGTTTGGCCAGTGACGTTGCCAGTTCGGGGTCCGAACCCACTACGTTCTTGTCCTTGTCATAGGACTCGAAGGGTGGGTAGGTGATCTCCATGCCGACCTTCAACGTGTCTGCCGCGGCCATGCTCACCGAGGCGCCGAACATGCCGGCTGCCAATACAGCCAGGCTCAAAAGGTTTTTCTTGTTGTTTTTCATGACGTGCTGACTCCGGCGTAGGTAGGGGTTTAGCTGAAAACTTCAATCAGGACGGTTGAGCCTGATTTTTCAAATGTCCGAAACTGGCGGGCTTTCGTGCCTTGCCTGGCAGTTGAACTTCCCCGTTGGCCACCCTCTGGCGCAGATACTGATAGGTCTGCAACGCCTGGCCATACATGTGTTCGCCGATGGTGATTTCTTCGTAGTCGTTGCCTGCCTGGGCGAATCCGGGCAGCGGTCTGATCTGGGTGTGATAGTCGCAGGCATAAAACAGCGGGAAGGAATAACGCTCCTCCTTCACGCTGCGCACCCGGTGCGCGGTGGCAACGAAAGCGCCTGCCGTCATCACCTCCAGCATGTCGCCGATGTTGACGACAAAGGCATCGGCAATCGGTGGTGCATCGATCCATTGGCCAAGATTGTTCATCACCTCAAGGCCCGGTTTGTCGGCCAAAAGAATGGTGAAGCACTCGTAATCAGTATGGGCTCCAAGACCTGGTGCGTCATGGGCTGCGCCGTCGAAGGGATAGTGGATAAGGCGCAGCTTGGACGGTGGACGGGTAACCAGGCTGTCGAAGTAGTTTTCTTCCAGGCCCAGGGTCAGGGCAAAGCCGCCGAACAGGCGCCGGCCCAAGGCGAAGATGGCTTCATAGTAGGCCTGCACCGACGCCTTGAAACCTTGCAGCTGCGGCCAGTCGTTGGGCCCCAGCAATGGGGTGTTGGCCAGCACCAGCGGGTCATCGGCCGGGACTTCGAAACCGACGTCGAAGGCTTCCTTGTGGTCCGGCTTGCCCTTGGAATAGACCTCTTCGCCTTCGGGCACAAAGCCCTTGTGGGTTTGCGAGGTGCCAATGTAGTGGCGCATCTTGGCGTCCAGCGGCTGGTCGAAAAAGTCCTTGGCAGCCTTGCGCAGGTTGGCGATCAGTTGCGGGTCGATACCGTGATCGGTGATATAGAGGAACCCGACCTCGCTGGCAGCGCGCCCCAATTTTTCGGCGACGGCCAGGCGGTGTTCCAGTTCAAAGCTGAACAGACCGGCGATGTTGACCACCGGGATGCTGTTGAAGTTGGCTTTGTGTGAGTCAGTGCTTGCGCTGTTGTTTTTGTTGTCAGGCATGACGCATCGGCTCCCTAAGGATGGCTTGAGTGGCTGAAACGCTCGAAGTGTTCACGCTCGGTCTGGCCCATCCACACGTTCAACGACCACAGGTCGGCGACCGGGACATTGGTGAAGGGCAAATGATGCAGGTAGCCGTCGGCGCCGAATTCCGGGGTCAAGGTGCTGACCTGGTAACCGCGGGCTTGCTGCGAGCGCCAGATGCTTTCCCAGTGCTGCTGGTGGAAGGCCAGTTCCCTTGCATATTCGGGAGCCGCCGGGTGCGGAACCTGCGGTCCCTGGTCATAACCGACCCTGGCCTGGATATGGTGAACCCGCTCGATGAAAGCGCTCAGGTCATCGGCCGGGTCATTCAACAGGCGCTCGCAGGTCACCACCCAATGGCTGATGTCACTGGTAAACAGCAGCTCGGGCAGTTGCCGGATCAACTCCAGGGTCACCCAGGGGTTGAACAGCGAACGCGAGCGGTGGATTTCGAAACTGCAGACCTGGCCGTGCTTGCGCGCCAGTTCCAGCGCATGGCCAAAAAACTCTACTTGCTGTGGCAAGGACCAGCGGTCATTGCCCGCCAGCACGTTGACGAAGCGTGGGCCGAGTTCGGCGGCCCAGGCGAGTTTCTGGTCGAGGTCATTGAGGTGGACGGCAGGGGTTGCCGACTGATCCGGCAGCACGTCGTACGCGGTGAAGACCGTGCTGATATAGCCCAGGCGATTGGCCTGGAGAAAGGCGGCGAACTCGGCCCGTTCACGGGTGTCCAGTGGCAGGCGTGCTTCCATGCCATCAAAGCCTGCTTGCAGCAACTCCTCGAGCGCCTGAGCCTTGCTGGCGGTGTAGCCCCACAGCGTGCGAAAAATTTCCAGCTTCATCGGTGATCCTCAAAAATCCCAGGGCCTGCTGCAAAAGCACTTCGACGGCGCCAGGCTGCCAAGAGGCTGGTTCGCTGTGGAGCCGATGTTAGGCACAGGCCGCAGACTGAAAGAATCCGAAAGTTCAAATGAATACTTCAGACTTTCATTAACAAATAGCTAGCTACTTATAGTGCTGCAAAGGAGGGATTTTATCGGCGAGAACGT
Source organism: Pseudomonas sp. GL-RE-26 (assembly GCF_019956275.1). Taxonomy (NCBI): domain Bacteria; kingdom Pseudomonadati; phylum Pseudomonadota; class Gammaproteobacteria; order Pseudomonadales; family Pseudomonadaceae; genus Pseudomonas; species Pseudomonas sp. GL-RE-26. The sequence goes on from NZ_JAHBDI010000022.1 coordinate 28,225, forward strand.
GTCTACGTTGGCTATTAGCGAGAGATGCCATTGTTACGGCATCATTTTGAAGAGTCCCAAGCGACACCAAGCCGCTGAGGGTTGGCATTTGCTCGATTCTGCTGAAAAGACGGTCCTTCCAGACTGACCGGATTCAACCGGTCGCTGCCGACGAAGTTCCAGGCTACTTGCCATTCCTGGCATGCGCTACCTTCGCTCGAATGCCATCAAGATATTGGGACCTCAGCTCTGTCGTTAACGGCCCAAGGATGGGGTTTGCTTTGAACCGGGCCAACAGATGCTCAATCACCCGATCTACCTTGGCGTAGGCAGCGGTGACGCTTGAAGGTACCAGCGGATCAAACTGAATCCCTTCCATCTCGATATCGAGTCGTTTCAACACGGGTTGTGCGTCCAGGATCTGGTGGCGTATTTCATCCAGTGAACATTGCATTGTCGACCTCCTTGTAATGCCATAAGTACAGACACGCCTATCGTTAACTGCATGTCGGATGGCGCAGTCAGGGAATGGCAGTTGCTGTCTTAAAAATGAAACAAAATTGTCGCGTAGAAATATTACTGAAATGTTTCAATCCTATGATCGAGGGAGATCTTTTTCAGGTTACCTTCCTCATGCGTCGAGCTGTGTTCAATCAAAAAGGAGGCGTTGGAAAATCAAGCATCGCCTGCAATCTCGCGGCTGTCAGTGCTGCCGAAGGCTACAGGACGCTACTGGTGGATCTCGATCCCCAGGCTAACTCGACCCAATACCTGACCGGACTGACAGGCGATGATATCCCCATGGGGATCGCCGATTTTTTCAAGCAAACTTTATCCAGTGGCCCGGCCAGCAAAAAGAATCGGGTGGCCATCACGGATACTCGCTACGACAATCTGCACCTGGTCACGGCCAGCCACGAGCTTGCCGATCTGCAGCCAAAGCTTGAGTCAAGATTCAAGATCAATAAGCTGCGCCGCTTGTTGGTGGAGCTTTCCGAAGATTACGAACGCATTTATATCGATACTCCGCCGTCCTTGAATTTCTATACCTTCAGCGCACTGATCGCCGCCGACCGCGTGCTGATTCCATTCGATTGCGACAGCTTTTCCCGTCAGGCGCTCTATAGCGTCATCGCCGAAGTGGCCGAGTTGCAGGCTGACCATAATGAGTCGTTGATCGTGGAAGGAGTGGTGGTCAACCAGTTTGTGGCACGTGCCAGCGTGCACCAGATGCTGATCGACGAATTGGTGGCCGAGGGCTTGCCCGTGTTACCGGATTATTTGAGCAGCACGGTCAAAATGCGTGAGTCCCATGAAGCGTCGGTGCCCATGATCCATTTGGCGCCACACCATAAGCTTTCATTGGAATTCGTCAGCCTGTTTTCCGCTTTGGAAAGAGCCGGTTAATCCGTGCGCTGAACATAAAATTGCAATCGAAAGGCCAGTACGATAACTCGCGCGCAATCGCTAGCTTCTGCTTTGAATCAACACCTGTTTTCCTGGCCGCCTTTGGGGCGGCCTTTTTTTGCCAGCGTTTTTTGGACGCCGCATTTGCAGTTTTTGCATTTCGTCCCCGGCTTGTCGAAGTTCACAAGTGGCTGCTGCTCTCAATTATAAGCTGTATTAATACTTCGAATAATAAATAGAAAATTGACTAATCATGGTCCCGGAACGAAAAATCATCCCCAGACCGGCGCCGCCAGAGCTCCGTGGATTTTCCGTTTCTCTCCTGCCAGAAAAATAACCAAAGGAGTCCCCCATGAAGCCTCCCGCTTCGTCCCAGCCGCGCCGTGCTGGTGTTCGGCGCGTTGTTTTTTCCCTCCGATGACAAACTGTTCAGCACCATGGCCGCTTTCGGCACGTTCGCCGTGGGTGGCGAGTGGGGCGGGGCGGTGTTCTACAGCCTGATCGCCGCGACTTCGCTGCTGTGTGTGCTGTCCCTTGCCCGTCGCCATGCCAGCGCCGAACGCGTGGAACTGGCCAAGGCCTGATCCCTGAATTTTCCTGGAGAAACTCATGTTGAAGATCAATGGCGAACGCCTCTGGGCGAGCCTGATGGCGATGGCCGAAATCGGTGCCACCGCCCGTGGCGGCAGCTGCCGCCTGGCCCTGAGCGATGAGGACAAGGCCGGTCGTGAACTCTTTGCCCACTGGTGCCGCGAAGCCGGCATGACCCTGAGCGTGGATGCCATTGGCAACCTGTTCGCCCGCCGCGCCGGTACTGATCCCGACGTTGCGCCGGTGATGATGGGCAGCCACCTCGACACCCAGCCCGAAGGCGGGCGGTTCGATGGCGTGTACGGCGTGCTTGCCGGCCTGGAAGTGGTGCGATGCTTGAATGATCTGGGCATCCAGACCCGCAAGCCGCTGGAAGTGGCGGTGTGGACCAACGAAGAAGGCGTACGCTTCACCCCGGCGATGTTCGGCTCGGCGGTGTTCACCGGCATCATGGCGCTGGACGCCGCGCTGGCGGTGCGCGACATCGATGGCGTCAGCGTCGCCGAGGCGCTGCAACGCACCGGCTATGCCGGCGAGCGCCCGCTGGGCGGCGCGGTGGATGCGTACTTTGAAGCCCACATCGAACAAGGGCCGATCCTCGAAGACAACGCCAAGAGCATCGGCGTCGTCAGCGGCGGCCAGGCGATTCGCTGGCTCGACGTACGGGTAGAAGGCATGGCGGCTCACGCTGGCACCACGCCTATGCCCCTGCGCAAGGACGCCTTGTACGGCGTGGCGCAGATGATCCAGGCCATCGAAGGCCTGGCGGCGGACTTCGCCCCCGAAGGCCTGACCACGGTCGGCGAGTTGAGCATCAACAAGTCGTCGCGCAACACCATTCCGGGGCTGGTGAACTTCACCGTCGACCTGCGTCATCACCGCGATGAAACCATCGAGGCGATGGAGCAACAGGTCCGTACGCGGCTGCAGGCGATAGCCGACGCTCGCGGTTTGAACCTGGCGATCACCCCGCACTGGATCAGCCCGGCGACGCCGTTCGACGCGGACTGCGTGGCGGCGGTGCAACAGGCCGTGGATGCGCTGGGCTACGCTCAACAGTCGATTGTCAGCGGCGCCGGACATGACGCGATCCACCTGGCGCGGTACTGCCCGACGGCCATGGTGTTCATCCCGTGCGTGGGTGGCCTGAGCCACAACGAAGCCGAAGACGTGTTGCCCGAAGATGTGCGGCAGGGCACCGATGTGTTGCTCAACGCGGTGTTGGCTCGAGCCGGGAAAGCCGACTAAACACAATCCCTGTAGGAGCGAGCCTGCTCGCGATAGCGGTGGATCAGTCGCCATCAATGTTGAATGTGCCGACCTCATCGCGAGCAGGCTCGCTCTTACAGAGGGATGTGTCCGGTTTCAAGATTTTCGTTAACTGACAGGTATTCATTCCATGCGCAGTTTTTTCCACCCAGAACAATTACTCCACCATCCCCGCAGTTACTACTCCCGTGGCCAGATGCGTACGCCGCAGGAAGTGCCTGAGCGCGCACAGCGCCTGGTGCAGGCGTCTCACGCGTTGGGGTTTACCGTCGAGCAACCGGCCGATGCCGGGCTCGATCCGCTGCTGGCGGTGCACGGTGCGCCGTACCTCACGTTTTTGCAGGAAGCCCATCAGCGCTGGAAAGAGATTCCCGAGGATTGGGGCGACGAGGTGATGTCTAACATCTTCGTCCGCGAGCCCAATGCCCTGCGCGGGATTCTCGCGCAGGCGGCGCGCTATCTGGCCGACGGCAGTTGCCCGGTGGGCGAGCAGACCTGGCGTTCGGCCTACTGGTCGGCGCAAAGCGCCATCGCCGGGGCCCGGGCGTTGCTCGATGGCGAGCCGGCAGCCTATGCCCTGTGCCGTCCACCGGGTCACCACGCCCGAGCGGAAGCGGCGGGTGGTTTCTGTTATGTGAACAATGCGGCGGTGGCGGCGCAGGTATTGCGCGGCGGTTTTTCGCGGGTGGCGGTGCTGGATACTGACATGCACCACGGCCAGGGGATTCAGGAGATTTTCTACGACCGCGATGACGTGCTTTACGTGTCGGTGCACGGCGATCCGACCAACTTCTATCCGGGCGTCGCAGGTTTCGCCGATGAGCGCGGTGTCGGGGCGGGGGAGGGTTTCAACCTCAACCTGCCGATGGCCCATGGCGCGAGCGAGGCGGATTTTCTCGAGCAATTGGATGTAGCGCTGCAGGAGGTGAAGGACTTTGGCGCCGAGGTGCTGGTGTTGTCCCTGGGCTTCGATATTTTCGAACTGGACCCGCAGAGCAAAGTGGCGGTGACTCGCGAAGGTTTTGCCGTGCTCGGGGAGCGGATTCGCAGCCTGGGGTTGCCGTGCCTGATTGTGCAGGAGGGCGGGTATCACCTGGAGAGTCTGGAGGACAATGCGCGAGCGTTTTTTGTGAGCACTGAGGTTTGGCAGCTCTGAGATCTTGGGTGTCTGGAAGATCGCTTTCGCGGGCAAGCCCGCTCCCACAGGTTTCGCGTCGTCCACAAATCTGCGGTTCTACTCGGACACTGTGGGAGCGGGCTTGCTCGCGAAGAACGATAACGTGGTCTACCTGACGGAACACAAGCGCCCTACGGCACTTGCCATAGCCCTTACGTTAACGTAAAGATTGCTCCAGGGCGCCGACGTATGAAGGCGCAGGGTGGACGACCCGGAGCGCTTGATGACGCTAATAAAAACAAACTCCCCCAAACTGCATCGCGAAGCCCGGTTGGCCCGGGAAAAGCTGCACCTGGAAGGCGAAGTGCCGGATGGCGTCCTGCGGGCGGAAATCGATGCCTCGTGGCGGCGCAGCCTGAGCCATGGCGTGCATTTCAATGCCAAGCATGAGTTGGCGCTGGAATCGAGTGCCAGCCTCGACGTGTTGCTGGCCAGCAACCGTTTGCTGATCGACGCCGCGCTACCAGCGATCGATTACCTGGCCGAGCGTCAGGGCAAGGAGGGGCTGATCATCCTCGCCAACTCCGACGCCACTATCCTCGCCGTCGAAGGCCGCGCCGACCGTCTCAAGGGCAGTGGCTTGCAGGACATCACCCTCGGCGCCTGCTGGAGCGAAGCGGTTCGCGGCACCAACGCCCTCGGCACGGCGCTGGTGGAAGCCCGGCCGACCCTGATCGATTGCGGCGAACATTATCTGGATCGCCTCAGTGATTTTTCCTGCACTTCGGTGCCGATCCATTGCCCCCAAGGCGACATTCTTGGCGTCCTCGACCTGACCCGCGAAGGCCCCCTCGGTCGCGCCCACGACAGCACCGCGCTGCTGGCCATGGCGGTCAGCCAGATCGAAAGCCGGGTGTTCAACGCCAGTTATCCGGACGAAATCGTCCTGGCGTTCCACAGCCGCAGGCAATACCTGGAGTCCCCGTGGCAAGGCCTGCTGGCCGTGAGCCTCGGCGGGCAGATCCTGGCGGTCAGCGCCCAGGCCTGCCAGTTGCTCCACGCCGAGCGCTCGGCCCTGGTCGGTCGGCGCTGCGAGGAGTTTCTCGGCGTCGACGGCCTGCAGTTGTTGGCGCGCCTGCATCAAGGTGGGGCTGGCAGCCTGCAAACCGCCAAGGGTGAATTCTTCTACAAAACCCTGCGCGCGCCGCAACGCTCGATCAATGTCAGCAGCCCGCCGCGCACTGCGGCGAAAACACCCAAGGCGCAACCGGATCTGGAAGCGCTGGCCGGCAGCAATACGCGCTACGCCCGAGCCTTGCGCATGGCCCGTCAAGGCCTGGCCAATGAGTTGCCGGTCTTGTTGCTGGGCGAAACCGGCACCGGTAAGGAGGTCATCGCCCGCGCCCTGCACATGGCCGGAACGCGCTGCGACAAACCCTTCGTGGCGGTGAACTGCGCGGCCATTCCCGAAGGCCTGATCGAGTCCGAACTGTTCGGCTACCGCGAAGGCGCGTTCACCGGTTCACGCCGGGGCGGCATGGTCGGGCGCTTGCAGCAGGCCCATGGAGGCACCTTGTTCCTTGATGAAATCGGCGACATGCCATTGGCCTTGCAGGCCCGGCTGTTGCGGGTGTTGCAGGATCGCAAGGTCGCGCCCCTGGGCGCAGGCGAAGAGCAGGACATCGACGTCGCGCTGATCTGCGCCACCCACCGCGACCTCAAGCGCCTGGTGGAAGAAAAACACTTTCGCGAGGACCTGTTCTACCGGGTCAACGGCATCAGCGTGATGCTCCCGGCCCTGCGCGAACGCGAGGATTTCGGCGCGCTGGTCAGTCGCATGCTGTCAACACTGGGCGCCCCCACCGTGGTCCTGCACGACGATCTCGATCGCTTGCTCAGCGGCTATCACTGGCCGGGCAACATCCGCCAACTGGAGATGGTCCTGCGCACCGCGCTGGCCATGCGCGAACCGGGCGAAACCGTGCTGACCCTCGATCACTTGCCCGACAGCATGCTCGACGAGTTGACCGCCAGCGAACGGCCCCAGGCCGGCAGCATCCGGGAAAACGAACTGGAGCTGATTCGTCAGTCCCTGGACACGCACCAGGGCAACGTCTCGGCCGCCGCCGACGCCCTGGGCATCAGCCGCGCGACGCTTTATCGCAAGCTCAAACAGTTGCGTTCGTGATGCAGCGCTTGATCGTTCGGCTGATCGACAGCCAGAACCCCGAGGCCCTGCAAGCATCGCTGCGCTGGCTGTACAGCTTCGTGCGACCCCATCGCCTGGCGATTGCCGGGCTGTTGGGTTTGTCGGTCTGCGCCTCGGCGCTGGTGCTGGTGCAGCCGTGGCTGACCAAACTGCTGATCGACGATGGCCTGTTGGCGCGCAACTTCCCGATGCTGGTGTTGATTGCCGGGCTGATGATCGTCGCGGGGTTGCTGGGGACGGCGCTCTCGGGCATCAACCGCTACCTGCACACGCGACTGTCCGGGCGCATGCTGTTTGCTCTGCGCGACGACCTGTACCGGCATTTGCAAACCCTGTCGCCGAGCTTTTACGGCCAGCGGCGCATCGGCGACCTGATGTCGCGCCTCGATGGCGACGTCGCGGAAATCCAGCGGTTTGCCGTGGACTCGCTGTTCTCGGCGGTGTCGAGTGTGATCGGCCTGGTGGTCGCCATCGCGATGCTGCTGACGCTGTCCTGGAAACTCTCGTTGCTGGCCCTGGTGCTGATTCCCCTCGATGTCCTCTGGCTGCGCTGGATGCGGCGCAAGGTCGAGCGCGATGTGCGGCAGTTGCGCGAGCGTTCGGCGGACATGTCGTCGTTCATGGTCGAGACGCTGCCGGTGATGAAATTCATCCAGTCCGCCGGTCAGCAACAGCGCGAAGCACGGCGCCTCGAGACGCTGGGGCAGGGCTACATGAGCCAGTTGCTGCGTCTGCAAGTCACCGAATTTTTCACCCAGGCCGTGCCCGGTACCCTGACCTCGCTGTCCCGGGCCTGCGCATTCTTGATCGGCGGTTACTGGGTGGTGCAGGGCACCTGGCAACTCGGCGCGCTGATTGCGTTTTCCACTTACCTGGGCATGGCCGTGGGGCCGGTGCAGAGCTTGCTCGGGCTCTACGTCGCCATTCAGCGGATGACCGTCAGCCTCGGCCGGGTCATGGAACTGCGAGGGGAACAACCGACCGTGTTGACGCCCGCCGCGCCACGGGCGATGCCCAATGGCGGCGATCTCTGGTTCGACAACGTGCACTTCGCCCATCCCGGCCGTCAGTCGACCCTGCGCGGCATCGAAGCGCGGATTCCCTACGGTATGAAAGTGGCCCTCAGTGGCGGCTCGGGCGTGGGTAAATCCACCCTGATCGACCTGCTGCAACGTCATCACGATCCGCAATCGGGCCGGGTACTGCTGGGCGACGTCGATCTGCGTGAACTGGACCTGTTCCAGTTGCGTCGGCGCATTGCCATCGTCAGCCAGGACATCGTGCTGTTTCGCGGCAGCCTCGCCGACAACCTGGCCTACGCGGTGCCGGATGCCAGCCGCGAGGCGATTGCCGACGTGGCGCGACTGGCGCAACTCGACAGTCTGATCGAGTCCTTGCCCGAAGGCCTCGACAGCCCGTTGGGCGAGCGGGGTCAGCAGTTGTCCGGAGGGCAGAAACAACGCATCGCGATTGCCCGGGCGCTGTTGCAGGACCCTTTGATCCTGGTGCTTGATGAAGCCACGTCCGCGGTGGATGAAGCCACCGAGCGCGAAGTCATCGACGCCATCGACCGCTTGTTCGCCGGGCGTACGCGGATCCTGATCAGCCATCGCCCCTCAACCCTGGCCGATGCCGATCTGCGCTTCGAATTGCTCGACGGCGTGCTGACCTCGAAAACGGTGCTGCATGAAACCTGAGTTACGCATTGGTGTGGTGGACAGCGGCCACTCGGCGGCACAACGGGTGCAAGTGATCGCCGGTCGGCGCTTTTCATTGCTTGAAGACGGCCTGGCCGAGGGCGACTTGCGCGACGACCCGCTGGGGCATGGCAGCGCGGTGATCGAGGCGATCGGCCGGCGTGCACCTTCGGCGCTATTTTGCGTGGCCCAGGTGTTCGACCAGCGGGGTGTCACCAGCGCCTTGCAGATCGCCACGGCGATTGACTGGCTGCTGACGCAGGACGTGCGACTGATCAATCTGAGCCTCGGCCTGCGCCAGGATCGCAGCCTGCTGCGTGCGGCCTGTGCGGCGGCGGTGGCACGGGGCGTGCTGCTGTGTGCGTCGAGCCCGGCCCAAGGGGAAGGGGTGTATCCGGCGAACTATCCGCAGGTGGTGCGGGTGACCGGCGATGCACGGTGCGCCGAGCAGGAATGGTCGTGGCTCAACAGCGCCCAGGCGGATTTCGCCGCCTGTGTGCATGGCACCTACCCTGGGCAATCCGGGGCGAGCCTCGGTTGTGCGGCGTTGAGCGGACACATCGCCGGGTTCCTCGCCGAACAGCCTGACGCCAGCAATGCGCAAGTCATCGAGTGGTTGCGCGACCATGCCCGTTACCGTGGCCCTGAACGGCGCTTCGGGCCATGACCGACATCGTCATTCTTGGCGCCGGACCGGCCGGCGCCGCCGTCGCACTGGGATTGCGGCGGCTGGGCCATGGCGTCACGCTGATCAGCGAATGGCGTCGGTTTGCCGCGCTCGAAGGCGTGTCCGTGCGGGTTCTGGATGCCTTGCGCAGCGCGGGCCTGCATCAGGCGTTGGCGGAAGCGGCGCTGCCGTCTCAACGCCAGGTGAACTGGAATGGTCAGCACCATGCGCAGAACATCGAATACTTGCTCGACCGCCCGGTTTTTGATCGAGGCCTGCGTGAGGATTTGCGCCTGGCGGGGGTCGAGCTGATCGAAGGCCGGGTGCTGACGGTTCAGTCATCGGCCAATGGCCACCGAATCGAAATCGACGGCCGTGAACCGCTGCTCGCACCGTTTCTGGTGGAAGCTCGAGGACGTCAGGCCCCCGCTATCGGCAAGGGCTTGCGTGGACCCGAGACGGTCAGTTTGCTCAATCGCTGGCAGGGTTTGCCGGGCAGCACCGCCAGTGCCGTGGAAAGCCTCGAGGATGGCTGGGCATGGATGGCACGGCGCGCCGACGGCCAGTGTTACTGGCAATGGACGGTGGACGTGGCCAGCGCCGGGTTGCCGGGCAAGGCCATGTTGCTCGATTACTGCCGACAGCGGCGCCAGGGTTCGAAGCTGGCCACGGCTTTTTTTGCTGGCGAAGCGGAAGCTGATCTACAGCTGCACGCCCGCAGCAGCACGGCGATTCTGAGCCCGCAGGTGTGTGGCGAAAACTGGATTCGGGTCGGCGATGCGGCCATGGCGGTCGACCCGTTGTCGGGCAACGGGATTTTTCAGTCCTTGTCTTCGGCGTTGCAAGCGCCGGCAGTGATCAACACGCTGCTGTGCAAACCTGAGCGGGCGGCTCTTGCCCAGCGTTTCCACCAGCAGCGGTTGGAGCAATTGTTTTTGCGGTTTGCGCGGATCGGCCGGGATTTTTATGCCGATGAACAACGCTGGCTGGATCAGCCGTTCTGGCAGGCACGACGGAACTGGCCGGACGCCGAGGTGGCCCATGCCGAGGCGGATTTCAATGCGCTGAGGGTTGAGCGGGCGCCAGTGTTGCGTGACGGTTTTGTCGATGAGGCCGAGGTGGTGATCACTGCGGATCAGCCGCTGGGCATCTGGCATGTGCAAGGGGTTGAGGTGGCGGCGTTGGTGCAGAGGTTAAAGCAGGGAGAGCCGGCGGAGCAGGCGTTGGCCGGTTTGACGGTGGAGCAGGGGCGGATGGTTCGCAGCTGGTTGCTGGGTCAGGGTTTCAAACCCTGAGTGAAGAACCTCCGGAGCCGGCGAAAAGCCTGTTCTCCCAGCGCAAAGCATCGTAATTTACGCGCCATAACGACAAGGAATTTTGGGGTGTAAGTGGGAGTCTATCGTCTGCTATTGGCCGTTCTGGTGGCCGTTTCTCATATGGGCAAGACGTTCATGGGGCTAAACCCCGGCGTGATTGCCGTGATGTCCTTCCTGATCATCAGCGGTTTCGTGATGACCTCGCTGATCGAGCGCAACTACAAGGCGCCGGAGAAAGTCGGCCTGTTCTACCTGGACCGCGCCCTGCGGCTCTACCCTCAATTCCTGTTCTACTTCGCAGTTTCCTGTGCGGTGATCTATTTCCTGCTGCCCGGCACGCCTCAAGCCGCCGAGCTGACGCTGCGCAACATCGCCGCAAGCCTGGCTATTGTGCCACTCGGTTTCTACATGTTCGGAGCGGCAGGATCGTGGATCTTGCCGCCGGCCTGGTCTTTGGGGCTTGAGATGTGCTTCTACCTGGTGATCCCTTTCCTGATCATCTACAGGGCGCGGGGCGTTGCGTTTGCTCTATCGGTCGTTGTCTTCATGGTCGCGTGCCTGGGTTTCATCAACACCGACCTGTACGGCTACCGTCTATTGCCGGGCGTACTGTTCATGTTCCTGTGCGGCAGCTACCTGTACAAAGCGCAGCCGAAGGATCTGGCGATCGCTGCCGGCACCACCGTGGTGGCGGCCCTGATGTTTGCGGCCATCATGGCGGGATGGATAGAGCGCCGACCGTTCAATGCCGAAGTGACCGCCGGCATAGCGCTGGGCGTGCCGGCCGTGTACCTGCTGACAAAGCTCAGGTTTCACCGGATTGACGAGTTCCTCGGCAATATCAGCTACGGCGTGTTCCTGAATCACTATGTGGTGATGTACTTCCTGCACGCTATCTGGTCGGTTGCCTACGATGGGGCCATTGTTGCAACGGTGCTGGCCTTGTCGTTGCTGCTCAGCGGCGTTTCGTACTACTGCGTCGAACGGCCGGCCCTGAAGCTTCGTCACGCGCTTCGGGCCGGCGCAAAAACTGGGGTGGGTCAACCGCAGGGCCGCAAAACAGAGGCGTAGTGGCTGGGGGGGCGCCTTCGCGGGCAAGCCCGCTCCCACCGGGGAACGCATTCCGATGTGGGAGCGGGCTTGCCCGCGAAAGCGGACTAAAGAACGCTGCAAATTACAATTTGATCAACACCGACTTCAGCTCGGTGTAATGCTCGATCGCCGCATACCCCATCTCACGCCCGACCCCGGACATCTTGTAGCCGCCGAATGGCAACGCCGGGTCCAGGGCGCTGTGGCAGTTGACCCACACCGATCCTGACTTGATCCGTGGAATCATCCGGTGCACCGCCGCCAGGTCATTGGACCAGATGCTCGCCCCCAGGCCGTAGGGGCTGTCGTTGGCCATGCGCAGGGCATCGGCCTCGTCATCGAACGGAATCGCCACCAGCACCGGCCCGAAGATTTCTTCCTGCACCAGTGAGTGCTTCTGATCGACGTCGACAATCACTGTCGGCTTGACGAAGAACCCCGGCCCGAACTGTTCACCGCCGCAGGCGATGGTCGCACCGCTTTCCCGGCCCTTTTCGATGTACCCGTAGACGCGCTCCTGCTGCCGCGCCGAGATCAATGGCCCCAAGTCGACGCTCGGGTCCAGGCCGTTGCCGAGTTTCATGGCGTTGGCGATGTCGCTGATGTCCGCCACCACATTGTCGAAGTGCTTGCGCTGCACATACAGCCTGGAACCTGCGCAGCAGACCTGGCCCTGGTTGAAGAAGATCGCGCTGGCGGCCCCGGCCGCGGCGGTTTTCAGGTCAGCGTCGGCCATGACGATGGTTGGCGATTTGCCGCCCAGTTCCAGGGTGACCCGGGTCATGGAATCCATGGCGATCTTGCCGATTTGCTTGCCCACCGCAGTGGAGCCGGTGAAGGTCAGCTTGTCCACCAGCGGGTTGTGGGTCAGGGCCGAACCTGCGGTGATGCCGGTGCCGGTGACCACGTTGAACACGCCTTCGGGATAACCGGCTTCCAGCACCAGCTCGGCGAGTTTCAGTGCGGTCAGCGGGGTTTCGTCGGCGGGTTTGAGCACCACCGTACAACCGGTGGCCAGGGCCGGACCTAGTTTCCAGCAGGCCAGCAACAGCGGGAAGTTCCAGGCAACGATGGCGCCGACCACGCCCACCGCTTCGCGTCGAATGAAACTGTGGAACTGGTCGTTGGGCATCAGCGGTGCCGACACGTCAACCGTAGAACCTTCGATCTTGGTCGCCCAACCGGCCATGTAGCGCAGGAAGTCGATGGACAGTTGCACGTCCATCACCTGGGCCACCGCCGCGCTTTTACCGTTGTTCAGGCATTCCAGCTGCGCCAGCAACTCGGCGTCGCGCTGCATCAGGTCGGCGAGTTTCCACAGCAGGTTCTGCCGCTCCCGGGGACGGGTGCGGGTCCAGGCTGAGTCGTCGAACGCCTGGCGGGCGGCGAGAACGGCGCGGTCGACATCCTCCGGGGTTGCCCGTGGCACCACGCACAACACCTCACCGGTGGCCGGGTTGTGCAGGGGCATGGTCTGGCCGTCGGCGGCCTCGACCCAGCCACCGCCGATGAGCATGCGCGGGGCGCGCTGGATGAATGCCGAAGTGGCGGGAAGCAGGTTTGGGAGCGACATTGGCGAGGCCTCTTGTTGTTCGTGAGAACCGGGCTTTCGCAATGGCTGTGCCAAGTCCGCGAGAACGCTGGTTCGGCCTTGGCTGGCGTGGTTTTGCTTGATGAACGGCAGTGGAGAAGACCGGGTGGTTTGTCGCAATTCGCGACAGCCGTTGAGACAACGCAGCACCTGTCCGCCACGGCCGTCAATCGTGGGCCAATGAACAGTTTTGGCCGGGCAACTATGCTGTCTCAGACTGCAACAGCTGTCGCGAAACTAGACGCAGCGGACCACATCCACGCACCGGTCAATGCAGACAAATCAACGCAAGTAATTGATAAAAAAGCTTATCCGCAAGCTGGCACGCTCTGTGTATTGCTCATCGCAGACGTTTCTCTTGCCTCCGTCAGCGGTACACCGCCGGCGGCAGAAACCATAAAAACGATAAGCCACAACAATAAGAACGCACCGTGCGAGGTTCGACGTTGATGAAGAGAAAACTCCGATCAGGCATGAGCGCCAGCCTGCTGGCCGTAGCCGCTTTAGTAGCGCTGCATTCGCCTCATAGCCTGGCAGCCCGCGACGCCCAGACCATCCTCAAGGAAACCTGTCAGGGCTGTCACACCCCCGAAGCCGATAACGCTCTCAGCCGCATCAGCCACCAGCGCAAAACGCCGGAAGGCTGGTTGATGAGCATCGCCCGTATGCAGACCATGCACGGTTTGCAGATCAGCGATGACGACCGTCGCACGCTGGTCAAGTACCTGGCTGACACCCAGGGCCTGGCGCCGAGCGAAACCGATGGCGTGCGTTATGCGCTGGAGCGGCGACTCAACACCGTCGAGCACTTCGACGACCAGACCAGCCAGATGTGCGGCCGCTGCCACTCCGGTGCGCGGGTTGCCCTGCAACGGCGTCCGGCCCAGGAGTGGGAGCGCCTGGTGAACTTCCACCTCGGTCAGTGGCCGTCCCTGGAGTACCAGGCGCTGGCCCGGGACCGCGACTGGTTCGACATCGCCCGCAAGGACATGGTGCCGCTGCTGGCCAAGCGTTATCCGCTGGACAACCCGGCCTGGAAGAAATGGCAGAGCGCGGCGCCCAAAGCCGGTGCTCTGGTGGGCGACTGGAGCTTCAGCGGCCACTTGCCGGGCAAGGGTGAACTGGCCGGTGTCATGACTGTGAGTGCCGATGGCAGCGACACCTTCAAGGTCAGCGTCAAAGGTCAGTACGCCGACGGCAGCCCGTTCAATGGCGACGGCAGCGCGATTCTCTACACCGGCTACGAATGGCGCGGCAACGTGACCATCGATGGCGTGACCATGCGCCAGGTGTTCGCCGCCCAAGGCAATGCGATGCAGGGCCGGATGTTCGAGGCCGAGCACGACGAGCGCGGCCTGGACTTCGTCGCCGCCAAGCAGGGTTCCAACCGTTTGCTGGCGGTGCAGCCGGGTTATCTGAAGGCTGGCAGCGAAACCGAAGTGACCCTGATCGGCAGCGGCCTGAGCGGCAAGCCGGACTTCGGCAAAGGCGTGGAAGTGCTCGAAGTGGTCGAGCAGAGCCCTGAGCGGATCAAGGTCAAGCTCAAGGCCGCCGCCAATGCCCAACCGGGCGTGCGCTCGGTCAGCGTCGGCGCGTTGAAGGGCCCGAGTCTGTCGGTGTACAGCAAGATTGCCTCGGTCAAGGTTGTGCCGGAGTTCTCGGTGGCACGGATCGGCGAGGGCGGTGGTTCGACGCCGAAAGTCCAGGGCCGTTTCGACGCGGAAGCCTGGGGCAAGGGCGCTGATGGCAAGCCGTATCGCATCGGTGTGTTCCCGGCGCAGTGGAAAGTCGAAGCCTTCGACGACCGCGCCAAGGAAGACGAAGACGTCAAGTTCGCCGGCACCATGCAGGCCGACGCGGGCGTGTTCACCCCGGGCGATGCCGGGCCAAACCCGGCACGCAAGATGTCCACCAACAATGCCGGCAACCTCAAGGTGATCGCCGCCGTCGACGACGCAGGGAAATCCCTGACCGGCGAAGGCCACATGATCGTGACCGTGCAACGCTGGAACAATCCACCCATTCCATGAGTTGGCTGTCCTTGGCTTAACACGGCTTCAAGGCTACAGACACTTTTCGGAATGACCGCAAGCCCCGCCAAGCGGGGCCTGCACAGGAGGTTGGCAATGGGCGCTATCTTGAATCTGGTCGAACGCAACCTGCACGAAGTGCAGGTCGATGCAGACCGCATGCTGTTTCACATCCCCAGCAGTTCGCTGTTCGCCAGCGATGAACTGACGGGTACCATCATCGATACCTTGCGCGGGCCCGGTTGTTCCTCGGACGACCTGATCCAGCGCCTGGCCGCGCGTTTCAACGGCGAGGAAATCACCGAGACCCTGCGCGAGCTGATGGCCCTGGAACTGGTCAGCGACGGTTCGCCGCTGACCCCGGACATCGCCACCAAGCGTGTCGAGCGCACGGCGATCAATACCGTGGTGCTCAACGTCAACACCGGCTGCAACCTGAGCTGCACGTATTGCTACAAGGAAGACCTCGACAAGCCGTCGGCGGGCAAGAAGATGGACGTCGAAACGGCGATCGCCTCGGTAGAAATGCTGCTGCGCGAATCCCCGGACGAAGAGCGTTTCACCGTGGTGTTCTTCGGCGGCGAACCGCTGAGCAACCGCAAGCTGATCGAGTACATGGTCGACTACTGTGAGAAGCGTTTTCGCGAGGCGGGCAAGTTCGTCGAATTCGTCATGACCACCAACGCCACGCTGCTCACCGAAGAAACCGTGGACTACCTCAACGCCCACCGTTTCGGGCTGTCGGTGAGCATCGACGGGCCGAAGACCGTGCACGACCGCAACCGTATCACCGTGGGCGGGCAGGGCACGTACGACGTGGTGCGGCGCAAGGCCGAGATGCTGCTGTCGCGCTACAACAGCCGTCCGGTCGGTGCCCGCGTAACGCTCACCACCGGTGTGACCGACGTCGAAACCATCTGGGATCACCTGTTCAACGAACTGGGTTTTGCCGAAGTCGGCTTCGCCCCGGTGACCTCCGGCGACATCAGCAGCTTCAACCTCACCAGCGATGAACTGGTGCAGGTGTTCGCCAACATGAAGGCCCTCGGTCGACGCTATCTGGAAGCGGCGCTGGAGCACCGCAACATCGGTTTCTCCAACCTGCACCAGCTCATCACCGACATCCACGAAGGCCACAAGAAAGCCCTGCCATGCGGCGCGGGCCTGAAGATGCTGGCGGTGGATCACAAGGGCGAACTGAACCTGTGCCACCGCTTTACCGGTTCGAGCCTGCCGACCTTCGGCAATGTCCACAGCGGCGTGAAACAGGTGGAGTTGAACGACTTCCTGTCCCAGCGCCTGGACCGCACCAACACCGGGTGCGAAGACTGCCAGATCCGCAACCTGTGTTCCGGCGGCTGCTACCACGAGAGCTACGCCCGCTACGGCGATCCGACGCACCCGACCTATCACTACTGCGAACTGATGCGTGACTGGGTCGACTTCGGCATCGAGGTCTACACCCGGATCATGGCCAATAACCCTGCGTTCATCAGCAGTTACATCACTCCGCGCAAGGCTCACTGATATGAAACATCTCAAGGCAATCAATAACAAAGCGTTGAAGCTGGATCAGGCCGCGGATGAAAACCGCATTGAAGAAGTGGTGGCCATGAGTTCCGTGGCGGGCTGTGCCTCGACCACCGACCCGGGCTGGGAAATCGATGCGTTCGGCGGTGTGTCGTCGCTGTGCCAGCCGATGGAGGCCGACCTCTACGGTTGCTCCGACCCCTGCTGGTGGCCGGCCCAGGTGCCCGACATGATGAGCACCTACCCGGACTGGAACAAGGATGCCCAGGCGTCCAACGACAACTGGCGCAACCTCGGCACTGTCTTCCCGAAAGACAAGTGATCGGATATCAGAAGGATTCCAGCATGCGTAATATCAAAGCCTGCGGCCTGGCCGCGTTCGCCGTTCTGAGCAGCTGTTCGGTCAGTGTCCTGGCCGATGAAAACACCGCACTGCAAGACGGTCACGAGTACATGTTGACCACCAACTACCCGAACAACCTGCACGTGATCGACCTGGCCACTGACACGCTGTTCAAGACCTGCAAGATGCCCGACGCCTTCGGCCCCGGCACCGTGCAACTGTCGCCGGACCGCAAGACCGCCTACGTGCTGAACAATCACTATGCGGACGTCTACGGTGTCGAACTGGACAGTTGCAAACAGGTGTTCCACGCCAGCATCACCCAGAAACCTGGGGAGAAAGCGCGCTCGATGTTCGCCTTCACCCTCAGCCACGACGGCAAGGAACTGTTCACCGTCGCCAACCCGACGCTGATGATGAACGATCGCTACGAAGTACAGCAGCCCCGGCTCGACGTGTACAAGACCGACGCCGGCATGGACGCCAAGCCGGTGCGCAGTTTCCCGGCGCCGCGCCAGCTGACCATCATGCAGAGCGGTGACGACGGCACGCTGTACGTGGCCGGGGCGGACGTCTACAAGGTCAATGTGCAAACCGGCAAGTTCGACGTGCTGATCCCCAGCCGCCACTGGAAGCGCCCGAACTACAGCGCGCCGGACGTGCTCTACGTGTGGAACCAGCAGACTTACCGGCATGACTTCTCGCTGCTGTACACCGCGGCGAAGTTCAAGGACAAGAAACAGGACCCGGCCACCGCCGAATACCTGTACGGCCTGTTCAGCGTTGACCTGAAGACCGGCAAGACCGAAACCACCGACTTCGGGCCTCTGACCGAAATCTACTTCAGCGGCATGCGCTCGCCCAAGGACCCGAACCTGATGTTTGGCGTGCTCAACCGCCTGGCCAAGTACGACATCAAACAGAAGAAAATGCTCCAGTCCGCCACGCTCGATCATTCCTACTACTGCATTTCCTTCAACAAGGACGGCAGCAAGATCTACCTGGCGGGGACCTTCAACGACGTGGCGATCTTTGATGCCGACAGCCTGAAGCAGACAGGCAGCATCAAGTTGCCGGGCGGGGACATGGCGATTACCACGGCGCAGATTTTTGTCCGGTAATTGCGACGCCTGAGCTGACGCTATCGCGAGCAGGCTCGCTCCCACAGGTTTTGTGAACACCACAAATCCAATGTGGGAGCGAGCCTGCTCGCGAAGAGGCCCTCAACAACAACGCAAAATCAAACCCCCGGCACCGGACAACTCATATCCCCCTCCTGGCACTTCAGGTAGTTCTTGAACGTCTGAACCCGTGCCTTGGTCAGCTCCGTGGTGCAGTTGCTGTAGATCAGCGGATACACACTCGCGCCTTCCACCCCGGACGCCGAGAACTTGCACTCGGCATCGCGGAACGCAACCCACGCCCGCTGCGCACCCACCAACTGCTTCTTGCTGTCCGGGTTGCTCTTGAGTCGCGAAGTGATCTGCTGGTACAGCGCATTCAATTCCTTGTCGGCGGCAGCATTCTGCTGCGCCGCACACTGGTTCATCGTCGCCTGGTCGTTGGCGTTGTCACAATCCACGGCGAACGCCATGGAGGTGAACAACAGGGGCGTCAGCGCCAATAGTAAGCGTGGGTTCATGCTGGAGTGCTCGTTGTGACCGAATGAGAAATGCAGTGTAGCGCTGAGGGGCATTCAGCCCGCTACGCTTGCCATTGCGTGTGTTTTTCCACCGAATCGTATTCCAGCCATGGCACGTCATGGGCCGTCCAGATATGCGCTTGGGGTGTCTTCCGTGGATCGGTATCCAGTGTCGCCACCCGAACGATCACGTGGGGCTGGGCCGGCCGTTCGGCCATCAGGTGTGAACCGCAGGCCGAACAGAAATACCGAAACTTGCCTGGCGACGATTCATGGCGGCTCAGGCGATCCTGGCCTTTGGTCCAGCGAAAATGCTCGCGCATGACCCCGGCGGTCGATGCAAAAGCCGCTGCGTGTGCCTTGCGGCAGGTCTGGCAATGGCAGTGGCTGATGGGCATGTCGAGGCTGTCGAGTTCGTATTCGATGGCCTTGCACAGGCAACTGCCGCGCAGGTTGTTCATGTCGCTATCCTTTTCGATGCTGTTTCGAGGCAGAACGTTAGCAGTTTCGACCCTCTGATTTTGCGATAGCCCCAGAACTTATCCGTGCAAATGCGACCGAATATCTCAGGCATGATTGATTGCACATCCCCATTGGTACAACTTTAAAGTTGGTCTTGTGGTCTTACTGACCTACTGTTCAAGTACAGGAGGTGACTTATGAACCCAGCATCTGATCGCATCGAAAGGAAAATCCTGCTCAAGACCAAGCGCTCGCAGGTCTGGCGTGTGCTGGCCAATGCCGAAATGTTCGGACAGTGGTTTGGCGTGGCGCTGGCGGGCAAGCGTTTTGTGGCAGGCGAGTGGACCCAGGGGCAGATTACCTATCCCGGTTATGAACATTTGCGCTGGAATGTACTGGTGGAGCGGGTCGAGCCGGAGCGGCTGTTTTCGTTTCGCTGGCACCCGTATGCCGTGAACCCTGAAGTCGATTACTCCCAGGAACCCACCACCCTGGTGAAATTCGAGCTCGAAGACATGGACGACGGCACGTTGCTCAAGGTCTCCGAATCCGGTTTCGATCACGTTCCCCAGGCCCGTCGAGAAAAGGCTTTCCGCATGGACAGTCGCGGCTGGGAAGAGCAAATGAACAATATCGAGCAGTTTTTGATCGACAATGCCAAGTCCCACGAGCAACAGAGTGGCTGAAATCGGCTCGAAACCTGAGGTGTCTAGGGGTTTTCGGAAGGTGGTTTATAGCGAATGTCTTACACGCGATGGTAGCGATATCGCCTGTTACAAATTGGATCCGAAGCGTATTCTGGCCTTACCCACTGAAGCACAGGAAGTGCTCAGGATCATGGATGATCGACCATATGCAAGGAACGCTACGACAAGGAGTCGTCATGGTCTTGGAAAAACCCGCTTCGGCGGGTTTTTTTGTGGGCGCATGAAACGTCATGGCGGCAGGAACCGGGTTCCTGCCGCCATTTTTTCACTGCCGGTCGAGTTTCGCCGCCGCGCGCTCGGTGATCTGCGCCCGCAGCTTCAACGAGCCGGCAGCCCGCTGGCGAGCCTCCTCCAGCACTCTGGCCGGGGCCGTCTCGGGGCTGCCCGCGGTAAACGGCGGGGCCGGGGCGTATTCCAGCTGCAGTTGCACCAGTTCGGCGGTGGTCTGGTCGAACAGCTCGGCGGCCAAGGTCAGGGCGAAGTCGATACCGGCGGTGATGCCGCCACCGGTCAGCAGATTGCCGTCACGAACCACTCGGTCTTGCACCGGAATTGCGCCCAGTGGCTTGAGCAATTCGTGATACGCCCAGTGAGTGGTGGCGCGTTTACCCTTGAGCAATCCCGCCGCGCCCAGCACCAGCGAGCCGGTGCACACAGACGTGACGTACCGGGCGTTGGCGGCCTGGGCCTTGAGAAAGTCCAGGGTCTGGTCATCTTCCATCAAGGGGCCGACGCCACTGCCTCCGGGAACGCAGATCACGTCCAGTGCCGGGCAATCGTCGAAAGTGGTGGTCGGTTTCAACAGCAGGCCGGTGCTGGCGGTGACTGGCATCAGGTCCTTCCAGATCAGATGCACTTTCACATCCGGCAGCGAGGCCAGTACGTCGTAAGGGCCGGTCAGGTCCAGTTGTTGAACCTGTGGAAACAACAGAAAACCGATCTGCAACGTCATGGTGTTTTTTCTCGTGAAGTGGGTGGACGGTTTGACTCTAGGCTCGTAGGCTTTGGCGTATACGCCAATATCCCCACGAATTACGCCAAATGTCGAAAACCATCCATGTGCTCGCTTTCACCAACGTGCAATTGCTCGACGTCACCGGGCCGTTGCAGGTATTCGCTTCGGCCAACGACATCGCTCGCCAGCAAGGCCTGCCGCCACCCTATGCGCCGACGGTGATTGCCAGCGGCGGCGGGGCGGTGATGTCATCGGCGGGCTTGGCGCTGTTGGCCGAACCGTTACCGGAGGAGGGCACCGACACCCTGATCATCGCCGGTGGCTGGGGCGTTTACGTAGCGGCCGAAGATGCGCCGTTGGTCGCTTGGGTGCGCGAACATGCCCGTGGCTGCCGGCGGGTTTCCTCGGTGTGCACCGGCGCGTTCCTGCTGGCGGCCAGCGGCTGGCTCGACGGCCGGCGCGTGGTCACCCACTGGACCCGCTGCGAGCAACTGGCGCAGCAGCACCCGCGACTGCATGTCGAACCCAACCCGATCTTCATCAACGACGGCCCGGTCTGGACCTCGGCCGGGGTGACCGCCGGCATCGACCTGGCGCTGGCCATGGTCGAACAGGATCTGGGGCGCACCATGGCCCTCGAAGTCGCCCGGCAACTGGTGGTGTTTCTCAAGCGCCCGGGTGGTCAGTCGCAATTCAGCGTGACCCTGTCACTGCAACAGGAAGGCAACCGTTTCGACGAACTTCACGCCTGGATCAGCGAAAACCTGACCCACGACCTGGGCATCCCGACCCTGGCCTTGCAGGCCGGCATGAGCGAACGCAGCTTCGTGCGCCACTACCGCGCCGACACCGGCCAGACCCCGGCCCGGGCCATCGAACTGATCCGCGTCGAAACCGCGCGGCGTTTGCTCAGCGATACCGGCGTGCCGATCAAACGGGTGGCGGTGCAATGCGGCTTTGGCAGCGAAGAAACCCTGCGCCGCAGCTTCCTGCGGGCCATGGGCGTGACGCCGCAGGCTTATCGTGAGCGTTTTTCGGTCAGTGTTGGCGCAGATTCCGCAATGACTTGAGCCCTTTTTCGCCTTAGCTCGATGCAGTTACCCCACGGTCACCCGAACAGCACCCTTTGCCAGTGTTCTTCACTGATGATCGCGATAGGAACACCGCTCTCTCTCAGTTCAACGGCTTTTTTGATCTTGGTGCCATAAGTGCTATGAAGCCATTGATCGTTTCCGATGCTGCCGACCACCAGATAGTTGATTTTTTTGCTGACCGAACCACCAATCAGACCGCCGCGTTCGACTATCAGCGACTCGCATTCTTTGCGCGGACCGTAAGCCATAACCCCAGTGAACAGGAAAACTCGATCAATCCAGTTCAGTGTGGGTGCAGGGTTATCGAGTGGAAGACTGCAAGGTGTTGTGAAGATCTGGTCAGAGCCAACCGGCATACCTGCAAACTGGTGCAGCATGTCCAGTAGCTCAGCCGATTCTTCGGAGTCCAGCACGCCATCACTCAGCATGTTGGCGAGGCGTTTATAGAGGATGTTCACGACTGGATCACCCAGATGACACAAATGAACTTCGATCCAGCTCTTGAGAAACTCGGCTTCCTGCTGGTTGATCTTGCCATCGGCAGCGAGTCCAGCCGCAATGCCTACCAGCGCGTCGGCTGAACGTCTATCAATGCGTGCTTCGTGGAAGAATCCACTGTTTTGAAATTCCTGATGCAAATCGACCATTGTCCATGCTCCTAGGATTCAACTTCCGCTATTTGATTGAAATACTTCGCCCGATCCGGCGTAAACGTCACCACCATGCCCGTCCGAGCACATGTCAGTGCCCGTTCCTGTGCTAGATCCACGTTCAGGTCTTCCCCGCGCAACCCTTGCCACTGCGCGAGGTACTTGAGGGAGCCATATTTTTCGAGTTTCTTCAGGCTGCGACTCACGCCGCCTTTCCAGCCCAGTACCGGCAACTCGCCGGCAAGGCACTGTCGGGCGAGGTCGGGGAAACGAGCAGCGCGCTGGCGGCCGACTTCCCAGCATTTGATCAGGCCCTTGTCACCGGCTTCCCAGAGTTCTTCGCGGTTCAAACCGGTTCGGAGCGGGGAGTCGATGCTGCGTTGGATGCGTTGGCTCATTCTGGTTCCTTGAATTCGGGTGGTTCTGGACAGCTCCGCTGTACCCGTAGAGCAAGGATGTTAGGTGGGGATGTAACAGCTGGCAACCGGGTATTTCCTGCAAAATGGCAGGATATTGTTGATAACAGGTCGGACTCAGGCCTACACACCACCTTTGGCGAGGGAGCTTGTCGGATCGCCGCACCGTCCCGCTGGGTTGTGAAACAACCCCTTGAATTGCATGCGTGATCTGTCAGTTGTTTGGTGTTTAAGCGGTTTTGCGACTGCTGCGCAGCCGAGCGGGACGGTGCGGCGATCCGACAAGCTCCCTCGCCACAGTTTATTGGTGTAAGCCGGCCATTGTGGGAGCGGGCTTGCTCGCGAATGCGTCGTGTCAGTCGACATCAATGTTGCATGACACACCGTCATCGCGAGCAAGCTCGCTCCCACAGGGTTACTCACATGGCTAATTCTTTGGGCACCTCGTCCGTTCTCCAAACAGACAACTTTCGAGGAAAACCCGGTGACCCCGCTGACATTGCTGTGCCTGCCCTATTCGGGCGCGAGTGCCATGGTCTATAGCCGTTGGCGGCGCAAGCTGCCGCAGTGGCTCACGCTGCAACCGGTGGAACTGCCGGGGCGTGGCGCGCGGTACGGCGAGCCCTTGCACACCGACATGCGCCGCCTGGCGCTGCAACTGGCCCAGGAACAAAAAAACACGCTCAAGGCGCCGTACGCGTTGTTCGGCCATAGCATGGGCGCGCTGCTGGCCTGCGAGATGGCCCATGCGTTTCGGTCGCTGGGTTGCCCGGAGCCGGTAGCGCTGTTCGCCTCGGGCACTGCCGCCCCGACCCTGCGCGCCGACTATGACCGGGGCTTTGCCCAGCCTAAAAGCGACGCCGAACTGATCGAGCAACTGCGCACCCTCAACGGCACCAGCGAAGAGATCCTGGCCAACGAAGAGTTGATGAGCCTGACCCTGCCGGTGCTGCGCGCGGACTTCCTGCTGTGCGGGCGATTCGAACCGGTGCAGCGCCCGTTGCTCAAGTGCCCGGTGCATGTGCTCGGCGGCAAGACCGACCGCGCCACCGCCGAGCAGTTGATCGGCTGGAGCCAGGAAACCCGTGGCAGCTTTTCGGTGGACATGCTGGCGGGTGGGCACTTCTTCATCCATGAGCAGGAAGCGAAGGTGCTGCGGGTGATCAAGGATCAGCTTGAGGTGCATCGTCGAAGGCATGGGTTGCTGGCGGTGGGTTAGACCTGCTCTGAAATCACCACAAAACCTGTGGGAGCGGGCTTGCCCGCGAAGAGGGAGTGTCAGCAACATACCCGTTGTCTGACACACCGCCTTCGCGGGCAAGCCCGCTCCCACAGGGGTATTTATCAACCTGTTTTTCCGCGTTTCGCCTTTTGCCTGATCCGCTAATTTTTCCCGCCTGCATTCGTTTTATAGGGACGACGCGCCTTTGCGCCTGCTGCCTACTGATGCGGATGCCGATAGATGAATGCTGAAGACTCCTTGAAACTTGCTCGCCGGTTTATCGGGTTGCCCCTGGAAAAGCGCCAGATGTTCCTTGCGGCCTTGCACAAGGAGGGCGTGGATTTCGCCCGTTTCCCGATTCCGGCCGGCATCGAGGCCGAGGATCGCCAGGCGCTGTCGTACGCCCAGCAACGCATGTGGTTTCTCTGGCAACTGGATCCCCACAGCGGCGCGTACAACCTGCCGGGTGCGGTGCGGCTGACCGGGCGCTTGAACCTGTCGGCGCTGGAGCAGGCGTTCGCCAGCCTGGTGGCGCGGCATGAAACCCTGCGCACGGTGTTCGCCCGTCAGGCCGATGACAGCTTGCTGCAAGTGCCGGCCGCTGCGCCGCTGCGGATCGAGCACGTGGATTTCAGCGCACTGCCCGCCGAGGAGCGCGAAGGTGCCGTGTCTGAAACCGCCGAACATCAATCGGTGCTGCCGTTCGATCTGTCGACCGGTCCGCTGCTGCGGGTCACCTTGCTCAAGCTCGCCGAACAACAGCACGTGCTGTTGCTGACCCTGCACCACATCGTCTCCGACGGCTGGTCGATGAACGTACTGATCGACGAATTCATCCGCTGCTACGACGCTTTCGATGCGGGCGTGCAACCGCAGCTGGCAGCGTTGCCGATCCAGTACAGCGACTACGCCCTGTGGCAGCGCCGCTGGCTGGAGGCGGGCGAGCAGGCGCGGCAACTGGCGTACTGGCAGGCGCAGTTGGGTGACGAACACCCGGTGCTGGAATTGCCCCTGGACCATTCGCGCCCGGCGATGCCGAGCTATCGCGGCACCCGCTACGAATTCGCGGTCGAGGCGCAACTGGCCGAGCAACTGCGCAGCACCGCACAGAAACACAACATCACCCTGTTCATGCTGCTGTTCGGCGCCTTCAACGCGTTGCTGCATCGCTACACCGGGCAAACCGACATCCGCGTCGGCGTGCCCATCGCTAACCGCAACCGCGCGGAAATCGAAGGCCTGATCGGTTTCTTCGTCAACACCCAGGTGCTGCGCACGCAACTGGACGGCCAGACCCGGGTCGACGACCTGCTGCGCGCCATCAAGGAAACCGCCCTCGGCGCCCAGGCCCATCAGGACCTGCCATTCGAGCGCCTGGTCGAGGCGCTGAAACTGGAACGCAGCCTCAGCCACACGCCGCTGTTCCAGGTGATGTACAACCACCAGCCGCAAGTGGCCGACATGACCTCGGTCAGCACCGCGTCCGGCCTGGAGTTGGGCAGCATCGACTGGCAAAGCCGCACCACCCAGTTCGACCTGACCCTCGACACCTGGGAGAAGGGCGGCAAGCTGCACACCGCGCTGACCTACGCCAGCGACCTGTTCGATGCCGATACCATTGCGCGCATGGCCGGGCACTGGACGCGCCTGTTGCAGGCGATAGTCGACGACTCGACGCAAAAAATCGGCGAGTTGCCGATGCTGACTGCGGATGAGCAGCGAGTGCTGGTGCAGGACTGGAATCGCACCGCCGTGGCCTATCCGGTCGAGCAGTGCATGCACGAGTTGATTCAGGCCCAGGCCCGACGCACCCCCGACGCGCCGGCGCTGGTGTTTGGCGAGCGTCAGCTCAGCTACGCGCAACTCGACACCCGCAGCAATCAACTGGCGCACTGCTTGCGCGAGCAGGGTGTCGGCCCGGATGTGCTGGTGGGGATCTGCGTTGAGCGTTCGCTGGAGATGGTCATCGGCCTGCTGGCGATTCACAAGGCTGGTGGCGCCTACGTACCGCTCGACCCGGAGTACCCGGCCGAACGCCTGGCCTACATGATCGAAGACAGCGCAATTGACTTGCTGCTCAGCCAAAGCACTTTGCTCGGCGCACTGCCTGCCGAGGGCGTCAAGGTCATCGCCCTGGATCAGGAACAGGACTGGCTCGACGGCTACAGCGAAACCTGCCCGCAGGTTGAAGTACATCCGCTGAACCTGGCCTATGTGATCTACACCTCCGGTTCCACTGGCAAACCGAAGGGCGCCGGCAACAGTCACGCGGCGCTGCTCAACCGCTTGTGCTGGATGCAACAGGCTTACGGTCTGGATGGCAGCGACTCGGTGTTGCAGAAAACCCCGTTCAGTTTTGATGTGTCGGTGTGGGAGTTCTTCTGGCCGCTGATGACCGGTGCGCGTCTGGTGATGGCGCCGCCAGGGGCGCATCGTGAACCGGCGCAGTTGATCCGCCTGATCGATGACTACGGCATCAGTACGCTGCACTTTGTGCCGTCGATGCTCCAGGCGTTCATCCACGAGCCGGGTGTCGAGGCTTGCACCGGCCTCAAGCGCATCGTCTGCAGCGGTGAAGCCTTGCCGCTGGATGCCCAATTGCAGGTGTTCAAAAAGCTGCCCGGCGCCGGGTTGTACAACCTGTACGGCCCGACCGAGGCGGCCATCGACGTCACCCACTGGACCTGCATCGACGAAGGCGCCGACAGCGTGCCCATCGGTCGTCCCATCGCCAATCTGCGCACCCATGTGCTGGATGCGCAATTGCTCCCGGTTCCGGCCGGCGTGACGGGGGAGTTGTACCTCGGCGGCGCCGGGCTGGCGCGCAGTTATCACCGGCGTCCGGCGCTCAGCGCCGAGCGTTTTGTACCGTGCCCCTTCCATGACGGTGCGCGCTTGTACCGTACCGGCGACCGCGTGCGGCAGCGTGCCGATGGGGTGATCGAATACCTCGGGCGTCTCGACCATCAAGTCAAATTGCGCGGCCTGCGCATCGAGCTGGGGGAAATCGAGACTCGCCTGATGCAGCATGCGCTGGTGCGCGAGGCCGTGGTGCTGGTGCAGGGCGGCAGGCATCTGGTGGCGTATCTGGTGCTGGAAGATACCGATGCCGATGAGCAGTGGCCGCAAACCCTCAAGGCCTGGCTGCTCGGCAGCCTGCCGGAATACATGGTGCCCACCTACCTGATGCCGCTGGACGCCTTGCCGGTGACCGCCAACGGCAAGCTCGACCGCAAGGCCTTGCCGCCACCCGACGCCGCGCCGCAACAGGCATTCGTCGCGCCGCAGGATGCGCTGCAGACCGCGCTGGCGCAGATCTGGCAGGAGGTGTTGGGCGCGGACCCCGTGGGCCTCGAAGACAACTTCTTCGAGCTCGGCGGCGACTCGATCATTTCCATCCAGGTGGTCAGTCGCGCCCGTCAGGCCGGCATTCGCCTCAGCCCGCGTGACCTGTTCCAGTACCAGACCGTGCGCAGCCTGGCATTGGTCGCGGCGTTCGACAGCCGCAGCACTGTCGATCAAGGCCCGGTCAGTGGCGAGGTGATCCTGACCCCGGCGCAGCATTACTTCTTCGAACAGGCCATCGCCCAGCGCCGGCACTGGAACCAGTCGCTGCTGCTGACGCCCCGGGAAGCGTTGAATCCTGAGGCGTTGGAGCGGGCGTTGGTTACCCTCATCAACCACCACGACGCCTTGCGCCTGCGCTTTATCGACGGCTCCGAAGACGGCCCCGAAGGCTGGCAGCAGCACCACGCAGCGCCAGTCGAGTCAGCTGGATTGTGGCAGCGTCGGGCGTCTTCGGCCGAAGCCTTGACCGCCCTGTGCGATGAAGCGCAACGCAGCCTCGATCTGGCCGACGGGCCGCTGCTGCGTGCCTTGCTGGTCAGCCTCGACGACGGCAGCCAGCGCTTGTTGCTGGTGGTCCATCACCTGGCGGTGGACGGGGTGTCGTGGCGGGTGTTACTCGAAGACTTGCAGCAGGCTTACGGGCAAGTGGCGCT
This sequence comes from Pseudomonas sp. GL-RE-26, assembly GCF_019956275.1. NCBI lineage: Bacteria > Pseudomonadati > Pseudomonadota > Gammaproteobacteria > Pseudomonadales > Pseudomonadaceae > Pseudomonas > Pseudomonas sp. GL-RE-26. The sequence goes on from NZ_JAHBDI010000022.1 coordinate 56,212, forward strand.
GCCCGAGAAAACCAGCGCCTACCAGGCCTGGGCCGCGCACCTGCAACAGCATGCCGGCACCGTGCCTGGGCAAATGCCGTACTGGCAGGCGCAACTGGCGGATGCCCGTGACCTGCCGTGTGACAACCCGCAAGGCAGCTTGCAGCAGCGCCACGGGCACAAGATCGAGTCGAAACTGGACGCCGATTTGACCCGCCTGTTGCTGCAACAGGCCCCGGCGGCCTATCGCACCCAGGTCAATGATCTGTTGCTCACGGCGCTGGCGCGGGTCATCTGCCGCTGGAGCGGGCAGGGCTCGACGCTGATCCAGCTGGAAGGCCACGGCCGCGAAGACCTGTCCGACGACCTCGACCTGAGCCGCACCGTCGGCTGGTTCACCAGCCTGTTTCCGGTGCGCCTGCAACCCGAGGCCGGGGCGGCGAATTCGATCAAGTCGATCAAGGAACAATTGCGCGCCATTCCCGGCAAAGGCCTGGGCTACGGCTTGCTGCGCTACCTCGGTGAACCGGCACAGCGTCAGGCCCTGCAAGACCTGCCGGCGCCTCGGATCACCTTCAATTACCTGGGGCAGTTCGACCGTCAGTTCGACGACGCCGCGCTGTTGGTCCCGGCTCCGGAAAGCGGCGGCCAGGCCCAGGGCGACGATGCGCCGCTGGCCAACTGGCTGACCGTGGAGGGCCAGGTCTATGGCGGGCAGCTCTCGCTGCAATGGGGTTTCAGCCGTGACCTGTTTGCCGAGTCCACCGTGCAACGACTGGCCGATGCCTACACCGAAGAACTCAAGACGCTGATCGAACATTGCTGCGCGACAACGGCAGGCCAGGTCACGCCGTCGGACTTCCCGCTGGCGCGCATCACCCAGGCACAACTCGATGCCTTGCCTGTTGCGGCGCCGGCCATCGAGGACGTTTACCCGCTGACGCCGATGCAACAGGGCATGCTGTTCCACACCCTGTACGAACCCCAGGCCGAGGCCTACATCAATCAACTGCGCCTGGACATCCACGGCCTGGAACTGGCCGCGTTCGGCCGGGCCTGGCAGGCGGCGATCAACCGGCATGACATCCTGCGCAGCAGCTTCCACTGGCTGGGGCTCGAGTGCGCGCATCAGGTGATTCATCGCCAGATCGACCTGCAACTGCAAGTGATCGAAGCCGCCGACATCGACCGCGATGCACTGGCCGCCGAGGAGCGCAGCCGCGGCTTCGAACTCAGCTCCGCGCCGCTGTTCCGCCTGCTGCTGGTGCGTCGGGGCAGTGAAGACTGGCACCTGATCCATACCAGCCATCACATCCTCATGGACGGCTGGAGCAACGCGCAGTTGCTCGGCGAAGTGATTCAGCACTATGCCGGCCAGACCTTGGTCAGGCCATTGGGGCAATACCGCGACTACCTGGGCTGGATTCAACAGCAGCCGCTGCTGGCCGCCGAACAGTTCTGGAAACAGGCGCTGGCGCCCCTGGAAACACCGACGCTGCTGGCGCAAGCCTTGCCGACGCCCGCCGAAGGGCACGGCATGGGCGAACATCAATTGACCCTTGAAAGCGCATCGCTACAGCGCCTGAGCGATTTCGCCCGCCAGCAGAAAATCACCCTCAACACCTTGCTGCAAGGCGCCTGGGGCCTGCTGTTGCAGCGCTACACCGGCCAGTCCTGTGTGGCCTTCGGCGCAACGATAGCCGGACGCTCCGCGCCGTTGCCGGGCATCGAGCAGCAATTGGGGCTGTTCATCAATACCTTGCCGATCATCGCCGCGCCGCAGGCCGGGCAGTCGGTGGCCCAGTGGCTCAAAGACCTGCAAGCCCTGAACCTGAGCCTGCGCGAGTTCGAACACGTGCCGCTGTACGATATTCAGGGCTGGGACGGGCAACAGGGGGCGTTGTTCGACAGCCTGCTGGTGTTCGAGAACTTCCCGGTGGCCGAAGCCCTCAAGCAAGGAGCGCCGGCGGGCCTGACCTTTGGCGCGCTGCACAATCACGAAATCACCAGTTACCCGCTGACCCTGGGCATCGAAGTCGGCGCCAGCCTGCGTCTGGATTTCAGTTTCGACCGCATCCGGTTCAGCGCGGCGCAGATCAGCCAGTTGGGCGCCAGCCTGCTGCATGTGCTGGCGCAATTTGTTGCCCAGCCACAACAGGCGCTCGGTGCCGTCAGCCTGTTGGACGCTCAGGCCCAAGCCCAGGTAATACGCGGCTCGCAACCACCGGCACCGCAACTGGACAGCCCGTTGCTGGCCCACCAGCGGTTCGAGCAACAAGCGGCCCGCACCCCCGACGCGCTGGCGGTGATGGTCGGTGACGAACGCCTGACCTACGCCCAGCTCAATGCCCAAGCCAACCAGCTCGCCCATCGCCTGCGCGCCCAGGGTGTGGCGCCGGGGCAGCGGGTGGGGCTGTCGGTGCGGCGCAATGCGCAGATGATCGTCAGCCTGATGGCGATCCTCAAGTCCGGTGCCGGGTATGTGCCGCTGGACCCGGATTACCCGGCCGAGCGCCTGGGCTACATGATCGAAGACAGCGGCATGGACCTGCTGCTGGCGCAACCGGGGTTGTTGACCGATGTAGCGCTGCCGCAAGGTTTGCCGCGTCTGGCGCTGGAGCCGGGCGCAGACGCCGGGTATTGCACCGACAACCTGGTCAACCTCGCCAACGCCGAAGACCTCGCCTACCTGATCTACACCTCCGGCTCCACCGGACGGCCGAAAGGCGTGTGCCTGGCCCATGCCGCACTGCGCGAGTTCTGCGTGATTGCGGCGGACTATTCACAACTCACCGCGCAAGACCGCGTGCTGCAATTCGCCACATTCAGCTTCGACGGCTTTGTCGAGCAGTGCTACCCGCCATTGTGCGTGGGCGCGGCGCTGGTGATGCGCGGCGATGAATTGTGGGACACCGACACCCTCTATCGCCAGATCATCGAACAAGGCGTGACCCTGGCGGATTTGCCAGCGGCGTACTGGTTCCTGCTGGCTCAGGAGTGGGCCACGCAACCGCAGCGGGACAAGGGGCGCTTGCGTCAGGTCCACGTCGGCGGCGAAGCCATGTCCCTCGAAGGCCTGAAGCTATGGCACGCCGCCGGTTTGGGCGATGTGCGCCTGCTCAACACCTACGGGCCGACCGAAGCCACGGTGGTGTCCAGCATCCACGAATGCACACTGGCCGATACCCGCAATCACCTTGGCGTGCCCATCGGCAAGGCACTGCCTGGGCGCGCGCTGTATGTGCTGGACAGTGAAGGGCACCTGCTGCCGACCGGTTGCGTCGGCGAATTGTGCATCGGCGGCGACGCCGGCCTTGCCCAGCGTTATCACCTGCGACCGGGCTTGAGCGCCGAACGTTTCATTGCCGATCCGTTTTCCACCACGCCGGGGGCGCGTCTGTACCGCAGCGGCGACCTGGCGCGCTATCGCGAGGACGGGGCGCTGGAGTACCTGGGGCGCATCGATCATCAGTTGAAAATCCGTGGTTTCCGGGTCGAACTGGGTGAACTGGAAGCGCATCTGCAAGGCCTGCCGATGATCAGCGAAGCCGCGGTGCTGGTGCACGAAGGCGTCGGCGGCAAGCAATTGATCGGCTATGTGGTGCCGGCCGATGCCGGGCTGCTGGCGGCGGATGCGTGTCAGCTCACCGACACCGTGCGCCGCACCCTGGGCGAGCGCCTGCCGGACTACATGCTGCCGGCGCAACTGGTGTTGCTGGCCGCGTTGCCGCTCAACCGTAACGGCAAACTCGACCGTGCCGCGTTGCCGGCCCCGCAGGTCTGGGAGGCCGAAGTCGGCAGCGCACCGCAAGGCACGCTGGAAATCGAACTGGCGCAGATCTGGCGGCAGGTGTTGCAGGTCAGTCGCGTCGACCGGGAAAACAGCTTCTTCGAATTGGGTGGGCATTCGTTGCTGGCCACGCAAATCGTCTCGCAGATCCGCCAGCGCCTGGGCCTGTCGGTGAGCCTGCGCAGCCTGTTCGAACATCCGCGCCTCGAGGATTTCGCCGCTCAGGTGCAGGCACTGCAACACAGCTGTGAACGCCCGGCGCTGGTAGCGGACACCTCCGGCGAACGCCAGCCATTGTCCTTTGCCCAGCAGCGCCTGTGGTTCCTGTGGAACCTGGAGCCCGACAGTTCGATGTACAACATGCCCGGTGCCTTGCGCCTGCGGGGTGAGTTGAACCTCGACGCCCTGCGCCTCAGCTTCGAAACCCTGGTGCAGCGTCACGCGGTGTTGCGCACCACCTTTTACGAAGAAGACGGCCAGGCCTGGCAGCGGGTCCACGGGCAATTGCCGTTGAGCTTCGAGGCCAGCGACCTGCGGCAGCGGCCGGTGCCGGACGTCGAGGCGCAGCAACTGGCCCGGGAGGAAGTCGCCCGGCCATTCGACCTGCGCCACGGTCCGTTACTGCGGGTGCGGGTGCTGCGGGTCGCGGATGACGAGCATGTGCTGTTGCTGACGGTGCATCACATCGCAGCCGATGACTGGTCGTTCCGCGTGCTGATCAATGAATTCGTCACGCTGTATCCAACCCTCAACCGTGGCCAGACCCCGCAACTGCCGGCGCACAGCGTGCAGTACGCCGACTTCGCCAAATGGCAGCGCCAGTGGCTGGAGCAGGGCGGCGAGTTGCAGCGCCAGCTCGACTACTGGCAGCAGCGCCTTGCCGAGCCACAGGCGGTACTGGAGTTGCCCGCCGACGGTGACGGGCGTACGACGCAAGAGGGTGCCAGCGCCCATTTCACCTTCAGCGGCGAGCTCAGCCGGCAGTTGCGCGACTTTGCCCAACAGCGCGATCTGTCGCTGTTCATGCTGCTGCTGGCCGGTTTCACCCTGGTCCTGCGCCAGCGTACCGAGGTCAGTCGGGTGCGCATCGGCACCGATATCGCCAACCGAAATCAAGCCGAGCTTGAAGAAATGGTCGGCTTCTTCGTTAACCAATTAGTACTGCAAGTGGAGGTCGATGCCGATCAGGCGGCGGCGCAGTTGCTGGAGGCCTGTCGCCGGGCGGTGCTGGAGGCTTCGGACCATCAGGACCTGCCGTTCGAGCGTCTGGTGGAAGCCTTGCGTCTGCCGCGCCGGGCCGGCCGTTCGCCGCTGTTCGACATCAAGCTGATCTACCAGGAAGGCGTCGGGCGCTTGCCGTCGATGGAGGGCCTGCAGGTCGAGGACTTCCCGTCCGGGTGCCAGGCCGCCGAGATCGGCATGGTCGCTGCGTTCTACAACGATGCCGAGCACATTCACTTGAGTTTCGAATCGCCGGCGGGCCAGTACCTGCCGAGCACGCTGGAGTCATTGTTCGAACAGATCCGGGCGGTGCTCGAAGCGCTGATACGCGCTGACGGGGTGCAGGTCGGTGAGTTGCTGGACCTGGCCGCCGAGGTGCAACGCCGTGCCGATGCGCGCTTGAACGAGCAACGCAAGGCCTTGCTCGGCGGCGCCATGGCGATCAAGCGTCGCTCGGCGAACCGTGCCACGCCAGCAGCGCAATCCGCGGCGGACTGATTCAGTCGGCGGCGCCCTTGAGCGCCGCCGTCAACATTTTCTGGAGGGGTTTATGACCGTTTCAACGACCAAGTCCATGCCCAGGATGGGCCGTGGTGCCCGCAAAAGCCTGTCCACCGATCCGACGCGGCTGGTGAGTTTTGCGCCGATGTTCGAAGGCCTCAGCATGCCGCTGGTGTGCCGTCCGGCCGTGTCCGGCGTGAGCCTGGTGGAATGGGCGACCCAGAATCGCGCGCTGATCGAAAGCAAGCTGCTGGAACACGCGGTGATCCTGTTCCGTGGCTTCCAGGTGGCCGATATCGGCGAGTTCAATCGCTGCGTCGATGCAATTTCCGGCGGTGCCCTGGAGTACCTGTTCCGCGCCTCGCCACGGACCCAGATCAGCGGCCAGTTCAAGATCTACAGCTCCACCGATTACCCGGCGCCGGAGAAAATCTTCCCGCACAACGAACACTCGTATTCGCCGGTTTTTCCGCGTCACCTGTATTTCTACTGCGACACGCCGTCGGCCACCGGCGGTGAAACACCCTTTGGCGATACCCGACGGATCCTCGCGCGGATCGACCCGGCGGTGCGCGAAGAATTTGCCCGTAAACGCATCATGTACGTGCGTAACTACGGCGACGGTATGGGCCTGCCATGGCAGACCGTGTTCCAGAGCGAGGATCGCGGCGAAGTCGAGGCCTACTGCGCAAAAATCGGCATCCAGGCCGAGTGGAAACCGGGCAACCGCCTGCGCACCCGGCAGAACGGCCCGGCCATCGTGCGCCATCCACTGACCGGCGAGCGCATCTGGTTCAACCACGGCACCTTTTTCAATGCACTGACCCTGCCGGACAGCATCCGCGACAACCTGCTGCGTGAATTCGGCCCGCAGGACCTGCCGCAAAACACCTTCTTCGGTGACGGCTCGCCGATTCCCGACGATGTGATCCGCCACCTGCAAGGCATCTACCGCGAGGTGATGGTCGAGTTCGCCTGGGAGAAGGGCGACGTGGTCCTGCTCGACAACATCCTCAGCGTGCATGCGCGCAACGAATTCACCGGCTACAGAAAAATCCTCACGGCCATGGCCATCGCGCAGAAAAGCGCCGACCTGGATCAGGAATAAGGACACCCGACATGAACACCACCGCCCTCGAACCTTCGGTAGACGTATTCCAGACTTCGGCCCAGCAGGCCTTTTATTTGCGTGCCCAGGAGCTGGGCGCACGGCCGCTGTTCGCCGCGCTGACGTTGCCGCTCGCCAGGCCAGTGGACGCCCAGGCGTTGCGCGGGGCACTGGAAACCCTCGGTCAGCGCCATGAAATCCTGCGTACGCTGTACCGCCGCCTGCCGGGCATGAAGTGGCCGGTGCAGAGCTTGTGCGATGCTCTGCCGGTCACGCTGCTGGGCAACCAGCCTTCGGTGGCCGAGGCCTTGAGCCGCAGCCGCGAAGTCATGGTTGAAGATTCGAGTCAGGCGCTGGTGGTGGCGCAGGTTGAAGACGGAGCAGGGCAGGCGTTCATCACCCTGCTGGCCCCGGCATGTAGCTTCGACGAGGTATCGCTGCGGGTGCTGGCGAGTGAACTGGGCAGCCTGTTGCGCGGTGAAACCCTGGGTGACGACGAGGACGCGCTGCAATACCTGGACTACAGCGCATGGCAGGAAGAACTGCGCGAGGAAGACATCGGCCACCAGGGCGCGGCGTTCTGGCGCAACCTGCAACAGCCGTTCGCCGTGACCCATCGCTTGCCGTTCGAAACAGCCGTCGAGGTCACGCTGGTTCGTCGTCAAGCAACGTTGATTGACGCCCCGTGGTTGGCTGGCGTGCAACGGGTCACTGCAGAAACGGGCGTTGAGGCAGAGCAATTGGCGCTGTTACTGTGGACCGCATTCGTCGCGCGCATCGGCCATCAGGAAAAGCTGCTGATGGGCTGGCAGGTGGAGGGTCGCAACGAGCAAACCATCGCCACCCTCGGACGCTTCGCCCGGCGCTTGCCGGTGGCTTTCGAGCACCGCAGCCAGCAGACCCTGGCGCAAGCGTTGGTGGCGTTTGCCGCCAGCGTCGAACAGTCGCTGTCGTGGCTCGATTGCCTCAATGAGTTTGAACTGAGCGCCGAAGGCACCGCGCCGCTGCGTTACGGCTTCGTCTATCAGGCCGCCATTGAAAGCGCTATCGAGGTGGACGACGGCAACCCCGAAGTCCTGCGCCTGCGGGTGCTGGGCGATCAGTTGCAGTTGTCGTGTCTTGACGGTGCGCTGCCCGAGTCGATGCTGGTCGAATGGCTGGAGCAGTTTATCGAATTCAGCCACCAGCTACTGGCATCGCCGGAACTGACCCTGGGTCAGGCGGATCTGCTGAGTGCTGCGCAACGGACTCGCCTGATCGAAGGCTTCAACCCGAACGCTACCGAGCAGGCATTGCCGTGTCGCTTTCTGCAAGAACTGTTCAGCGAACAGGCGCGCCTGCATCCGCAACGCATCGCCCTGAGTGTCAACGGTCAGCGCCTGACTTACGCCGAGCTGGATGCGCGTTCCAACCAGGTGGCCAATACCCTGCGCACCCAAGGCGTGGCGCCGGATCAGATCGTGGCGGTCTACGGCCAACGTTCTCTGGCAATGGTCATCGCCTTGTTGGGCACGCTCAAGGCCGGCGCTGCGTACTTGCCGCTGGACCCGAACTACCCGATCGAACGTCTGGCGTTCATGCTCGCCGATACCGGCGCGCGCCATGTGCTGGCCTGCCAAGGGCTGCCGGATGCATTACCTGGTGAGCGGACAATTTCCCTGATGCCGGGGGCCGAAGTCTGGTCCGCCGCGCAAACCCGGCCTGAGCCACAGGGCGACAGCGCCAATCTGGCCTACGTCATCTACACCTCGGGCTCCACCGGCAAACCCAAGGGCGTGATGATCAGCCATGCCAACGCCGTGGCCTCGACCCTGGCGCGCAACGCTTTCTATCGCCAGCCGCTGCGCGCATTCCTGATGCTCTCGTCGTTCTCCTTCGACAGCTCGGTGGCCGGGGTTTTCTGGGCGCTGGGGCAGGGCGCGACCCTGTGCCTGCCGGACGAAGACAGCTACAAGGCCCCGGCCCGACTGGCGGCGTTGATCCAGCGCGAAGAGATTTCCCACTACCTGACCCTGCCGTCCTACCACGCGCAGATTCTCGAACACCTCGACCACCAGGCGCTGGCCTGTGTGATCGTCGCCGGCGAAGCCTGCGGCAATGCACTGGTACAGCGACATCGCGAGGCATTGCCGGGGGTGGCGCTGGTCAACGAATACGGCCCGACCGAAGGCACCGTGTGGTGTTCGGCCTGGGAGCTGCCGCTTGACCAGGACGATGACAGCGTGCCGATCGGCCAGTCGATTGCCGGCATGCGCATCCACGTGCTCGGTTCGGACCTGCAACCGGTGGCCGTGGGCGTCGAAGGCGAGTTGTACGTTGGCGGTGCCGGCATTGCCCGGGGCTATCTGCAACGGGCCACGCTGACGGCCGAGCGTTTTGTCCCCGACCTGTTCACGAAGGTGGCGGGCCAGCACCTGTACCGCACCGGTGACCTGGCGCGCTATCGCGCCGATGGCGTGCTGGAGTATCTGGGGCGGGTTGACCATCAAGTGAAAATCCGCGGCTTCCGCATTGAACTGGGTGAAATCGAGTCGGCCATGCGCAACGCGCCGGGCATCGAAGACGCCGCCGTGATTGCCCGGGAAACCCCGACCGGCCCGCAACTGTTGGGCTTCGTGGTGTCCCCGACCGACACCGCCGACATCCGCCTCAACGAATTGCGCAGCCATCTGGCCGAAACGCTGCCCGAGCACATGCAACCGGCGCGTTTGCAGGTGCTGGAGCGTTTTCCGCTGATGCCCAACGGCAAACTCAATCGCCAGGCCTTGCTCGATCTCGATGTGCGCCGCAGCGTCTTTGTCGCGCCGCGCAACGACCTGGAAAAAACCCTGGCGGCGATCTGGGCCGAAGCGCTGCACGTCGAGCGCGTCGGCGTGTACGACAACTTCTTCGAACTCGGCGGGCACTCGCTGCTGGCCACGCGCATTCGTGCGCGGATTCAGGAAGAACTGAACCTGGCGATCCCGCTCAAGCTGTTTTTCGACGGTGACACCCTGGAACGGCTGGCGGCGCAGATCGAGCAGTTCCGTGAGCAAAGTGACCATAAAGAAAACGATGTAGACGCCCTCGAAGCGTTGTTCGACGAAGTGGATGAGGAACACGCGCGATGAGTGCTGCACCGGACAGAATGATGACCCTGGCCCAGCGTTTCTGCGGCTTGAGCGCGGACGCCCGGCGTGCGTTGCAACAGAAGATGCACGCCCAGGGGCTGACCCTGGAACTGCTGCCGATCCCGCCACGGGACCGCGCCGTCGACACGTTGCCGGCGTCCTACGCGCAGCAGCGCTTGTGGTTCCTCTGGCAGATGCAGCCCCAGGCCACGGCCTACAACCTGACCGGTGCCTTTCGCCTGAGCGGTGAGCTGAACCGCGACGCGCTGGCGCAAACCCTGACCGCACTGGTGCAGCGTCATGAAGTGCTGCGCACCACCTTTGTCTTCGACGGACAGCAGGTGCTGCAACACATCCACCCGCAGATGGAGGCACCGCTGGTCGAGGCCTCGGCGGCCAACGAGGTCGAATTGCAACGCCAGATCGCCCTCAACGCCGAGCAGCCGTTTGATCTGCAGCACGGCCCGTTGATGCGCTGCCGCTTGATCCGCCTCGATGCGCAGCAACATGTGCTGGTGCTGACCTTCCACCACATCGTCACCGACGGCGGCTCGCTGCCGATCCTGTTGCAGGAGTTCACCCGGCTCTATGCACAGCTCAGTGCCGGGCAGGCCCCGCAGCTACCGGAGCTGGGCATCCAGTACGCCGACTTCGCCCGCTGGCAGCGCCTGTGGCTGGAGGCCGGCGAGGCCGAGCGCCAGCTCGATTACTGGCGTGGGCAGTTGGGCAATGAACACCCGCCACTGAACCTGCCGACCGACCGTCGTCGCCCGGCGATCCCGAGTCAGCAGGGGGCCAGTATCGAGCTGGATATCCCTGCCGCGTTGACCACTCAACTGCGTGATCTTGCCCGCCGCGAAGGCTGCACCTTGTTCATGCTGCTGATGGCGGCATTGCAGACGTTGCTGCATCGCTACAGCGGCGAGCAGGACATCCGCGTCGGCGTGCCGATTGCCAACCGCACCCGCCAGGACGTGGAAAACCTGCTGGGCTTCTTCGTCAACACCCAGGTACTGCGCAGCCAGCCACGGGCCGACCAGCCGTTTGGGCAATTGCTGGCCGAGATCAAGGCCGCGGCCCTCGGCGCCCAGACCCATCAGGACCTGCCGTTCGAGCAACTGGTCGATGGCCTGGGGGTGGAACGCAGCCTGAGCCACACGCCGTTGTTCCAGGTGATGTTCAACCACCAGCGCGACAGCGGCGGCCAGCAACGCTGGGACCTGCCGGGGCTGAGCGTCGAACCGCTGATCTGGGACGAAAAGACCACCAAGTTCGACCTGATGCTCGACACCGTCGAGGGCGACGCGGGCATCCATGCGTCGTTCGTCTACGCCACCGAACTGTTCGACGCCTCGACAATCGAGCGTCTCGGCCGACACTGGCTGAACCTGTTGCAGGCGATTTGCACTGACAGCACGGTTGCCCTGGCGGACCTGTGCATGCTCGACGCCGCCGAGCAGCAGGCGACCTTGCTCGATTGGAATCGCACTGCCGGGTTGAACAGCGATCAGGCGAACCTGTTGTGCGCCCATCAACTGATCGAGGCCCAGGCCGCCGCGCACCCGAACAACATCGCCGTGACCTGCGACGGCGTCACCCTCACTTACGCCGAACTGAACCGCCGCGCCAACCGAATCGCCCATCGCCTGCGCGAGCGCGGCGTCGGCCCGGACGTGTTGGTGGGCATCGTCCTGGAGCGTTCGCTGGAGATGATCGTCAGCCTGCTGGCGATCCTCAAGGCCGGTGGTGCCTACATGCCGCTGGACCCGCAATACCCGCAGGATCGCCTGGCCTACATGCTCGCTGACAGCGGCACGCGCCTGTTGCTGACCGATTCCGCGCTGTTGCCGCGCCTGCCGTTGAACGCAGGCATTGAAGTGATCTGCCTCGATCACGCCAGCGACTGGCTGTCCGAGGCCAGCGCCGACAACCTGTCGAACCTGACCACGCCAGCGAACCTGGCCTATGTCATCTACACCTCCGGTTCCACCGGCAAACCGAAAGGCACGCTGTTGCCCCACAGCAACCTGACGCGCCTGTTCAGTGCCACCGAACACTGGTTCGGTTTTAACGCCGACGATGTCTGGAGCCTGTTTCACTCCTATGCCTTCGACTTTTCCGTGTGGGAAATCTTTGGCGCGTTGTTCTACGGCGGCAAGCTGGTGGTGGTGCCCCACGCGGTCAGCCGCTCCCCGGAAGACTTCGCCCACTTGCTTCGTGACGAGCGCGTCACAGTTCTCAACCAGACGCCCTCGGCCTTCCGCCAGTTGCTGCCGTTCGCCTGCGCCAACGCGCAAAACATGGCCCTGCGCTGCGTGGTGTTCGGCGGCGAGGCGCTGGACGTGGCCAGCCTGCGTCCGTGGTATGACGCCTTCGACGACCGGCAGCCGTTGCTGATCAACATGTACGGCATCACCGAAACCACGGTGCACGTGACCTACCGACCGCTGTCCCGCGCCGACCTCGACGGCGCCAACAGCTCGCCGCTGGGGGAGCCGATCGCCGACCTGCGCTGGTACGTGCTCGACCTGCGCCTGAACCCGGTGGCCAAGGGTTGCGTCGGTGAGCTGTACGTCGGCGGTGCCGGCTTGGCTCGCGGCTACCACCAGCGTTCCGATCTGACCGCCACGCGGTTTGTTCCGGACCTGTTCGCCGCCGAGTCGGGCGCACGCCTGTATCGCACCGGCGATCTGGCGCGGTACTGCGCCGATGGCAGCATCGAGTACGCCGGGCGTATCGACCATCAAGTGAAGATCCGTGGTTTTCGAATTGAACTGGGGGAAATCCAGGACCGCCTGCAAAGCCATCCGGCCATCGAGCAGGCGCTGGTCCTGGCGCCCAAGGTCAATGGCAGCCCGCAACTGGTGGCGTGGTTCACCGCGACCGGTGACGACAGCGATTTGCGCCAGTCCCTGCGTGAACATTTGCAGGCCGGTTTGCCGGATTACATGGTGCCGGCGCACCTGATCAAACTCGACCAATGGCCGCTGACCGGCAATGGCAAGCTGGATCGCGGCGCATTGCCCAAGCCCGACGCGGCATTGGCGCAGCAGGCTTACACGGCACCGCTGGACGAGATGCAGGCTGCATTGGCGGCGATCTGGCAGGACGTGCTCAAGCTCGAGCGGGTAGGCATCGACGACAACTTCTTCGAACTGGGCGGCGACTCGATCATCTCGATCCAGGTGGTCAGCCGCGCGCGTCAGACCGGGATTCGCATCACCCCGCGAGACCTGTTCCAGCACCAGACCGTGCAGAGCCTGGCGAAGGTCGCGGTACGCAGCTCCGGGTTGCTCATCGATCAGGGGCCGGTGCGCGGCGAGGTGCAACTGACACCGATCCAGCACTGGTTCTTCGAGCAAGACATCGAGGCCCGTCACCACTGGAACCAGTCGCTGCTGTTGGAGCTGCGCGAGCCGCTGGACAGCGCCAGCCTGCAACAGGCCTTGACTGCATTGGTGGAGCATCACGATGCATTGCGCCTGCGTTTGCGTAATGTCGACGGCGTCTGGCAACAGACCCAAGCCGAGCAGTGGAACAGCGCCGAGGTGCTGTGGCAGCGCCAGGCCGCCAATACCGATGAACTGCTTGAACTGTGCAACGCCGCGCAAGCCAGCCTGAATCTGCAGGACGGCCCGCTGTTGCGCGCGTTGCTGGTGGACATGGGCGCAGCGGGTCAGCGCCTGTTGCTGGTGGTGCATCACCTGGCGGTGGACGGCGTGTCCTGGCGATTGCTGCTGGAGGATTTGCAAACCGCCTATCAACAAGCGCAGCAAGCTCAACCCTTGCGTCTGCCAGCGAAAACCAGCGCCTATCAGGCCTGGGCCACTCGCCTGCAATCCCATGCGCATAGTGCCGGATTGGCCAGCCAGGCCACTTACTGGCAAGACCAGTACCGCGACGTGCAAGTTGAACTGCCCGCCGACAACCCCCAAGGCAGCCTGGCCAGCCAGCACGCCGTCAGCGTGGAAACCGTGCTCGACAGCACCTTGACCCGCCGACTGCTGCAAGATGCTCCGGCGGCTTACCGCACCCAAGTCAACGACCTGTTGCTGACGGCGCTGGCGCGGGTGCTGGGCCAATGGACCGGTCAAACTTCGACCCTGGTGAAACTGGAAGGCCATGGCCGTGAAGACCTGTTCGACGACATCGACCTGACCCGCACCCTGGGCTGGTTCACCTCGATTTTCCCGGTGAAAATCACCCCGGCTGGCGATCTGGCCGGAAGCATCAAAGCAGTCAAGGAACAGCTGCGCGCCGTGCCCGACAAAGGCATCGGTTTCGGCATCCTGCGCTATCTGGCCGACGCCGGCCTTGAGGGTCTGCCGTCACCGCAGGTCACCTTCAACTACATGGGCCAGTTCGACGCGAGTTTCGACGAGAACGCGCCATGGCGTCCGGCCAAGGAAAGCGGTGGCGCCGAGCAGGGCGCGTCGGCCGAACTGGACCGGGGCCTGAGCATCAACGGTCAGGTATATGCCGGGCAACTGCGCCTGAGCTGGACCTTCAGCGGTGAAGTGTTCAACCCGCAGACCGTGCAGCGCCTGGCCGATGCCTACGCCTTGGAACTGCAACAGCTGATCGAACATTGCCTGAGCGGTGCCGGCGGGTTGACCCCGAGCGACGTGCCGCTGGTACGCGTCGATCAGGCGCAGCTGGATGCATTGCCGCTGGCGGCCAGCCAGATCGAAGACATCCTGCCGCTGTCGCCGATGCAGCAAGGCATGTTGTTCCACAGCCTGTTCGCCCCGGATGCCGGGGCCTACATCCCGCAGATGCGCGTGGACGTGCAGGGGCTCGACGTCGAGGCGTTCCGTGACGCCTGGCAGCAGACGCTCAATCGCCATGAAGTTTTGCGCGCCGCGATCTTCAGCGAAAGCAACGGCTCGCGGCCGCTGCAAGTGATCCTGGCCGACGCCACACTGCCATTGACCGTGCTCGACTGGCGCGATCACACCAAGGTTACTGAAGCGCTGGATCGCCTGGCCGAGGACGACCGTTTGCGCGGCTTCGACCTGACAGCAGCACCCTTGCTGCGCCTGACCCTGGTGCAGACCGCCGATGACCGCCATCACCTGATCTTCACCAACCACCACATCCTGCTGGACGGCTGGAGCACTTCGCAGTTGTTCGGCGAAGTGCTGCAGCGTTATTCCGGAATCATGCCCGCGCCAAGCGTCGGTCGTTATCGCGATTACATGACCTGGCTGGGCACCCGTGATCGCGCCGCGTGCGAAGCGTTCTGGCTGGAGCAGTTGCAGTCGTTCACCGAGCCGACGCGACTGGCCGGCGCCTTGCCAGGACCGGTTGCAGGGCAGGGCGATGCTCATCGCACCCTGCACCTGAGCCTGGATCGCGCCGCCACCGAGCGCCTGAGCGGCTTTGCCCGTCAGGCCCGCGTCACGCCCAACACCCTGCTGCAAGCGGCGTGGCTGTTGCTGTTGCAGCGCTACACCGGGCAGCAGACCGTGGCGTTCGGCGCCACGGTGTCGGGGCGTCCGAGTGAGTTGCAGGGCATCGAGCAGCAGATCGGTCTGTTCATCAACACCTTGCCGGTGATCGCCACACCGCACCCCGAACGCACGGTCAGCCAATGGATCGATGAAGTCCAGGCACTCAACCTCAAGTTGCGCGAAGTCGAATACACGCCGCTGGCGGATGTACAGCGCTGGGCCGGTCATTCCGGCGAAGCGCTGTTCGACACGCTGCTGGTGTTCGAAAACTATCCGGTGGCGCAAGCGCTGGAAGAGGGTAGCGCCAGCGCGTTGAAGTTCTCCGGCATCAGCCACCACGACCAGACCAGCTTCCCCCTGGCCATCGCCGCCGAGCTGGGTGAATGCCTGGATTTGCGTTTCAACTACGACACGGCGCTATTCAGCGCCGAAGCCATCGAAGGCTTGAGCACACGTCTGCTGGCGTTGCTCGATGCCATGGTGAGTGCGCCGCAGCAGCCATTGGGGCGCTTGAGCCTGCTCGATGCTGCACAAACGGCGCAGCAGGTCGAAGGCTTCAACCGCACCGCGCAGGCCTGGCCGGATGTGCGCCCGGTCTACCAATGCTTCGAGACCCAGGTACTGCAAACCCCGGAGGCCCCGGCCCTGGTGTTTGCTGGCCAGACCCTCAGCTATCGCGAACTCAACCAACAGGCCAACCGCCTGGCGCACTACCTGCGCAGCCAGGGCGTCGGCGCCGAAGTGTTGGTGGGCATTGCCGCCGAGCGTTCGCTGGAACTGGTGATCGGCTTGCTGGCGATCATGAAGGCCGGTGGCGCGTACGTGCCGCTGGACCCGGACTACCCGCGCGAACGCCTGGACCATATGTTCGAAGACAGCGGCGTACACCTGCTGCTGACCCAGCGGCATTTGCTGCAGCAGTTGCCGATTCCAGCCGCCACCACGGCGATCTGCCTGGACGACATGGCGCCGTTGCTCGAAGGCCGCAGCGGAAAAAACCTGCCCTGCGTGGTCGAGCTGCAATCGCTGGCCTACATGATCTACACCTCCGGTTCCACGGGCAAACCCAAGGGCGCGGCCAACCACCACGATGCCTTGTACAACCGCCTGGCGTGGATGCAGGGCGCGTACCCACTGGACGGGCGCGACACGGTGCTGCAGAAAACCCCGTTCAGTTTCGACGTGTCGGTCTGGGAGTTCTTCTGGCCATTGATGACCGGTGCACGCCTGGCCGTGGCCGAACCGGGCGCCCATCGCGATCCGGCGCAACTGGTCAGCCTGATCGAGCAGTACCGGGTCAGCACCCTGCATTTCGTGCCGTCGATGTTGCAGGCATTTGTCCAGGGCGAAGGCTTCGAGCGTTGCGCCAGCCTGCGGCAGATCCTGTGCAGCGGCGAAGCCCTGTCGGCGGACTTGCAGCACAGCCTGTTCCGCGTTTTGCCGAACGTCGGTCTGTACAACCTGTACGGCCCGACCGAAGCGGCCATCGACGTGACCCACTGGACCTGTGTCGACGACGGTGGCTTCAGCGTGCCGATCGGTTATCCGATTGCCAACCTGGTGACCTACATCCTCGACGACAGCCTGCAACCGCAAGTGCAAGGTTGCGTCGGTGAGCTGTACCTGGGCGGCATCGGCCTGGCCCGTGGTTATCACAACCGTGCGGACCTGACCGCCGAGCGCTTTGTCGCCAGCCCGTTCGGTGAGCAGGGCGAGCGCCTGTACCGCACCGGCGACCTGGCGCGTTACCGCGCGGACGGCGTGATCGAATACGTCGGGCGCATCGACCATCAAGTGAAGATCCGTGGCTTGCGCATCGAGCTGGGGGAAATCGAAGCCTGCCTGCTGGAGCATCCATCGGTGCGCGAAGCGGTGGTGATCGCCCTCGACGTCGGCAAATCCAAACAACTGGTGGCTTACGTCGTGGGTGATGCCGCTGTCGATCCACTCAAGCAACACCTGCGCAATGCGCTGCCCGAGCACATGCAGCCGAGCCACGTGCTGCTGCTCGACCAGTTGCCGGTGACGCCGAACGGCAAGCTCGACCGCCGCGCACTGCCACAACCGGACCAGCAAGTGCGCGAATACATTGCACCGCGCAGTGCCGTGGAAACAACGCTGCAAGCGGTGTGGCAGGCGTTGTTCGAAGTGCCGCAGATTGGCATGCAGGACAACTTCTTCGAACTGGGCGGCGATTCCATCGTCTCGATCCAGGCCGTCAGCCGCGCACGCAAGGCCGGGTTTAGCATTTCCCCCAAGGACGTGTTCAGCCACCCGACCATCGCCGAACTGGCGACGGTCGCTCAACCGCTCACGGCGGATCGAGCCTTACCGGCTGTGGTTGCACCGACAGCAAAAATCGAACTGAGTGAAGCGCAATATCAGGTGCTGGAATTGACGGCGGACGAAGTCGAGGACGTCTATCCGCTGTCGCCGATGCAGCAGGGCATGCTGTTCCACTCGGTGCAGGACGGCGACTCGGGGCTGTACGTCAACCAGATCGAAGTGGGCGTGCGCGGAGTTGATGGCGCGCGTTTCCGCGAAGCCTGGGCCGATGCTGCTCGGCGTCACGGGATTCTGCGCACCGCATTCCTCTGGGAAGGCGACAAGGAACCGCTGCAAGTGGTGTTGCGTGACGCGCCGTCACTGCTCACCGAACTGGACTGGCGCGGGCTGGATAATCAGCCCGGGCGTGTACGCCAACTGGCCCTCGAGGAGCGCGAACGCGGCTTCTTGCTGAACCGTTCACCCTTGTTGCGCCTGTTGCTGGTACGCCTGGAGGACGACCGCTATCGCCTGATCTGGACCTACCACCACATCCTCATGGACGGCTGGAGCGTGTCGCGCCTGATCGGTGAAGTGCTGCGTCATTACAGCGGTGAGGAGCACGAGCCGCTGGCGGCCTATCGCGACTACATCGACTGGCTCGGCCAGCAAGTCACCGAGGCCAGCGAAGCGTTCTGGAAAGGTAAACTCAATAACCTCGAAGGCGCCACCCACCTGGCCCGCGCCTTGCCGGTCAAGGCACCGCAAGCCGGTTATCACGCGATCTATACGCACCTGAGTGCACAGCAGACCGCGGGTTTGCAGGCCTTTGCCCAGCAACAGCAAGTGACCCTCAACACCCTGGTGCAAGCCGCGTGGCTGTTGCTGTTGCAGCGCTACACCGGCCAGCGCACGGTGACCTTTGGCGCCACGGTGTCCGGCCGCCCGGAAACCCTCAACGGCTCGGAGAACATGCTCGGGCTGTTCATCAACACCTTGCCGGTGGTCAACACGGTGCCGACTGAAGCCCGAGTCGGCGACTGGCTGCGCGAACTCCAGGCCTACAACCTCGACATCCGCGACTTCCAGCAGACCCCGCTCAGCGATATCCAGCGCTGGGCCGGGCAGGGCGGACAGTCGTTGTTCGACAGCATCATCGTGTTCGAAAACCAGCCGGTGGACCGCACCCTGCGCGAGTGGAACGGCGATTCCCTGCGCTTTGAAGATGTCTCCGATTTCGGCCTGACCAGCTTCGCCATGGACCTGATGGTCAGCCTCGATGAAGGGTTGCGCATCGAGTACATGCACCAGCGCGATCAGTTCGATCTGGCGACCGTCGAAGTGCTGCGCAGCCACATGGAAAGCCTGATGCAGCGCCTGTGCGACGACGCCGGGCGCGCCGTCGGTGAGCTGGGCCTGCTGACCCTGGACGAAGGCCGGGCGCTGGACGGCGAACTGCCGGTAGTGGCGGACGGCGACGAGACCCCGGTGCACGAGCTGATCCGTCAGCGTGCGCGACGGCAACCGGAGCACACGGCGCTGGTCCTGAGCTATGCCGACCGTGACGCCGAGCAGTTGAGCTACGCCGAGCTAGACCGTCGCTCCGATGCCCTGGCGGTGCATCTGTTGGAACAGGGTGTGCAGGCCGAAGACGTGATCGGCGTGTTCATGGAGCGCTCGCTGGAGCTGGTGGTGTCGCTGCTGGCGGTAATGAAGTGCGGCGCCGCCTACGTGCCGCTGGACCCACAATACCCGCAGGAACGCCTGCGCTACATGATGGCCGACAGCGACATGCGCCTGCTGCTGACCCAGGAGCGACTGCGCGATAGCGCACAACTCAATCCGGGCACGGCGATGGTCGCGGTGGATCGCTTGAACCTCGACGTCGAGGTGCCGGCACCGCAACGCGCGGTACATGCCGGGCAACTGGCCTACCTGATCTACACCTCGGGTTCCACCGGCAAGCCGAAAAGCGTCGCCGTGGCCCACGGGCCGTTGAGCATGCACGTGCAGGCCATCGCCGAGCTGTACGAGATGGACCCGGACAATCGCGAGCTGCATTTCATGTCGTTCGCCTTCGACGGTGCTCATGAACGCTGGATCACCGCGCTGATCAGCGGCTCGACCCTGGTGATCCGCGACAACACCTTGTGGACCGCCGAACAGACCCTGGCGGTGCTGCACCGCCAGCGCATCAGCGTCGCCTGCTTCCCGCCGGCGTACCTGCTGCAACTGGCCGAGCACGCCGAGTTGCAGGGCGGTGATCCGCCGCCGGTGCGCATCTATTGCTTCGGCGGCGATGCGGTGCCGGACGCCACCTTCGAGCGGGTCAAACACACCCTCAAGCCGCAATATTTGGTGAACGGCTACGGCCCGACGGAGACCGTGGTCACGCCGCTGCTGTGGAAAATCGCCGCCGACGGCCACTGCCAGGCGATGTATGCGCCGATTGGCCAACGTGTCGGCGCCCGCAGCCTGCACGTGCTGGACATGGACCTCAACCCGCTGCCGGTGGGCATGGTCGGCGAGTTGTACATCGGCGGACGGGGTGTCGCGCGCGGCTACCATCGCCATCCGTGGCAGTCTGCCGAGCGCTTCGTCGCCGATCCGTTCAGCACCGAGGGCGGGCGCCTGTACCGCACCGGCGACCTGGTGCGCCGTCGCGAGGATGGCGTGTTCGATTACGTCGGGCGAATCGACCATCAGGTCAAGGTGCGCGGTTTCCGCATCGAACTGGGTGAGATCGAAGCGCGACTGCGCGAGCAGGCCAGGGTCAACGATGCGCTGGTGGTGGTGCGTGACAACGGCCAGGGGCCGCAACTGGTGGGCTATGTGGTCGCGGCGCAAGACGATGGCCTCGGCCCGCGTTGCCAGGCGGCATTGCGCGAGAGCCTGCCCGACTACATGGTGCCGACGCAGGTCGTGGTGCTGCCGCGCTTCCCGCTGACCCCCAACGGCAAGCTCGACCGCAAGGCCTTGCCGGATCCGGCCTTCACCGGTCGCGACTACGTGGCCCCGCGCACGCCGCTGGAGTGGGCGCTGGCGGAGATCTGGCAGCAGGTGCTGGGCATCGAGAAGGTCGGCATTACCGACAACTTCTTCGAGTTGGGCGGTGATTCGCTGCGCACCCTCAAGGTGATCTCGAAAGTCCGTGCCCTGAATGAGCCTGGCTTCCAGCTCAAACTGCGGGACATGATGGCCAAACCGACGATTGCCGGGTTGTCCGGTGTCGATGAACAGCCGCTGCGACAGAGTCCGCAACCGCTGTTGCTGCTCAATCAGGTGGTAGACGATCAGCCGCCGCTGTTCTGCCTGCACGCCGGTTTCGGCACGGTGTTCGACTACGAGCCACTGGCCCGGCGCCTGGAGGGCGAGCGCACGGTGTACGGCGTGCAATGCCGGATGCTGCTCGACCGGCAGTGGCACGACACCTCGCTTTCGCAGATGGCCGCCGACTACGTCGAGGCGATCCGCGCCCGGCAACCCCAGGGCCCGTACCACGTGCTGGGCTGGTCGCTGGGCGGCGCGTTGGCGTTGATGGTGAGTGACCTGTTCGAACAACAGGGCCAGCGTGTGGCATTCGTCGGTCTGGTGGACTGCTTTGTGCCGACCCAGGCCAATGCCGTCGCCAGCCCGGATGAGTGGCGCGTGGATCTGGCCGAGTTCCTTGGTGCAACTTTGGGTATGGACGACGCAGTGATCGCCCAGGCATTGAATGCCGAGAGGTCAGGGGACCACGACGCCGTGGCGCGGGTCATTCGCGCGGTGATCGACAGCGAAAGCGATCAGGCCAGCGGTTACGCGCTGCTCGGTGCCGACGAGTTGGCCCACACGTTCATGGTCAGCACGCGGTTGAAGGCGCTGTCGCGGCAGGTCGAAAGCCTGCCGATTACGCAGGCCGAACTGTATTGCTGGTGGGCCGACGGCAACCCGACGGCCGAACGCGCGACGCTGGAACGTCAGCAACCACGGCTGCGCAAGGTGCAAACGGTAACGGCCGGCCACTTCGATATCCTGCAGCAGGATGAGTGCCTGGACGCCGTGGTGGCGGCGCTTGGCCGGGAGGTGGTGCCGCAGTTCTAAACCAATCATTTGTGGTAAGGCAGCTTCCCTGTGGCGAGGGAGCTTGCTCCCGCTGGGTCGCGAAGCGGCCCCAAAACCGGGCATCGCGGTGATTCAGGTATACCGCATTGCTCGGGTTTACGACTGCTTCGCAGCCGAACGGGAGCAAGCTCCCTCGCCACAGATTTTCGTTCGGTGCAGGAGGTTTTTGATTGAACAGGATTACGCCCTAATGAACGGTCCTCACGGTTCGTTTATTGGGCGAGCTTTTTTATTTTTGGAGACCACCGCCCATGGCACTGCACCCGGACATCGAAGGATTTCTAGAACTGGCCGAGTTCGGCCGCCTCAGCGGCAAAAGCCAACCCATGCATGAGCTGAATCCCGACGAAGCGCGCCAGCAGTTCGAACAGACCTCACAGTTGCTCGATGCGGCCCCGACGGGCATGTTGACGGTGACGGCGCTCAGCATTCCCGCGCGGGACGGGCATGTGCTCAACGCGCGGCTGTACGTCCAACCGCAACCGGGCAGCGAGCCACGCCCGGTGTTGCTGTACTTCCATGGCGGCGGCTACGTGGTGGGCAGCCTCGATTCCCACGACACCCTGTGCCGGCGCCTGGCGCTGGCGGGGGAGTTTGCCGTGTTGTCGGCGGATTATCGCCTGGCGCCGGAACACCGTTTTCCCACCGCTTACCACGATGCCGAAGACATCACCCGTTGGCTGGCCATCACCGGAGCCAAGGCGTTGGGGCTGGACGCCAGGCGCATTGCGCTGGCGGGGGACAGCGTCGGCGGCAGCCTGGTGGCATCGCTGTGCATCGCCATTGCCCAGGACCCATTGGGCTGGCCGCTGGTGCCGCGCCTGCAAGTGCTGCTGTACCCGGTGATCGACGCGGTAAAAAAGCGCCCATCCCTTGAGCGGTTCGCCGAAGGATACCTGCTGGAAGCCACCACGCTGGAGTGGTTCTACCAGCAATACCAACGCAGCGAAGCGGATCGTGCCGACTGGCGTTTTTCGCCGCTGTACGCCGAGCACCTGCAACGGCTGACACCGACGGTGCTGTGGCTGGCCGAGTACGATCCGTTGCTCGATGAAGGCCTGGCCTGGGCCGAGAAACTGCGCACGGCGGGGCAACCCGTGGTGCTGGAGGTCAAGGCCGGCATGACCCACGACTTTGCGCGCATGGGCGAGATGGTCCAGGAAGTGCCGGGGATGCTGGTGCAACTGGCGACGCAGATTAGCGAGAGTTTGGCCTGACCGACACACTCATGTGGGCACTGCTTAATCTGTGGCGAGGGAGCTTGCTCCCGCTCGGCTGCGCAGCAGCCGTAAACCCGAACAACGCGGTATGTCTGAGTCACCGCGATAGTCGATTTTGGGGCCGCTTCGCAGCCCAGCGGGAGCAAGCTCCCTCGCCACAGGTGAGTGCCTTCAACACAAGAGCGGTGGCTACTAAGGCGGATCAAGCCGATCCAGCGCCCGATTCACCGCCAGTTCCCCCAGCATGATCACCTGTGCAATCCCCAGCAGCGCACTGCGACTCGTCCCCTCCAGATGATCCACCAGATCGTTGGCCATGACATTGGCCGACGCCAGGGATTCGCAGGCGTGCACCAGCAGGGTTTCGGTACTCAGTTCGGGGTTGACGATGAACATGGTGCTGGGTGTGCGCGGGGTGGCCATGATGTTGGCGCCCGGGTTGAGGTAGTGATTGAGCGCGCGCTCGGCGGCTTCGTGGAATTGTTTGGAGTCGGGGCTTTCGTACGGCGAGACCGGGTCGGAGTCCGGCGGATTTGGTGTGGGCTTGAACATTGGTGGCATTCCATTTAGGGCCACAACCATCGCGCTACTAAACGAAAGGGTGGCGGCTGTGTGCAAGTTAGTAGACCGGTAATCCACCCAAAACCCGGCGCATCCGAAGACGCCATGCACACAGCCACCATTAAGCACAGGTAAACCTGACTGAACGACGCTTATGCAACCGATGGTGGAAATACCGGGCTACTAAACCCGATCACTGGAAATCAGTGACCCGAACCAAGTTACCGACGACTCCCAAGGCGCACAAGCCGGCGGATTCTGGCGTACCTGTAGGCAACGGCGCAAGGCATTGTGGCTTTCACGAAGTAACCTGTAGGCCGCTTAAACAGGCGCTATTGAGTGGTTTTTAACCTGCTGTCATGCCTTGTCAGAGAGCGTTGAATTCCTCGGAGTCGGCAGGAAGAGTCCTACGAAAGTTTGCGGTTGGCCCTCGGAAGTACAGCCCTTACGATCTGGCTTTACGCGTTGGTCGGTTTGGCAAATGACACTTCATCTTGCGATCGACGACAGCGCCCCCGATACCGATTAGACTGCTACCCATTGACCCCGGAGGCCATCATGAGCGCCGAACTTTCCCCCATCGTTTCAGAGTTTGAGACCAAAGAGCAGGCCGCCAGCTATGACCATTGGTTCCGCGCCAAGGTGCAAGCTTCGATTGACGACCCGCGCCAGAATGTCCCGCACGATCAAGTGATGGCTGATATGCGAGCCCTCATCGAATCAAAGCGCAACAAGTACGATGCTGGTTGAGTGGCGGCCCGAAGCACGGGCCGAACTCTGGCAAATCCTGAACTACATTGGCGACCGAAACTTCGTAGCGGCCAGCGAGCTGTTTCAAGCAATCGAGGCTGCTACATCGGCCCTTCCTGAACATCCCTACCTTTATCGATTCGGTCGAGTACCCGGCACTCGGGAGATTGTCGTGCATCCCAACTACCTTGTGGTTTACCGAGTGACGGATCGAATCGAGATATTGAGCGTTTTGCATGCTCGGCAGGAGTATCCCTGATTCTCAGGGTATTGCGTCGTTTCCGGCACAGCAATCTGCCAATATTGATCCGGTGACCCGGTTCGCAACCACGACAATTGGCCCCCGGTATTAAGGATGGACACGGCATGACCACGCAGGACACTTCGCTTCAAGACATCGCCGCGCCTGAAGGCGTTTGTTATGGCTGCGGCAGCCAGAACCCGCACGGGCTGCACATCAAGAGCTTCTGGCATGAAGACGGGGTGCATGTCATGGCGCAGCATATGCCGGATGACAAGTACTGCGGCTGGCCGGGTCTGGTTTACGGCGGTTTGATCGCGATGCTGGTCGATTGCCACTCCAACTGGGCTGCGATGGCTTATCACTACCGGGCAGAACAGCGCGAGGTCGGCAGCCTGCCTCACGTTACATGCGTCACCGGTAACCTGGGCATCAAGTTCATCAAGCCCACCCCGATGGGTGTCCCCCTGACACTGCGTGCAAGAGTCGAGGGCGAGGTCGGGCGCAAAAGCCGGGTCATCTGTGAGGTCTTCGCCGGGGATGTCCTGACCGCGGTCGGGGACTCCACTTTTGTCCGAGTCGATACCGGGCAACTCAGAGCCGACGCACACGGCCGCAAGGTCGAATCCTGAACCCGGAGCAATAAACGCACATCACCTTTGCGGTTCGTCAGCGAATCAGCACCGGGCCGCAAGCGGCCCGGTGGAGTGTGGCTGTTGACGCAGCCGGCAATCAGTACTGCGCGCGCAGGCTCAGGGTCAGGGTGCGCGGGTCGCCGTAGAAATTGGTGCCCCAGGAGGCATCGACGCGGTCGTAGTACTTGCGGTCGAACAGGTTGTTGGCGGTCAGTGTCGACGACAGGTTTTCGTTGAACTTGTAGCCGACCTGCGCCGTGGCGATGGCAAAGCCGCCTTGCTGGAACTTCACGTCACGCTGGTAGTAGGTGTCGCTGACCACACGCACGCCACCGCCAACGCTGAAGTCCTTGAGCGGACCGTCGGTGAACTCGTATTTGTTCCACAGGTTGAAGTTGTGCTTGGGCGTGATGGTGCTGAAGGTCTTGCCTTTGTTGGCCTGGTCGCCGTCAAGGAACTTGGTGGAGGTGTAGGCGTAACCGGTGACGATGCTCCAGTTCTCGGTCAGGTTGCCGCTCAACTCGGTTTCCCAACCCTGGCTGCGGGCCTTGCCTTCGGTCATGTAGGCACCGGAGGTGTTGTCGTATTCGGCGCGGTTTTCATCGTAGATGCGAAAGGCGGCGATGCTGGCGTTCAGGCGACCGTCGTAGAATTCGCGCTTGAGGCCGATCTCGTACTGCTTGCCTTCGCGCGGGCCGACCGGCTGGCCGTCCGTGCCGATTTCGCTCTGGGGTTTGAACACGCCGGTGTAGCTGAAGTAGGTCGACAGTTCCGGTGTGATCTTGCCGATGATGGCTCCGTACGGCACGACTTTGCGATTGATGCTGGTGTGGGCTTCGCCGAAGTTGTTGAAGAAGGCGTTGGCGTTCTTCGCATCGCTTTCGTACCAGGTTACGCGGCTGCCGCCGATGACATCGAGCCAGTCGGTGACGTTGAACTTGGCACGGGTGTAGATGCCGTACTGATCGGACTTGGACCAATTGCCGTTGACGTGCGCATAGTCGTTGTGGGGAATGTCGATGCTGCCCGGGTCGAACACGTTGATCGGGAAGTACTCGCCGCCGCCGTAGGTGAAGTCCTTGTCCAGGTGCTGGTACTCGGCGCCCACGGTGAACTCGTGCCGGCGATTGGCGAACTCGAACGGCGTGGTGACGAAGCTGTCGACACCGATGGTCTTGATATGGGTGTAGTAGTCGTACGCCACGGCCCAGCTGTCACCGGTGGCCGGGTCGACCGCGCCGTCGGCCCAGGTGAAGTTACGCTGCGGGGTTTCGGCGTCGCGGTAGGTTAGGGTGGTCTTGAACTGACCGCCGTTGTCCAGTTCGTGGTCGAGTTCGGCGAAGGTTTCCCAGACTTTTTCGTTGAGGGTGTTCCACTTGGCGTCGACGAAGGTCGAGCGCGGCACGTCGAGCAATGAGCCGTCGGCGTAGGCCGGCAAGCCGAAGGCCGGGGTGGAATGGTTCTGCTGGTAAGCGCCGCCGACCGACAGGGTGGTGGCCGGGTCGAGGTCGAATTCCAGGCGACCGTAGACCATCGGGCGTTCGTTCTGCGCGTAGTTGACGAAAGACTTGTTGTTTTCGTAAGCGGTGATGAAGCGACCGCGCACGGTGCCCTGATCGTTCAGCGGGCCGGTGACGTCGACCATGGAACGGTAGCGATCGTAAGAGCCCGCGGCCAGTTCGCCACCGAGGGCGAATTTGCTCAGGGCGCGCTTGCGCACCACGTTGATCGTACCGCCGGGTTCACCCGCGCCCTGGTACAGGCCGGACGGGCCACGCAGCACTTCGATGCGGTCATACATCGCCAGGTCGAAACTGGTGGCCATGTCGCCCTGGCCGGTGGGTTGCGAGACGCCGTCGACCTGCACCTGATCAACGAGGAAGCCACGCATGTAGATGTCATTGAGGCTGGAGCCGGAGTTGTAGGTCTTGATGGTCACGCCGGTGACCTGGCGCAGGGCGTCCTGCAGGCTGTTCAGATTCTGGTCGTCCATGCGCTGGCGTGTGACGACGGACACCGACTGCGGGATGTCCTTGAGCTTGATGTTGCCTTTGCCAATGGTCACTTCGTCGCTGGTGTAGGAGTGCGAGCCTTCGGTGGTCGGCCCCAGCGCCACACCGGTGATGGACGTCGCACCCAGTTGCAGTGCGCTGGAGTCACCGGCCGCTGGCACCAGCGACACGGTGTTGCCATTCAACTGAAAATTGATGCCGCTCCCCAGCAGCAAGGTTTTCAGTGCCTGTTCCGCTTCCATGTTGCCGGACACCGCCGTGGACTTGATGCCGTTGACCATGTCCTGGCTGTAGAGAATCTGCAGGTTGGTCTGCTGGCCCAGTTGGCGCAATGCGCTGGCCAGCGACTGAGCCGGCACATCGACGTTCACCGGGGCTGCCTCGACCTGGGACGTACCCAGCAGCAACAAGGTCAGCAGCGCGCCCGGCACGACCGTTCGGAATTTCTTTTGCCGTTCGATGGCTAACGCCAAGGGTGCGCGGGACAGAGTAAGGCTTTGCATTGCTCGAATCGCTCCAGAATGGTGTGTGCAGTGTTTTAGTTAATGATAATTATTATTAGACGTACCGCTTTCGCTAAACCGGAAAACAAACTTCAAAAAACAATGATTTGCACGCGGCAACGACGCTCAGGCGGTTGCGCGCTCGGTGATGACCCGGCCCGATTCCATGCGCACCAGTTGATCGGCCATGTCGAAATAGCGGTCGTCGTGGGAGATGACGATGATGGTTTTGCCCAGGCGTTTGAGGTCCGGCAGCAGCTCGGTGTAGAAGATGCGGCGGAAGGTCGGGTCCTGGTCGGCGGCCCATTCGTCGAACACCAGCACCGGGCGTTCCTCCAGCCAGGCATTGACCAGCGCCAGGCGTTTGCGCTGGCCGGTGGACAGGTCGGTGGTGGTGAAGCTGCCGTCCCTGACGCTGACCTTGTGCGCGATTTCCAGCCGTTGCAGGTATTTGTTGGCATCTTCGGGGATGTGCTGGTCGCCCTGGACCACGTCATCGAACAGGTAGTAATCGGCAAAAATCGTGGTGAACAATTGGCGGTAGTCGTCGCGATTGTGCGCATCGATGCCTTGGCCGTTGAGCAGGATCGAACCCTGTTGCGGCGCGTAGAGGCCCAGCAGCAACTTGATCAGGGTGGTCTTGCCGCAGCCGTTTTCGCCGACGATGAAAATGATGTCGCCTTGCTCGATGGTCAGGTTCACCGGGCCCAGGCGAAACGCGTCGCTGCCCGGTGCGGCGGGGAAGGCGTAGCTGACGTTGTCCAGTTGCAGACGGTTGACCACGGTCGGCGGGGTGCCTTTGTCATTGAGCAACAGGTGCGGCTCGGGGGAGGAAAACTGGCTCGACAGTTCGGCGATGCGGCGAAAGGCAATACGCGCGCGGCTGATGATCGGCAAGGTGCTGACCAGATGCTCGATCGGGCCTTTCATGTACAGCAGCACCAGTACGAAGCCGCTCATCACCGCCTGGTCGGCACTGGGCCAGAACGATTGCAGGGCCAGCGCCAGGCCGATGACCACGAAGAACAGCATCGAGCCCAGGGTCTTGGCGATCACGAAGGTGTTGATCGAACGCACCTGAGTGTTACAGATGAAATCGGCAGTGCCCTGGATGCCCGATTCGAACATGCGCTGGCGGCGCGGGCGGTGGATGCGTAACTCCTTGGCGCCGCCGGCAATGGCGTTGTAGTGCTTTTGCAAATCGTCCTCGGCGTCGCGGGCGGCCATGAAACCCTGGATGCCCTTGCCCTGGGCGTAGAACTGGATGCCGGTGCCGATGGCAATCGCCAGCACCATCATCAGGAACATCGGCCACGACAGCATCGCCAGGTAACCCATGCAGCCGAGGGTCACGGTCAGGGAAATCGCCAGCGGCGCGAAGGCGAAGGCGAAGTCGCTGATGGTGTCGACGTCGTGGGTCAGCACCGGGATCAGCCGGTGACTGCGGTAGCGCTCGATTTGTTCGATGGGCGCTGAAAGCACCTTTTTCCCGAGCTCTTTGCGCAGCCTGGCGATGATGTGCTGGCCGACGTAGTTGGTGCCGATGTCCGAGCAGATCGAACTGCCCAGGGCCAGCAGGCACAGGCCGCCGAACAGGGCGACCACGCCTTGGGTCAGGCCATCCGCCGAGTGCAGCGCGTTGTTGATGGTGGCCAGCAACACCGTCACGCTCAGGCCACCCACCATGCCCAGGAGGATCGCCAGACTGACGACGAGCCGGAACGGTTTGAGGAGGGTGAACAATTCATGAATTGCACCGCGCGTTGGCTGGGTCATGAGCAGAGGGTTCCTTGGGTCTTGAGGCAGATACCCAGTAGAACGTGCGGTCAGGCGTTTAATTTAGACGGCCACCGACTGGCGGTGGCCGCTGGAGATGCCTTTGAGAAAGGCAGTCAGAGGTTGGGTGTCAGGTCGCGCACGACGCGGAAACCGATCCAGTCGCCACGGGTTTGCGGGTCGATGTCATTGCGGTTGCCCGAGCGGGAAAACACCGGCGCTTCGCCCCAGTCGTTGCCACGGATGCGCAGGGTGTCGCAGTTCGGTTCGGTCCAGGCGCTGCCGTCGGTGGGCGCGCCGACGTAGTCCGGGTGGTAGCAGTCGGCGATCCATTCGTAGACGTTGCCGTGCATGTCGTACATGCCGAAGGCATTCGCCGGATAGCTGCCCACCGGTGAGGAATAGCTGTAGCCATCGGTAGGGCCATAGGTGTTGGCATGGGTGGCGATGCTGTACTCGGTGCCCGGGTCGAACGGGAAGGGGAACGCTCCCGTTGACCCGGCGCGGGCGGCGTATTCGCGCTGGGCCTCGCTGACGATGTGGTAGTGCTGGCCGGTCTTCATCGACAGCCAGGCGACGTAGGCGCTGACCTCGGCGAAGTTCATGCACACCGCCGGCTGACGCGGGCCCTGTGGATAACGCGGCTTGCTGTTGATGCACTCGCGGCCGGGGCGGGTGTCGCCATCGGGCAGGGTGATCCCGGTTTCCTTCATGTATTGGGCCCATTCGCCGGCGGTGATCTGGTAGCGGCTCATGGCGAAGGGTTTGTCGAACGTCACCGCATGCATCGGGCCTTCATCAGGCTCGCGGCCGACCTCGTCGTCCGGGGTGCCCATGGTGAAGGTGCCGGCGGGCAGCACCACCATTTCCGGGCAGTTACGGCAATCCTTGAAGACCTTGCCGGGCAATGGCGCGGTGTAGGCCAGGGCGAGGCCGGGCAAGGCGCTGCCGAGCACGGCCAGCAGCGTCAGGGCGCCGAGTTTTTTCAGGGTGCTTTTCATAATGACTATCGCTCGGTCAGACCTGGTTGGCCAGCAGTTCCATCAGGCGGTCGATGTGCGCTTGGGTATTGAGCAGCCCCGGCGACACGCGAATGATCGGCCCGACATCACGGTCGACGGCATCGCACACCACACGCTGGTCCATCAGGTAATTGGCGACTGCTTCGCAGTCCCGGTTCTTGATGCGGAAGAAGGTGAAACCGGCGGAATATTCGGGCGACAGCGGCGTGACCAGCTCCACCGACGGGTGTGCCTGCAAGCGTTTTTTCAGGTAGCTGTTGATGGCGTGAATGCGCGTCGCGACCTCGGCCTTGCCCAGTTCCAGGTGCAATTTGAAGGCTTCGTTCAGCGCCCAGCGGTGTTCGAAGGAGTGGTAGCCGCCATAGGTCATCACCGTGGAGAACTGGGTGGCTTCGGAGAAGGTCGGGATGGTCGGGGTCACGTCCTTGAGCTCGTCGGAGCGGGCGCAGATGATCCCGGTGCCCCGTGGGCCGAACATCCATTTGTGGGTGCCGGCGATGAAGAAGTCGCAGTGCATGTCTGGGAAATCGACGTTCTCCACGCCGAAACCGTGGACGCCATCGATCACGTAGAGGATGCGGTCCTCGTCCTCGCGACCCCGGTTTTTCTCTTCCACCAGTTTGCCGATCTCGCCGATGGGCAGCTTCACGCCGCTGCCGGAATGCACCCAGGTCATGCCCAGCACTCGTGTTTCGGGGCGGATGTTGCGTTCAATCGCGGCCAGCACTTCGGCGGTCGAAACCTTGTACGGGTCTTCGAACAATTTGATCTTGCGAACCTGGGTGCCGTCCTTCTGGGTGCGGTATTCGAACACGCTGTTGGCGGCGTAGTGCTCGTGTTCACTGGTGAGGATCTCCTGGTCCGGGCGCACGTGGATGCCGGCGTAAATCATCGCCAGGCCTTCGGTGGTGCTACCGGTCAGGGCGATCTGCGACGGCTTGGCCTTCAGGTAACGGCCGGCCCACACGCGCACCTCTTCTTCGCGGCGTTCGGTTTCGCCGCGATGCCAGTCCATGGCCAGGCCCGGGTTGCGATCCAGGTTGGCGCGGTGCATTTCGATGGCTTCACGCACAGGCAGCGGGTGGGAGGTCACCAGGAAGTTGGCGAAGTGCAGGTAGTTCGGGTCTTGGGTGAAGAGCTGGCGCAATTGGTCCCATTTGTCCTTGGGCAGTGGCGCGGGGCTGGCGGCCTGTGCGGGCAGGTTCACGGCGGAGGCCAAGGGAATACCGGCCGCGAGGATGCCGGCCTGCTTGAGGAATGAACGACGGTTGGTCATGGATTCGGTTCGCTTTGGCAATAGATGGGAATCAGTTCTGGACCACAGGCCGGGAGGACTTCTGCACCTGGTCCCAGACCCGCAGGAAGTTGCCGCCCCAGAGCTTGGCGATGTCGGCCTCGCTGTAGCCGCGGCTGATCAGTTCGGCGGTCACGTTGCGGGCTTCGCTGACGTCTTTCCAGCCGTCCAGGCCGCCGCCGTCGTTGAAGTCGGAGCTGATGCCGACGTGGTCGATGCCGATTTTCTTCACTGTGTAGTCGATTGCATCGCCGTAATCCTTGAGGGTGGCCTTGGGTTCTTCGTCGAGGATCGAATAGAGCTGGCTGGCGTACTTGCCGAAGCGCTGCTCGGGCCAGACGGTGATCACCGGGTCGCCGGGCATCAGGGCCATCTCCAGGCCTTGCAGCGGTTGCAGGTCGAAGCGGGCGCGCAGGGCGTTGAGCTTGTCCTGGGTGGCCTGGCTCAGCGGGCGGATGTAGGTCGGGAAGCCGACGATCTGCACCACGCCGCCGCTGTTCTTGATCAGTTGCATTTCCGTGTCGCTGAGGTTGCGCGGGATGTCCACCAGGGCGCGCGGCGCCGAGTGGGAAGCGACCATCGGCGTGCGGCTCAGTTGCGCGACTTGCTCCAGGGCCTTGGTCGACATCTGCGACACATCGATGATCACGCCCAGGTCGTTGAGGCGATGCACCGCTTGCTTGCCGGTGTCCGACAGCCCACCCAAGGCATCCCGCGAATCATTGAAAAACGGCAGCGGCCGCGACGAGTCGGCCCAGGCGTTGTTGCCCACGTAGCTGAAGCCGAACATGCGCATGCCGCGCGCGGCCCACTTGTCCAGGGCGTTGAGGTCATTGCCCAGCGGATAGGCGTTGAGCATGCTGATGAACACCGCGAACTTGCCTTCGCCGTGCAGGCGGCGGAAGTCGTCGGCGGTGTAGGCGATGGCCACTTGATTGGGGAAGTCACGCACCATCGTGCTGATGATCTTGTAGCGGGTTTCCTGCTCAAAGCGGGCCTCGTCGACGAAACCGGCGGTAGGGCGATGGGGGGCATTGGGGCCGTTCCAGATTTCCGGCCAGCCGAAAATCGTCAGGGCTGCACCGGACAGGCGCCCGCGCCCGGTCTTGACCAGGTCGAACTGGCCTTCACCGTCCTTGTCGACTTCGTTGCCGGCGGTGCCGAAGTCCATGGGCACGGTGATGTGGCTGTCGAAAGAGAGGATGCGTTCCTGCAACTGATCGGCCTGTTTCATCACCTTGACCGGGTAGCCGGGGTTGTCCCTGAACCCGTAGTCCCAGGCCGCGAAACCCCCACCCGCGCTGATCGCCAGGGCCAGCGGCAGGCCAATGAAAAGAGCCTTTTTCGAACGTGGTTTTGTCATTGCCGTCTCAGTCAGGTTCGCCGTCGAGGATCAGGCGTAGGGGCCTTTGCTATCTGGGGGGAACGAGTGGCTGGCCGGAAAATTTAGCGCGGCTGATGGCCTCATCGCGAGCAGGTCGGATCGCCGCACCGTCGCTCCTACATGGGAATGCGTTCTCCTGTAGGAGCGAGCCCTGCTCGCGATGCTTTTTAAATTTATGCAGGCAACAAACGTTCTAGCTTGGATAAAGCCTGCTCCATGGCTGACACAGGTAGGGCAATGACGATTTCTCGACGATGGTTCCTCGCGGGTCTGGCGCTGACCGGTGCCGCCGTGCCGGCGGCGTATTACGGGCATCGCGAACTGACCAGGCCGGACCCGACGATCACCCCCGGTGAAGCCTCGTTCGACGTGGCGGATGTTGCCGGCCAACGCTTGGCGGATACCTTGCGCGGGGTCTGGCAGATTCGTTTCGAAGGTCGTGATGCCGGTATCGAAGGCTTGCCCCTCGAAGGCCTGGAGGTGTTCCTCGACATCGGCCACAAGGGGCGCGGTGTCAGTGGATATCTCGACACCGCCGAGCGTTTGCGCTCCACCGAAGAGCCCCGTTACCGGGTGCTCGGCGATCTGTCCGGGGCCAACCCGAAGCAGCTGGCCTGGCGGCTGCTGGGCGCTAGCGGCTGTTGCGATTACGAATTCGACATGACCCTGGACGAAGTCTGGGCCGGTTTCGGTAACGCCGGCAGCGGCAGTCTCAGTGGGCGGGTGCTGGACCTGAATCGGCCGCTGATGCTGACGGCCCAGGACAATCGATTCATTGCCGTCAAACGTGTATTCCCTGAAGCCCGCGAGCGCGCCGGCCTCAATTCGACCCTGCTGGCCTGGCTGGTATCGCCGGAGCACCGGTTGTTCCACCAGCTCTGGCATGCCTCCCGGGACAAGTGGCACAAGCTTTCCGAAGACCAGCGCGGCGCCTTGCGCGGGCTCGGCTGGCAGCCTGGCTCTCGGGACCAGGAGCGCGATGCCCGGGGCGAGCGCAAGGATCGCAACGGTTCGGGCGTGGACTTTTTCTTCATGCACCGGCACATGCTCGGTACGGCGCGGTCGATGCAGGACCTGCCGTCCTGGACGCACTTCCCGTTGCCGCAACCGGAGCTGGCGCGTGACCGGCTCGGCTTTGCGCGTTACTTCGACAACCACGACGGCACCGCGCTGCCGCCGACCTGGCTGGCCGAGGACGATGACGAGTACACGCAATGGGTCAGCGACCTCAAGACTGGCGAGACCTATCACAGCAATTTCCAGGTCTGGGAATCCCGCTACCGCGACCCGCGTTACCTGTCGACGCTGACGCTCGGCCAGTTTGGCTCGGAGGTCGAGTTGGGCCTGCACGACTGGCTGCACATGCGCTGGGCTTCGGTGCCCCGTGACCCGTCCAACGGTCAGCCGGTGCCGTTCGCCCGGGATCCGGCGGACTTTTCCGCACGCTGGTTTGCACCGGAAAACGATTTTCTCGGCGATCCGTTTTCTTCCCATGTGAGCCCGGTGTTCTGGCATTTCCACGGCTGGATCGACGACCGCCTGGAAGACTGGTTCCGCGCCCACGAGCGCTTCCATCCGGGGCAGGTCAGTCGGCTGCAGGTCAACGGCGTGCAATGGTTCGCGCCGGGGCGCTGGGTCGAGATCGATGACCCTTGGCTCGGGCCGAGCACCCATGGTTGCAGCACCACTCCGGGATTACAGGCCGGCAAGTCAGTGGAAATGGACCCGGAAACCATGAAGCTGGCGCTGCGGATTACCTTTGGCGAGGACGAGAAGACGCTGAAGGATCTGTTCCGCAAAGTGCCGCAGCGGCCGTGGTATGCGCGCAATCTGAAGGCTAGACAGAACCAGGCTTGATACCCGCGTTATCGTTCAATCGCGGGCAAGCTCGCTCCCACAGGGTTAGTGGGTGTACGCGAAATCTGCGAACAACAAAAACCACTGTGGGAGCGGGCTTGCCCGCGATGGCGTCCTGACAGGCTCCGCAACTACAAAACCTGCCACCCACCCCCAAGCGCCTTGTACAGGGCAATACTCGCCTGCATCCGCGACAGGCGCAGTTGCACGTTCAAATCCTGCGCCGCGTACAAGGTGCGCTGCGTCTCCAGCACCGTCAGCAAATCCTCGGCCCCGGCCTGATAACGGCTTTGCGCGATGTTGAAGGCGGTCTGTGCCTGGCTCAGTTCTTCACTCTGCCACCCGCGCTGTTCATCCAGCCCACGAATGCTGTTGAGGGCTTTTTCGACGTCGGCGAAGCCGTTGATGATCGCGCCGCGATAAGTCTCCAGTAGTTCTTCCTGGCGCGCCGTGGCCTTGTCGCGCTGGGCGCCGAGGCGGCCGTTGTTGAACACCGGAGCGAGCAGCCCGGCGGTGAGGTTGTAGAAGGGGCTGCGCAGGATGTCGTCGGCCCGGTCGGCGCCGGAGCCGATTTCGGCGGTGAGGGTCACGGTCGGCAGCATCGCAGCCCGGGCGACGGTAACGTCGGCCTGGGCGGCGGCCAGTTGCGCCTCGGCCCGGGCAATGTCCGGGCGGCGACTGAGCAACTGGCTGGGCACCCCGGCGTCAATCGTCGGCCAGGTCAGTTGATCGAAGCGTTCCTGGCCCAGTGACAGGGCCTGAACCGGGCGGCCGAGCAAGGCGGCGAGGCTGATGCGCGCATCCTGGGCCTGTTGCTGCACCAGCGGCAGCTGGCGTTGCTGCTCCGCCACCAGGCTTTTTTGCTGCGCCAGTTCCAGGGCCGTGGCCGAACCCGAATCGAAACGGGTCTGCACCAGTTTCAACACGCTTTGGGCATTGGCCAGATTCAACTCGGCGATGCGGCTCTGCTCCTGCAACGACAAGGCTTGCGCGTAGCCGTTGGCCACACCGCTGAGCAACGTCAATTCCACCGTGGCCTGATCGAACTCGCTGGCTTGCAGACTGAATTGCGCACTGTCGCGGCTGGCACGCTGGCCTCCCCAGAAATCGATTTCGTAGCTAGCAGTCAGGTTCGTCGTGAAGTAGTCGACGGCGTCGTTATCGCTGTCGGCATCGAGCTGACTGTAGCCGCTTCCCCGCAGCAGTTTCTGGCGATTGGCGTTAACCCCGGCCTTGACCTCGGGCAGTTGCGAGCCGCCGGCAATCACCGTGTCGGCCTGGGCCTGGCGCACTCTGGCGATGGCCGCGGCCAAATCATAGCTGCCGAGCCGCGCCTGTTCGATCAGGTGCCCCAGTTGCGGGCTGCCAAAGCGGTCCCACCATTGCTGGTTGTCATGGACAGCAACTGCGGTGTGCGGCGATTGCCAGGCGGCCGGCGGCTGGATGCCGCTGTCGGGGCGCTGGGCCGGGGTGCCGCAGGCACTGAGCAACAGACACAGGGTTAACACACTGAGTGGCGGCTTCATCAATCGATCATTCACTGGTAAGGGCCGTGACCGGGTCGAGTCGGGCAGCCTTGCGGGCCGGCATGTAGCCGAAAACGACACCGGTGACCAGGGCGCAGCCGAAGGCACCCAACACCGCTATCAGGGAGAACGCGACGGCGACTTCGCTGAAAATCAGCACGCCACCGACGAGCAGCGCCAAGGCAATCCCGGTGAGGCCGCCCACCACCGAGAGCATCACCGCTTCGGTGAGGAACTGGCGCAGGATGTCGCGCTGGCGAGCACCGGTGGCCATGCGGATACCGATTTCGCGAGTCCGCTCGCGCACGGTCATGAGCATGATGTTCATCACGCCGATCCCGCCCACCAGCAGCGAAATCGCCGCAATCGAGCCGAGCATCAGCGACAGGGTGTTCTGCGTGCGCGCCTCGGCCTGGATCATCGCCGCGTTGTTGGTCAGTTCGAAATCGTGCTTGCCGTCGTGCAGGCGCAGCATCAGTTGTTCGATGGCTTTTTCGGTCTCCTTGACCTTGCGCGCATCGGCGGCGGCGATGGCGATGTACTCGGGATTGTGGGTGCCGAACAGGCGCACGCTGGCGGCGGAGTAGGGGATGGCGATGCGGTCGTCGCTGTCGGAGTCGCCGGAGCTGGCGCCTTTTTCCGCGAGCACGCCGACCACCTGGAAGGGCACGTTTTCGATCAGGATGTACTGGCCGATCGGGTTGGCCACGTCCTTGAGCAGTTTAGTCCGCACCTTGTGCCCGATCACCGCGACCGCCGCGGCGTTCTGTTCATCGGCGTGGGTGAAGTAGCTGCCTTCGACCACCGGCCAGTTGAAAATGGCCGGGAAGTTGGTGTCGTTGCCGCCGACGTAGCTCAAGTGGTCGAGGTTGCCGAATCGCACCCCGGCCTCCTGGCCGTTGACCGGCATGATCCGCATCACCTGGGGCAAGCTTGCAATTGCGGCGACCTCATCGAGGGTGACGATGCCCATGGGCGTGCGCGGGTTTGGCGCCGAGCCGCTGAGGTAGATGATGTTGGAGCCGAACGCGCCCATCTGCGCCATCACCTGGCGCTTGCTGCCTTCGCCGACGGCGAGCATCACCACCACCGAAGCCACGCCGATGATGATGCCGAGCAGGGTCAGGGCGGTGCGGAACTTGTTGATCCACATCACCCGCCACGCCGCGTGCACGGCATCGACCAGCTCGCCTTTCCAGGCGCCGGTGGCTTCGGCGCCTTCGCTCAGGCGCCTGCGCAAGTCGACGGCTTGCAGGGCGCCGGGGTTGGCCGAGTGTTGCGCGGCGGGATTGTCCCGGGTGCTGTCGCTGATGATCTCGCCGTCGCGGATCTCGATGATGCGTTTGGCCCGGGCCGCCACTTCGCGGTCGTGGGTGATGAGGATCACCACGTGACCCTGGCTGGCCAGTTCGTCGAGCAGGGTCATGACCTCGGCGCCGCTGTGGCTGTCGAGGGCGCCGGTGGGTTCGTCGGCCAGGATGATGTGGCCGCCATTCATCAGCGCGCGGGCAATCGACACCCGTTGCTGCTGCCCGCCGGAGAGTTGGTGGGGGCGGTTGCCGGTGCGCGAAGCCAGGCCGAGGCGCTCGAGCAAGGCGGCGGCGCGGGTGTGGCGTTCGGTGGCCGGTAAGCCTGCGTAGATGGCCGGCATCTCGACGTTTTCCTGGGCCGAACCGGAGGGAATCAGGTGGTAGCCCTGGAACACAAACCCGAAGGCTTCGCGGCGCAGCCAGGCCAGTTCGTCACTGTCCAGCGCCGCGACGTTTTCCCCGGCGAAGCGGTATTCGCCCGAGGTCGGGCGGTCGAGGCAGCCGAGGATGTTCATCAACGTCGACTTGCCGGAGCCGGAAGCGCCGACGATCGCCACGAACTCCCCGGCATGGATCGACAGGTCGATGCCGCGCAGCACGTGGACTTCAGGCGCGTCGCCACCGCCGTAGGCTTTGCGGATGTCCGAAAGATCGATCAGGGGCGTGTGCATTCAGCCGCCACTCCCGTCGACCGGGCCAATTAACAGGTGATCGCCCTCCTGCAGGCCGTCGAGGATCTGTACCCGCAGGCGGTCGCTGATGCCGGTGCGCACGTTGCGCTGCTCGATGCTGCCATTGCTGGCGACCACTTGCGCGGTCTGCTGGTCTGTCTGCGGGCCGGCCTGCAAGGCTGCGATGGGCGCGGTGAGTACGTTCTGCGCCTGATTGGCGACGAAAAATACCTGGGTGGTCATTTCCGCCATCAGCGCGTTGTCGGCGTTGTCGACGTCCAGCAACACGGTGTACAGCACCACGCGGGCACTCCCGCTTTTGCTGGCGCTGGCGGGGCTGCCGCCGCCCTGGCTGGTCTGGTCCAGGGGTTTGGGCGGGACGGGGAGGATTTGCCGCACGGTGCTGGTCCAGCGCCGGGTGCCGCCACTCAGGGTGGTGAACCAGGCGTGCATGCCGGGTTTGACGTGGCCGATGTCGGCCTCCGAGACCTCGGCCCACACGGTCATCGGCGACAGTTTGGCGATGCGCAGGATCAGCGGAGTCTGCTGCTGGGCATTGAGAGTCTGACCCTCGCGGGCATCCAGCGCCACAACGGTGCCGGCCATCGGCGCATAGATCCGCGTGTAGCCGAGCTCCGCCTGGTCGCTGCGCAGGCTGGCTTCGGCCTGGCGGATCTGCGCCTGGAACATGTCGACCCGTGCCTGGGTGGCGCGCAGTTCGGCCTGGGCGGTCTGCACGTCTTCTTCACGGGTGGCGCCGCCGGCGGCGAGGTTCTGTTGACGCTGGTATTTCTGCCGGGCCAGGTCGTGTTGCGCCCGCTGTTCCTGCAGCTGCGCCTTGAGATTTTCGACGGAGAAGCGCCCGGCATCGAGTTTGGCCTGTTGCGTGGACGGGTCGATTTCCACCAGCAACTGGCCCTCCTTGACCACGTCACCGACCTCCACGTGGATCTTGTGGATCTGCCCGGAGGCCTGGGCACCGACGTCGACATAGCGCCGCGGTTGCAGGGTGCCCAAGGCCGTGACGCTGCTTTCAATGTCGGCGCGGCTGACCTGGACGGTGGCGAACCCGTCGCGGCCCGGCGGGATGAACTGCCAGGCGGCGATGGCAGCCACGGGGATCAGACAAAGTGCTGCAAGCAGGGCGCGTCGAGTCTGTCGGGGACGTTTCATGCAGGGTTCCGGCCTAGGAAAATCGGCCCGTCGTTCAGCGGCGGGACGATGGCTGAACGCTGCCGGCTAGGCCGGACAGGGACGGGGAGCTGTCCTGTAAACGATGAACCGGGCGGGAAATTTAACCAGCGACACAAGGTGTAACATCTGTAGGAGCGGTGTACAGCCGCTAGACCATGACTATTTATCGGGCAAGGCGACGCAGTACTTTAAATCTATATGAGAATTACTATAAATTACGCGACTCGAACTGCCACTATCGTGCCACTGTGTGATTCAGCAGTCGCCGAACCGGCTCAAGGACAGAAACCGCACCCCCGTGCGGACGGGAGTCATGTTGGAAAACTACTATCGCGAACTGGTGTGTTTCCTGAACGCCAGGCTGGGCAACCGTCAGGTGGCCGAAGATGTGGTGCATGACGCTTACCTGCGGGTCCTGGAGCGTTCCAGTGATACGCCGATCGAGCAGCCCCGGGCATTCCTTTATCGCACCGCCCTCAACCTGGTTATCGACGACCATCGACGCAACTCCCTGCGTCAGGCCGAACCCCTGGACGTGCTCGACAATGAGGAGCGCTATTTCACCCCTTCGCCGCAAAACGTGCTCGATCATGGCCAGCGCCTGGAAATGCTCCAGTGTGCCCTGGCGGAGTTGCCGAGGTTGTGCCGCGAGAGTTTCCTGCTGCGCAAGATCGAAGGCCTGTCCCATCCGCAGATTGCCGAGCAACTGGGCATTTCCCGGGCAATGGTCGAGAAGCACATTGTCAACGCCATGAAGCACTGCCGTATACGCATGCGACAGTGGGACGCCCAGTGATCCTGCGCGGTTAAATTTTTTTTCACGGTCCTCGTTCCTACTCAACAGACGACCTGTTGTGCGGCCCTTGGTGGGTCAGGTCACTTAGGTTCAATGCCCCGCCTTTGAGGGGAACATCCAGAGGACACTGGAAATGACACAGGCAATTGCTTCGCCCCTCGTTCACGACCTGATCGGCGTCGGTTTCGGCCCGTCGAACCTGGCACTGGCCATCGCGCTGCAAGAGCGCGGGGCGAGCCAGGGCAATCTGGATGTGCTGTTCCTCGACAAGCAGGCCGACTACCGCTGGCACGGCAACACACTGGTGACCCAGAGTGAGTTGCAGATTTCCTTCCTCAAGGACCTGGTGACCTTGCGCAATCCGACCAGCCCTTACTCGTTCGTCAATTACCTCAAGGTCCACGGGCGCCTGGTGGATTTCATCAACCTGGGCACCTTCTATCCGTGCCGCATGGAGTACAACGACTACCTGCGCTGGGTCGCCGGGCAGTTCACCGCGCAAAGCCGCTACGGCGAAGAAGTGCTGACCATCGAGCCGGTGCTGCACAACCATCAGGTCGAGGCGCTGCGGGTGATTTCCCGCGACGCGACAGGGCATCAACAGGTGCGCACCACCCGTTCGGTGGTGGTCAGCGCCGGTGGCACGCCACGCATTCCCGAAGTGTTCAAGGCGCTCAAGGATGACGGCCGGGTGTTCCATCACTCCCAGTACCTGGCGCAGATGGCCAGGCAGCCGTGCGTGGACAACCGGCCGATGAGCATTGCGATCATCGGTGGCGGGCAGAGCGCGGCGGAGGCCTTCATCGATTTGAACGACAGCTTCCCGTCGGTGCAGGTGGACATGATCCTGCGCGGCTCGGCACTCAAGCCGGCCGACGACAGCCCCTTCGTCAACGAAGTGTTTTCGCCGGAGTTCACCGACCTGGTGTTCCAGCAGCCCGACAGCGAGCGCGAGCGACTGGTGAACGAGTACCACAACACCAACTACTCGGTGGTGGACATCGATCTGATCGAGCGCATCTACGGCATCTTCTACCGGCAGAAAGTCTCGGGCATCGCCCGTCATGCGTTCCACACCCTGACCACCATCGTAAAAGTCACCGCCAACGAACGGGGCATCGAACTGGTGTTGCGCAACAACGCCACCGGCGAAGTCTCGGTGCGTCACTACGACGCCGTGGTGCTGGCTACCGGTTACGAGCGGCAGATGCACCGCAAGCTGTTGGCACCGCTGGAAGAGTACCTGGGGGATTTCGAAGTCGATCGCAACTACAAACTGATCACCGATGAACGCTGCAAGGCCGGCCTCTACATGCAGGGCTTTTGCCAGGCCAGCCATGGGCTGAGCGACACCTTGCTGTCGATCCTGCCGATTCGTGCCGATGAGATTGCAGGCTCCTTGTATGAGCATGGCAAGCATCGCGGGCAGGGGCGGTCGGTGGTGGATTTGTTGTTGGCGACGGCTAGCTGAGTTCATCGGCGCTTGTCAGACCGCCATCGCGAGCAGGCTCGCTCCTACATTTGTCCTGCGAACACAGGTCCATTGTAGGAGCGAGCCTGCTCGCGATGGGGCCTGAAAGAACACCGCAAATATTGATTCCTGAACCCTTCCTGAAGAACCCCGCGATTCCCCCTGCAAGGTTTTGTAACGGGTTTACTCTCCAGACATCGGGGCGTAAGCTTCGCGCGTTTTCATCCATTACGGAGACCCACAGTGGGTACTTGTTCGAGTGACAGTTGTCGGCCGGTCTCGGTAACCGGCATTTTCTCGGCAAGATAACGCGCAGTCTCCTGTGCCGTTGTCTCGCCGACAAGCGAGCAGCGGCATCCCGATCATGGCCAGTCCTGGCCGTGTCCCGACGTCCCTCTCATCGACGCTGAACAGTGCGTGGTTTCGACTTTTTTGTCGTGCCGCCGCTCTATCGACACGCCTGTCATTCGTGACCGGCGTGCCAGGCCTTGCTTTGCCGGTTGTTCCGGCGGAAGAGGCGTGGACCTGCCTGCTCGACGGTTTCCCGGCTGACCAAAGGGGCACCAGCCATGAAACTTACCCTCAAGGAACTCTTCGCAGGCTTCCTGCGTAACCGCCACATCGCCCGGCACTTTCGTCGCCTGGCGTTGCTGGAAACCTTCACTGACACCACGGTCAGCCGTGAAGTCCCGCCCACCCTGGCGCAAACCCTGGTGGCTGCTGCCGGCAGCGATACGGGTCAATTGCTCGACGCCCTGGGCAGTCACACCGACGGCTTGAGCGAGTTCGAAGCCGATGCCCTGCGCGAACAATTCGGCCTCAATGAAGTCGAGCACGAACAGCCGCTGCCGTGGTGGACGCACCTGTGGCACTGCTACAAGAATCCGTTCAACCTGCTGCTGACCTTGCTGGCGGTCATCTCCTGGCTGACCGAAGACATGAAAGCCGCCGTTGTGATTCTCTCCATGGTGGTGCTCTCGACCTTTCTGCGTTTCTGGCAGGAAACCAAATCCAACCAGGCTGCCGATGCCCTCAAGGCCATGGTCAGCAACACCGCCACGGTGATGCGCCGCGACCTCGAAGACCGCGGCGCGCAGCGTATCGAATTGCCGATCAGGCAACTGGTGCCGGGCGACCTGATCGTGCTGTCTGCCGGTGACATGATTCCCGCCGATTGCCGGGTGCTCAGCGCCAAGGACCTGTTCGTCAGCCAGGCGGCCATGACCGGCGAATCGATGCCGGTGGAAAAGTTTCCCCGCCAGCAGGACCGCGACACGCAGAACCCCCTGGACCTGGACAACATTCTGTTCATGGGCACCAACGTGGTGTCCGGCACGGCCATGGCGGTGATTCTCACCACCGGCAACAGCACCTATTTCGGTGCCCTGGCCCAGCGCGTCGGCGCCACTGACCGGGCGCCGACTTCGTTCCAGACCGGGGTCAACAAAGTCAGCTGGCTGCTGATCCGCTTCATGTTCGTGATGGCGCCGCTGGTGTTGTTCATCAACGGTTTCACCAAGGGCGACTGGACCGAAGCGTTGCTGTTCGCGCTGTCGATTGCCGTGGGCCTGACCCCGGAAATGCTGCCTATGATCGTCACTTCGACCCTGGCCAAGGGCGCGGTGTTCCTGTCGCGCAAGAAAGTCATCGTCAAACGCCTCGACGCCATCCAGAACTTCGGCGCCATGGACGTGCTGTGCACCGACAAGACCGGCACCCTGACTCAGGACAAGATCTTCCTGGCGCGCAACGTCGACGTCTGGGGCAACGACTCCGATGACGTGCTGGAAATGGCCTACCTCAACAGCTACTACCAGACCGGCCTGAAAAACCTTTTGGATGTGGCGGTGCTCGAACACGTCGAGATCCACCGTGAGCTGAAAGTCGGCACGGCGTTTCGCAAGGTCGACGAGATCCCGTTCGACTTCACCCGCCGGCGCATGTCGGTGGTGGTCGCCGAGCGCGATCAACCGCACCTGCTGATCTGCAAGGGCGCGGTGGAAGAAGTGCTGGCGGTGTGCTCGCGGGTGCGCCATGGCGAAGTCGATGAAGCCCTGACCGAAGAACTGCTGGCGCGCATCCGCCAGGTCACGGCCACGTTCAACGCCGAAGGCCTGCGGGTGGTTGCGGTGGCGGCACGGCCAATGGTCGAAGGCCGCGACACCTACAGCCTG
This sequence comes from Pseudomonas sp. GL-RE-26, assembly GCF_019956275.1. Classification (NCBI taxonomy): domain Bacteria; kingdom Pseudomonadati; phylum Pseudomonadota; class Gammaproteobacteria; order Pseudomonadales; family Pseudomonadaceae; genus Pseudomonas; species Pseudomonas sp. GL-RE-26. The sequence goes on from NZ_JAHBDI010000022.1 coordinate 100,140, forward strand.
GCCGATGAACAGGCACTGACGCTGATCGGTTACGTAGCCTTTCTCGATCCGCCGAAAGAAAGCACCGCGCCCGCCCTCAAGGCTCTGGCCGCCCATGGCGTGGCGGTGAAAGTGCTGACCGGCGACAACGAACTGGTGACGGCGAAAATCTGCCGCGAAGTCGGCCTGGAACAGCAAGGCCTGCTGATGGGCAACGACATCGAACGCATGAGCGATGCCGAGCTGGCGAAGGCGGTGGAGACCACCAACGTCTTCGCCAAACTGACTCCCTCGCACAAGGAGCGCATCGTCCGTCTGCTCAAGGGCAACGGCCATGTGGTCGGTTTCATGGGCGACGGTATCAACGACGCCCCGGCCCTGCGCACCGCCGACATCGGTATTTCGGTGGACAGCGCCGTGGACATCGCCAAGGAAGCGGCCGATATCATCCTGCTGGAAAAGAGCCTGATGGTGCTGGAGGAGGGCGTACTGGAAGGGCGCCGGACCTTCGCCAACATGCTCAAGTACATCAAGATGACCGCCAGTTCGAACTTCGGCAACGTGTTCTCGGTGCTGGTGGCCAGTGCGTTCATCCCGTTCCTGCCGATGCTGCCGATGCACCTGCTGGTGCAGAACCTGCTCTATGACATTTCGCAGATTGCCATCCCGTTCGATAACGTCGATGACGAAATGCTCAAGCAACCGCAGCGCTGGCAGCCGGCGGATGTCGGGCGCTTCATGCTGTTTTTCGGACCGATCAGTTCGATCTTCGACATCACCACGTTCGCCTTGATGTGGTACGTGTTCGATGCCAACACTCCGGATCACCAGACCCTGTTTCAGTCCGGCTGGTTCGTGGTCGGGCTGCTGACCCAGACCCTGATCGTGCACATGATCCGCACGCCGAAGATCCCGTTCCTGCAAAGCCGCGCGGCCATGCCGTTGCTGGTGATGACGGGACTGATCATGGCCGTGGGGATTTTCCTGCCGATGGGACCGCTGGCCCATTACTTCAAATTGCAGGCGTTGCCGTCGCTGTACTTCGTGTTCCTGCCGGTGATCCTGCTGGCGTACATGGCGCTGACCCAGGCGGTGAAGGGGTTCTACATTCGCCGGTTTGGCTGGCAATAAAGCCGCCAGCATGATCTTTGTGGCGAGGGAGCTTGCTCCCGGTCGACTGCGTAGCAGTCGCAAAACCGGCGAGCGAGGTTTGCTGGAGGGACCGCATTGTCAGGTTTTGGGGCCGCTTCGCTGCCCAGCGGGAGCAAGCTCCCTCGCCACAAGGGTTGTGTGTTTTTCCAGGAGTTTCATATGCAAGCCATCAACAACCTCAACCTGAGCTCCCTGCTCGACACCCTGGTCAGCCTCAGCGCGGCCTTCATCCTCGGTGGCCTGATCGGTTTCGAGCGCCAGTACCGGCAGCGCACCGCCGGCCTGCGCACCAATGTGCTGGTGGCGGTGGGCGCGGCGATTTTCGTCGACATGGCCAACCGGCTCGCCGGTGCCGAAGGCGCCGTGCGGGTCGTAGCATACGTGGTTTCCGGCATCGGCTTTCTCGGTGCCGGGGTGATCATGCGCGAAGAGGGCAATGTGCGCGGCCTCAATACCGCCGCCACGCTGTGGACCTCGGCGGCAGTCGGTGCCTGCGCCGGTGCCGACCTGCTGGCCGAGGCGCTACTTGGTACCTTGTTCGTGCTGGCGGCAAACACGCTGCTGCGGCCGATCGTCAACAACATCAACCGTCAGCCGCTGGATGTGATTTCGGCGGAAGTCACCAACATCGTCTATGTCATTGCCCGACGCACGCAGCAGAAAAGCGTGCTGGCCTTGCTCGAAGCCGAACTGGAACGCAGCAACTATCCGGCCAGCGATGTCGATGTGCACGCTTTCGGCACGGATGAAATTGAAATCGAAGCCACCCTGGCCACTACTTCGGTCGATGGTGATGAACTGGATGCGCTGGTGGCACGGATTTCGACCTCGACCCTGGTGGTGCAGGCGTTCTGGAGTCCGAGTACCACGGAGTAAAGTCAGATTAACCGGCATTTATTTAGGAATATTCCTACATAAACCTAGGAAGGTCTTCCGTAGGCTTTGCGACCTCTTGAAACCGACATCCTTTTGGAGGTCACCATGCCGAACAAATCCTTGCGCATCCTGATCGCCGATGCGCAGCACTTCAACCGCCTGCGGATCGAGCGGCTGTTCAATCAGCTCGGCTACTTTCGCGTGGCACCGGTGCAGAGCCTCGAAGAGCTCCTTCCACTGGTGGAGTACGGTTGCGAGCCTCTGGACCTGGTGCTCATCAATGGAGCGATGGCCAACGAAGGGCTGGACCTGTTGAATTTCTTTGCCGACAACCCGCAGGTTCATTACGCCTTTATCTTCAATGAACAGCAGACGCCGTTGCCGTCAGTCGTGGGTAACGTCCAGGTCAGCCAGGCCGCCCTGCCTGACCTGGCGTCCATTACGCAGCTGATGAGCGCCGTCGATCGGCGCCTGCCGTTCGTCGGAACTGTCATTTCTGTCAGGTAGTACTTTCCAGCCTTCCATGCAAAAGTCTATGCGCAGCGTTGTGCCCAACCGCTGCGGTGCCTGGAGGGCATTTTTTGCCCGATCGTGTTGTTTTGCACGGGAGTTGTCATGAAGTCAGCACTGATTGTGGAAGATCATCCGGTGGTTCGCTCCATGATCAAACTCGTACTCAAGGGCGAAGGGTTCAAGCAGGTTTACGAGGCCTCCCGTGGCGATGAGGTCCTGGCGTTGATCCGGGAGCATCAACCGGATGTCGTGCTGCTTGACCTGGGTCTTCCCGGTGTGGCGGGGCTTGAGGTGATGGACCGTATCAAGGCCGAAAACACGCGATGTCGCGTGGTGGTGTTCACTTCACTGGAGGCCCAGTTCTATCAGGACCGCTGCATGCGTGCCGGGGCTGTTGCCTACGTTTCCAAGAGCAAGGACCTGGATGACCTGAAGGCGGCGGTGAATTCCGTGATGGCGGGCTACACCTATTTCGCCCAGATTCCCTCGAGCTCCGTGTCGATGGGGGAGTTGCAACGTAGTGAAAAGCAGTTGATCGACAGGCTCTCCAATCGTGAGTTGACCATTCTGCAGTACCTGGCCCGGGGTTCGAAAAACCTGGAAATCGCCGAGATCATGCACCTGAGCTACAAGACCGTCAGCACCTACAAGACCCGACTTACCCTCAAGCTCAACGTGAGCTCGTCGGTGCACTTGAGGGATTTCGCCCTGCGCAATCATCTGATCTGAATGAACGCACTCCGACGACTGGCGGGTGGGGTGCTGATCGGCCTTCTTCTCTGGGCATCGACGGTCTGTGCACAACAGTCGTTGACCCTGTTGGGGCGCTCGAGCGTCGAAGGCCTGAGCGTCAGGTTCTCGCAAACCGAGTCGCGCTGGCTACAGCAAAAGGGCCGATTGGTGCTGGCAGTCTCGGCGCCGGACTATCCCCCCTTCGAGTTCAACACGGCGGGCAAGGTATTCGAAGGCGTGACAGCCGATTACGCCGGCTTGCTCGAACAATTGTTGAACGTCGTCATCGAGGTCCGACGTTATCCGTCGCGGGCCGACGCGGTGCTGGCCATCAAGGAAGGGCAGGCGGACCTGCTGGGAACGGCCAATCGGTTTGAAGCCGAAGATCCGCAGCTACAGATGTCCAGCGCCTACGCGGTCGATCAACCGGTGCTGGTCACCCGCACCGATTTCCCGCCGGTGCTCGACCCGACACTGGCCGGCAAACGGCTGGTGATGCTGTATCACTACTTGCCCGAATACAGCGTGCAACAGTTCTACTCCAAAGCGCAGGTCCAGCTGTTTCCCTCGACACTGGCGGCGATGGGCGCCGTGGCTTTCGGCCAGGCCGATGTCTATCTGGGCGATGCGATCAATGCCCATTACCTGATCAGCAAGAATTACCTGAACAACGTGCACCTGACGGACTTCTCGCCCATGGAGTCCGGGCGTTTTGCCTTTGCGATGGCCCGCGACAACGATTCGCTGTTGCGCATCGTCAACAAGGCGCTGGCGGCCATCACCACCAATGAACAAATGAACATCCTGCGTCGCTGGGGGGCGAACGGGGTGTCTATCCCCGGCACCCAGTCATTGCAATTGAGCGTGGCCGAACAACACTGGCTCGAACGCCACCCGCGGGTGAAGGTCGCGATCAACGAAAATATCCCGCCGATTTCATTTGTCGACAGCGAAGGCAAGTTTCGCGGTATCGGCATCGATGTACTGGCGAAAATCAGTTTGCGCACCGGACTGCAATTTGACATCCAGGGCATGAAGTCGGTGGCCGAGATGATGACCGCCATCAAGAGCGGGCAGATCGATGTACTGGCCGGTATCGGCCTCAGTTCCCAGCGTGAGGATGAATTGCTGTTCACCCGGTCGTTCCTGAGCAGCCCTTCGGTGCTGGTGACCCGCGTGGACACGGATGGCCCCAGGACGCTGGATGACATGGCGGGAAGGACGCTGGCGCTGACCCGGGGCAACATTGTCGGCGAGTACCTTCGCCAGCATTACCCGCTGATCCAGCTGGTGGATGCGCCCCTGTCGACGGATGCCATGGAAATGGTCGACCAGGGCAAGACCCAGGGCGGCATCAACTCCTTGATCAGCGCCCGTTACCTGATTTCCCGGCAGTATCGCGATCGCCTGCAAGTGACCAGCACCGTGGGCACCGACCCTGCACGAAGCACCCTGGCGACCGGTCGCGAGGCCACCGAGCTGCATTCGATCCTGGACAAGGCGCTGTTGAGCATCCCTCCCGAAGAAATTGACGAGCTGACCCAGCCCTGGCGCTACGACTCGATGGTCGAACAGAGTTACTGGTTGCGACACCGCCAGGCAATCGTGCAGGCATTTGCGGTGGCAGGCGTCTTGCTGTTGCTCGCGTTGGTCGGGATCGTCTGGCAGCGGCGGCAGATTCGCCAGCGTCAGCAATTGCTCGGGCAATTGCAGGAAGCCAAAGACGCGGCGGACGAGGCCAACCGGGCCAAGACTACTTTCCTGGCCACCATGAGCCATGAAATCCGCACGCCGATGAACGCCTTGATTGGCATGCTCGAACTGGCACTGAAACGGGCCGATGAAGGGGAGACCGACCGCGCCGCCATCGAGGTGGCGTCCGATGCCGGGCAACAGTTACTGGATTTGATCGGCGATATTCTGGACGTCGCGCGGATCGAATCCGGGCATTTGTCGCTGGCGCCGGAACGGGTCAATCTGCACGCGCTGGTGACGTCGGTCTGCCGGGTTTTCGAAGGGCTGGCGGTGCAGAAGACTCTGCAGTGGCGGGTCGAACTCGACGAACACAGTGACTGCGATGTGATGCTCGACCCGACGCGCTTCAAACAGGTGCTGTCCAATCTGCTGAGCAACGCGATCAAGTTCACCCGGGAAGGCCAGGTGAGCCTGACGTTGCGGGTGCGACCTCAAGCCCCGGCGCACCTCGCCATCAGCGTACGCATCGAAGACAGCGGCATCGGTATCAGCGCTTTCGACCAGCAACGCCTGTTCCGCCCGTTCGTACAGGCGGGCAATAGCCAGCAGAGTGCCCGGCAAGGTTCCGGCCTGGGCCTGGTGATCAGTCGTACCCTGTGCGAAATGATGGGCGGGCAGTTGCATCTCGACAGTGAGCTTGGGCGCGGCACGCGGGTGGACGTCAGCCTGGTGCTGCCTGCCCTGCAAGCGTTACCCGTGGGGGGCAAGCCCCTGGATCCGGCGCAGCTCACGACCCGGGCGTTGTCGATTCTGGTGGTCGACGATTATCCGGCCAATCGCCTGTTGCTCTCTCGACAGCTGAGCTACCTGGGCCATCGCGTGGTGCTGGCCGAAGACGGGGCGCAGGGGCTTGAACAGTGGCGCGGGCAAGGGTTCGATCTGGTCATCACCGACTGCAACATGCCGCAGCTCAGTGGTTATGAATTGGCGGGTGCGATACGTGAGCAAGAGCGGGTGCAGGGGCTGTCGTCGACGCTGATTCTGGGCTTTACCGCCAATGCACAGGCCGAGGAGAAGGCTCGATGTCAGGCGGCGGGCATGGACGATTGCCTGTTCAAACCCATTCGCCTGGTGGATTTGCAGGCGTGGCTGGCCCAGCGGTTTTCCAACGCACCCTCAACGGCAATCGACGATCCTGGCATCGCCGAGTTCGATTTGAGCGGGTTGGAGCGTTATGCGGATGCGGACCGTGAGCTGATCGATCAACTGTTGCACGATCTGGCGCTGAGCAACCGCGAGGATCGCGTGCATTTGCTCGCCTTGCACGCTGGCGGCAATCGCCCGGGCTTACAGGAACTGGCACACCGGATCAAAGGCGGGGCGCTGATGGTGCGAGCGCTCGCCCTGGTCGAGTGTTGCGAACAACTGGAGCAGGCGTGCAATGACGGCCGCGCAGCAATGATCAACGAAGCCGTCGACCAGTTGCAGCAAGCCATGGCCCGCCTGGACCAGCGTCTGGAGCAGGACTGAGACTCAATCCCAGTTCGGTGCGATGCCTTTCGGGCTGGTCAAGCGGTGGCCGCGATCCAGCGTTGCGATCAAGGCCATGGTTGCATTGGGAATGGGCGGCAGTATCCGCGCCTGCATCCGTGAGAAAAACCGCTGGATCGGCAAAGCAATGTTTACCGCAAGTCAAGAATCGGGGTAGGAAGATGTGTTGATGGTGTCTGGTCTGACGCCATCGCGAGCAGGCTCGCTCCCACATTTGGAATGCGTTCCCCCTGTAGGAGCGAGCCTGCTCGCGATAGCCATCACTCGGTCCAAAGCCTTACCCCGCCCTCAGGCAATATCACTACGACTGAATTCCTCCCCGAGAAAATCGATCAACGTGCGCACCGAAGGCAGCAAGCCTCGGCGTGAGGGGAAGATCGCGTGGATGACACCGCTCTTCGGTGCCCAGCCCGGTACCAGTTCCACCAGTTGCCCGGTAGCGATTTCATCGCGCACCACCACACTGGGCAGGTGCACGATGCCGATCCCGGCGAGCGCCGCATGGCGCAAGGCCAACAGGTCGTCGGTGACCATGCGCGGGGCATGCCGGATCATCGCGGTGCTGCCATCGGCACCGAACAGTTCCCACTGATATTCGCGCTGTGCCGCGCCCCAGTGCAGGCTCGGCAAGCCGCTGAGGTCGGCCGGGGAGGCCGGTGTCGACAGGCGAGATAAAAAGATCGGGCTGCCAACCACGCTCTGGGTGCTGTTGCCCAGCACCTTCATCACCATGTCGGTGTTCTCCAGCGGCGGAAAACGTACCCGCAGGGCAATGTCGAAGCCTTCGTGAATCAGGTCGACCCGGCGGTTAGTGCTCTCGATGAACAATTCCACCAAGGGGAACTTGAGCATGTAGCGGGTCAGCATCGGCCCGACCCAGGAATTGAGCAGCGCCGTCGGGCAACTGACACGCACCAGGCCCTGGGGCTCAGAGCGGTTGCGCTCGATCAGTTCGGCGGCGCTTTCCGCCTCCACCCGCATGGCCAGGCAGCGCTGGTAATAGGCCTGGCCGATTTCCGTCAATGAACAGTGCCGGCTGGTGCGGTGCAGCAGGCGCACACCGAGGCGTTCTTCGAGTTCGGCAATGCGTCGGCTGAGCTTGGACTTGGGCATGTCCAGTGCCCGGCCGGCCGCGGCGAAACCGTGATGCTCCACCACCTGGGTGAAGTAGTAGAGGGTGTTGAGGTCTTCCACCATCGTTCTCCAAATAGAACGCTAAAGCTGATTTTTGCAGTCTAGCGCAGCAATGGTCACGGTTTTAAGCTTTGTCCATGGCTTCACTCACCTCATCAGGAGACACCATGAAAAACATCATCGGTATCTACACCAGTCCACGGACCCATTGGGTTGGCGACGGTTTTCCGGTTCGCACGCTGTTTTCCTACGACAACCTGGGCAAGCACATCAGCCCGTTCCTGTTGCTGGATCACGCCGGCCCCGCTGAGTTCACCCCGACCGGCGAGCGACGGGGCGTTGGTCAGCATCCTCATCGTGGCTTCGAAACCGTGACTATCGTTTACAAGGGCGAGCTGGAGCACCGGGACTCCACCGGCAGCGGCGGCAAGATCGGCCCCGGCGATGTGCAATGGATGACCGCGGCCTCGGGGATCCTGCATGAAGAGTTTCACTCCGAAGGTTTCGCCAAGAGCGGTGGCACCCTGGAGATGGTGCAACTGTGGGTCAACCTGCCGGCCAGGGACAAAATGGCCGACCCCGGCTACCAGACGATTCTCGACCGTGACATCCCGAGCATCGCCTTGAAGGACAACGCCGGCAGCCTGCGCCTGATCGCCGGTGAGTTCGACGGCCACAAGGGCGCGGCACGCACCTTCACCCCGGTCGACGTGTGGGACATTCGTTTGAATGCCGGCAAGTTGCTCACCCTGGATCTGCATGAAGGGCGCAACACCGCACTGGTGGTGCTGCGCGGCACGGTTCAGGTCAACGGCCTGGAATCGGTGCGCCAGGGGCAACTGGCCCTGTTCGACCGCAAGGGCGATCAATTGACCCTCGAAGCCAGCGAAGACGCGGTGGTGCTGTTGCTCAGCGGCGAGCCGATCGACGAGCCGATCGTCGGTCATGGGCCGTTCGTAATGAACACCGAGCAAGAAATCCACCAGGCCTTCGCCGACTTCCAGTCCGGCCAGTTCGGCCGGATGCACGCTTAATTCGCAGCGCTTCAACACCCGACTCTACACAGGATGAGTAGGCCGGTTTTCAGGCCAGGGATGGCTGTTGCCCAAAAGAAAGAGGAAACGCACATGAACACTGTCTACGCGGCCAACTTCAACGGCCAGAAACCGACCATCGACCCCAATGACAGCGCGATGCTGTTGATCGATCACCAGAGCGGACTGTTCCAGATCGTCAAGGACATGGACGTGCCCCAACTGCGCGCCAACGTCATTGCCCTGGCCAAGGCCGCGACCCTGCTGAAGATGCCGGTGATCACCACCGCTTCCGTTCCCCAGGGGCCGAACGGGCCGTTGATTCCGGAAATCCACGAGGCCGCACCCCATGCGCAGTACGTGGCGCGCAAAGGTGAAATCAACGCCTGGGATAACGCGGAGTTTCACGCGGCGGTCAAGGCCACCGGCAAGAAAACCCTGGTGATCGCCGGCACCCTGACCAGCGTGTGCCTGGCGTTCCCGTCCATCGCCGCTGTGAATGAAGGCTACAAGGTGTTTGCCGTGGTCGACGCCTCCGGCAACCACTCGAAACTGGCCACTGATCTGACCGTTGCCCGTCTGGCCCAGGCCGGGGTGGTACCGATCGACATCATGGCTACGCTTTCTGAGCTGCAAGGCTCGTGGAACCGTCCGGATGCCGAGCAGTGGGCCGCTGTCTACGCCCAGGCCATGCCGCATTATCAATTGCTGATCGAGAGTTACCTCAAGGCCCAGCAAGTGGCGAACGAACACGAGGCGCTGGACTCCCAGCGCTGACCGGTGACCCCACGCCGATTTTCATTCGGCATCGATAACATGCGAGGACTACTGCAATGACTACTTCCTACAAACGTCTGGACAAGGACAACGCCGCGGTTCTGATGGTTGATCATCAGGCGGGCCTGCTGTCACTGGTACGCGACATCGACCCGGATCGCTTCAAGAACAACGTGCTGGCCCTGGCCGACCTGGCCAAGTACTTCAAGCTGCCGACCATCCTCACCACCAGTTTCGAAACCGGTCCCAACGGACCGCTGGTGCCCGAACTCAAGGCACTTTTTCCGGACGCGCCGTACATCGCTCGCCCGGGGCAGATCAACGCCTGGGACAACGAAGATTTCGTCAAGGCGATCAAGGCCACCGGCAAGAAACAACTGATCATCGCCGGTGTGGTAACCGAAGTGTGCGTGGCGTTCCCGGCGCTTTCGGCACTGGCCGAAGGTTTTGACGTGTTCGTGGTCACCGACGCGTCCGGCACCTTCAACGAACTGACCCGCGAATCGGCGTGGAACCGTATGACCGCTCAGGGCGCGCAACTGATGACCTGGTTCGGCCTGGCCTGTGAACTGCACCGCGACTGGCGCAACGATATCGAAGGGTTGGGCACGCTGTTCTCCAACCATATTCCGGATTACCGCAACCTGATGACCAGCTACAGCTCGCTGGCCAATAGCAAGTAACTTCGGCATCACGCATCCCCCCCCCTGTGGGAGCGAGCTTGCTCGCGATAGCGACCTGACAGTCAGAACATCAGTGACTGTTTTGCCGCCATCGCGAGCAAGCTCGCTCCCACAGGTTTTTTGGGTGTCCTGCCTGACGTGTTCCTCCTGCCAAATCAATTGCTCCTACACTATGGCCAATCCATGCGATCTTCGCGTTATTGACCCTGGCTGGAGTTGCTTGATGCTGTCATTGCTCACCGAACACCCGTTGATTTGCGCGATGGCGCTGATCCTGATCGATCTTGGGTTGTGGTACTTGCTCAGTGCCGTTGGCAGCGCCTGGCGGCTGTTGGTACGGGTGGTTATTTTTTCGTTGTTCAGTCTCCTGCTGTTCAACGAAGGCCTGAACCCGATGGAGCCGCCGCCCTGGGCCGACAACGTGCCGCTGCACCTGGCGGCCACCGGCTTGCAGATCGGCTGGTGGTTGTTCGGTGCGCGGACCCTGACCGTGCTGATCGGCGCGGTGATGATGCAACGGGTCGGTCATACCGGGCGATTGCTTCAGGACTTGCTCGGTGCGGTGATTTTCCTGATCGCGGTCATTGCCGCCCTGGCCTATGTACTGGATCTGCCGGTCAAGGGCGTGCTGGCGACGTCCGGTGCGTTGGCGATCATCGTAGGCCTGGCCTTGCAAAGTACCCTCAGCGATGTGTTCTCCGGAATCGTCCTGAATACCACCAAACCCTATCAACTGGATGACTACATCTCCATCGATGGCATGGAGGGCCGGGTCACCGACATCGACTGGCGTGCCACGCGCCTGCAGACCTCCCAGGGTTGCATGGCGGTCATACCCAACTCCCTGGCAGCCAAGGCCAAGATCATCAATTTCAGTCGGCCGAGCGATATGTTCGGCATCTCCGTTTCGTTGGAAGTGAGCCCCCACGCGCGGCCGAACACGGTGATCGAAGCCCTGGAGCGGGCCATGCAGGGTTGCCGTGCGCTTCTGGATACCCCGTCGCCAAGCGTCGGCCTGAAAAACGCCAGCAACACCGGAGCGGTCTACGAAATCAGCGGCTTTGTCGCGTCGATGGATGAGAAACGTTCAGCGCGCAATCAGCTATACGACCTGGCCTACCGGCACTTGCAGGCGTCCGGGGTCAATTTGTTGTCGAGCGTGGAGCCCAATCCACCGGTCAACTTGACACGGCCGCGGGCATTGCTCGACAGCTCGCCGATTTTTTCCACTTTGCGTCAGGAAGAGAAAGACACGTTCAGCCAGAACATGACCTTGCAAACCTTCCGCGCCGGGGAGGCGATCCTGGAAGCGGGGGAGATCAGCGATCACTTGTACATCATTGAGTCCGGCGTGGTCTCGGTGACGCTGATGCGCCACGGAGCACCATTAGAATCCGGCCGCATGGGGCCAGGGGAGGTGATCGGCGAGGCGGGTATTCTGACCGACAGCGCGCTGCCTGCGCAGTTTACCGCCAAGACCTTCTGTGGCCTGTACCGCATCGAAAAGTCATACCTCAAGCCATGCCTGGATGCCCGTCACGACATCAGCGATGCAATGAAAACCTTGCTCGATTACCGGCTGCACAAGGCAAAAACCCTCACTCAGGACCTGCCGGTGGCGGAGGCGAAAAAGGGCTTTTTGCAGTGGTTGCGCAATCGGGTTTGAATGGCCTCCTCGACTTCTGAAGGATTGGCTATTTGTGCAGACCGGTCGTGGGACTAACGTAGTGACACACCCACTTGCCCTGGAGCACGCCATGAAAACCCGTATCGATTTCTACACCGCTTCCCCTGATGCCCTCAAGGCGATGATCGCCCTGGAAACAGCGGTGTCGAAGCTGCCGCTGGAAAAAAACCTGATCGAACTGGTCAAGCTGCGCACCTCGCAAATCAACGGCTGCGCCTTCTGTCTGGACATGCACAGCGCCGATGCACGCAAGGGTGGTGAGTCCGAGCGTCGCCTGGCGACACTGTCGGCCTGGCGCGAAACGCCGTTCTTCACCGAGCGTGAACGCGCCGCACTGGCCTGGACCGAATCCCTGACCCTGATCAGCCAGACCCATGCCCCGGACGAAGACTATGAACTGGCTACCGCCCAGTTCGATGCCAAGGAAATGGTCGACCTGACCGTCGCCATCACCACCATCAACGCCTGGAACCGCCTGGCGATCGGCTTTCGCAAAATGCCTCAGGCCTGACCTGCACAAGCATCAATGAGCATCGGCACTCGGTGCGGCCGGTGGTTGCACCTTGCGCATCAGGGGCACCATCGCCGTGGCGATAATGAAGCAGACCATGATCATCAGGAATGCGTCGCCATAGGTTTGCGTCTGGGCTTCGCGGTAGGTCAGTAACCAAAGCTGATGCAGGCTGGCGGTGACCCCGGTGTCAACGCCTTGGCCGAGGGCGGCGAAGTTGTTGCCGACCTGGGACAGCCATTGGTTGAGGGCCTCGTTGGTGCTGTTGAGATTCTCCGCCAGCCGGGTGAAATGCAGGTTGGTGCGGTCGTTGAGGATGGTCGCGCAGGCGGCAATGCCGATAGCGCCGCCCAGGTTGCGCATCAGATTGAACAACCCCGACGCATGCTTGAGCCGTGCCGGCGCCAGGCCGCCTAGGGTCAAGGTCACCGTTGGCGGCACTGCCAATTGCTGGGCAATCCCGCGCAGGGCTTGCGGCAGCATCAACTCCTTGGCCCCCCAGTCATGGGTGATCGGGCTGAAATCCCACATCGACAAGGCGAACAGTCCAAGGCCGGTCATCATGATCCAGCGCAGATCGACGCGATTGGCCAGAAAGGCATACAGCGGAATCGCCATGATCTGGAACACCCCGGTGGAGAAAACCGCCAGACCAATGTCCAGTGCTCCGTAGCCACGCACCCGGCCGAGAAACAGCGGCGTCAGGTAAATGGTGGCGAACAGGCCGATACCGGTGACGAACGAGAAGAAACAGCCGAGGGCAAAGTTGCGATCCTTCAAGGCGCGCAGATCGACTATCGGATTGGCCACGTGCAAGGTCCGGCTGATGAACGCCAGCCCGGCGAGGCCGCTGATCCACGCGGTGGTCAGGATCGTGCGGTCGCTGAACCAGTTCCAGCGCGGGCCTTCTTCCAGGGTGTATTCCAGGCAGCCGAGGAACAGCGCCAGAAACACCATGCTCAGGTAATCCGCGCCTTTGAGCAGCGACAGTTCCGGCTGGTCGATTTTCACCAGCATCGGCACGGCCACGGCGACAAAGATGCCGGGGACCAGGTTGATGTAGAACAGCCAGTGCCAGGACGATATGTCGGTGATCCAGCCACCGATCACCGGTCCCAGGGTCGGTGCCAATGAGGCCACCGCGCCGATGGTCGCGGCGGCGATCACCCGTTGTTTGCCGGTGAAGAACACGAAGGCCGTGGTGAACACGAGCGGAATCATCGAGCCGCCCAGAAACCCTTGCAGGGCGCGGAAGGCAATCATGCTCTGGATGTTCCAGGCCACGCCGCACAGCAGGCTGGTCAGGGTGAAACCCACCGCCGATGCGCAGAACAGCCAGCGCGTCGAGAACACCCGGGACAGCCAGCCCGACAGGGGGATCACGATGATTTCGGCGATCAGGTAACTGGTTTGCACCCACGCGGTTTCGTCGGTGCCGGCGGAGAGCCCGCCGCCGATGTCACGCAACGAAGCCGAGACAATCTGGATATCCAGCAGCGCAATGAACATGCCGATGCACATGCTGGCAAAGGCGAAGACCTTGGTCGCCGTGGCCATGTTCGCGGCATTGAACGGTTGCGCCGGGGCGGCGAGGGCGCGGCTCATGGCGCGCTGGCCACGGCTGGCGCTTCAGGCTCCTTGCGCGTGTCCACTTCAGCGGTGACCGATAACCCCGGACGCAGATGGCCGAGCACACTGTCGGCCGGGTCGAGGTGGATCCGCACCGGCACCCGCTGCACGATCTTGGTGAAGTTGCCGGTGGCGTTTTCCGGTGGCAACACACTGAATTGCGAACCGCTGGCGGGGGCGAGGCTGTCCAGGTGACCGTGGAATTCCTGGCCCGACAGCACGTCGGCATGGATCACCACCCGTTGCCCCGGCACCATGTGGGCCAGTTGGTCTTCCTTGAAGTTGGCATCGACCCACAGACCGCTGGTCGGCACCACCGAGAGCAATTGCGAGCCGGCCTGGGCATAGGCGCCGACCCGGGCCCGGCGATTGCCGATCACACCGTCGACCGGTGCCTTCAGTTCGGTGTAGCCGACATTCAATTGCGCCAGATCGCGTTCGGCCCTGGCCTGGATCAAGGCGGCCCGGGCTTGTTGTTTCTGGGTGTCGATCACATTCAACTGGCGCTGTGCGGCCAGCAATTCAGCCTGGGCGCGGTTGCTTTGGGCCTGGGCCGTCTTGAACGTGGTGTTGGCGCGCTGGGCGCTTTCCACCGAGACAGCGTTGGTGATCACCAGTTTCTTGTAGCGGGCATCGTCATCCCGCGAACGGGCGGTTTCGGCACCCGCGGCGTCGATGCTGGCAAGGGCCTGGCCGATGACGGCCTGTTGCAGTTGTTCGGTGGCGTCGAGGTTGGCCAGCAAGGCCTCCTGGGCGGCCACTGCGCCTTCGGCCTTGGCCAGGTTGGCGCGGTAGTCGCGCGAATCGAGACGGATCAGCACGTCGCCGGCCTTGACCTGCTGGTTGTCGGCCACCAGCACTTCGTCGATATAACCCGCCACTTTCGGCCCGATCACCGTCACATCGCCGCCGATGTAGGCGTCATCGGTTTCCTCGATAAAACGCCCGGTGCTCCACCAGTGCGCGCCATACACACCAGCCAGCACCAGTGCTGCGATGCCCACGGTTGGCAACAGCAGGCGTTTGAGCAGGGGAGGTTTTGCCGGTTTCACCGGGGTGTCCAGATCGGGTTCTACGGTGGACATGCTGGTCATGGAGGGATACCTGTCAGGGCGGCGGTTAATTATGACGGCTGTAATATGACGTATGTAATATTTTGTGGCAAATGGTTTTTGCTGCCGGTCGTCAGGTGGAGTCCTGGTCAGAAAGACTCATTCATGGTCGGTGTCGAGATGCCGAGGATTCTTTTGCTGTTGTAGGTAGATTCTTAGGGCGTCGTGGCCTGCTGCATTATTCGGAAGCACCCTACACGCTTATTAGAAACGTCCTATATCAACCTTTTTTACCTTCCTGAAAGCTGCCGAGCGTTTGAACGAGGGTGGCAACGAAGCCTCCCCGTCCGCTTCAAAAGCCAAGGGAGGCCTGATTTTGTCCAACGCACTGCGCACCTTCTTCGACCACCGCCGCCACAAACTACAGATCGATGGCCTCGACACCCACCTCGACGTCCTCACCTTCGAGGGCCATGAGTACCTGAGCCAACCGTACCTTTACCGCATCGAATTCACCGCCAGCGACCTCGACATCGGCGCGGAAAAATTCATCGGCCAGTACGCCGAGTTCAGCCTGTACGACGCACCGTCCAACGTGCCCGTGTTCGACTGGGAAGTGCCCAGGCCGATAATGCCGCTGCGCACGCTGTACGGTCGCATCACCGCCTGCCAGCGCCTGTCCGGCTCAATCGACGAAGCCCGCTACGAAGTCACCCTGCAACCGCGCCTGGCCCTGCTCGGTCGCGGCCAGCAAACGCGGATCTATCAGCACCAGTCCGTGCCAGACATCGTCAAAAGCATTCTGCGCGACCGCCACGGTCTGGACACCGGGCACTTTCGCTTCAACCTCAAGCGCGAGTACCCGCAGCGCGAGCAGGTGATGCAGTACCAGGAAAGCGACCTGGCCTTCATCAGCCGCCTGCTGGCCGACGTCGGCATCTGGTTCCTCTGCATCCAGCACGAAGAGCTCGCCTTCGACGTCGTCGAGTTCTGCGACGACCAGCGCTGCTACCAGTTCGACGTCGAGCTGCCGCTGCGCTCGCCCTCGGGCTTCAGCAACAGCGAGCAGGACAGCGTCTGGGCCCTGAAAACCCGTCACCGGGTGGTAGAACAGCACGTCAGCGTACGCGCCTATCACCCCGAGGACAGCCGCGCCTACCTCGACGGCGAGGTCGACCAGACCCTCGGCGAGCCCGCCACCCACGGCGTGGCCACGACCCGCGGCGTCGCCGACAACACCTACGGCGACGCCTACCACTACGCCGAACCCTACCGCGTGCTCGGCAAGTCCCACCTGCGCGACGAAGACCTGCAAAGCGAAAGCGGCTTTTTCTACGCGCGTCTGCGCCACGAACGCTACCTCAACAACCAGACCCACCTCAGCGGCACCAGCAGCAGCGCCACCCTGGCCCCGGGTCAGGTCCTGACCATCAGCGGCGACGCCCCCAAGGCCTTTACCCCCCGCGTGGTGATCACAAAAATCACCACCCGCGCCGCCCGCGACCGCAGCCTGACCTGCGATTTCGAGGCCATGCCCTACGCCTTGCGCCTGTGCTTTCGCCCAGAGGTCCCACCCAAACCACAGATCGCCGGCACCCTGCCGGCACGCATCACCCACCCCCAGAGCAACCCCCTGTACACCGAAATCGACATGCAAGGGCGCTACCGGGTCAAATTCCTCTTCGACCGCGACACCTGGCCCGCCGGCCGCGAAAGCAAATGGCTGCGCCAGGCCCGCGCCTACGCCGGCGACACCTACGGCCTGCACCTGCCGCTGATCGCCGGCACCGAAGTGGCCATCGCCTTCGAACAGGGCGACCCGGACCGCCCCTACATCGCCCACGCCCTGCACGACGACCAGCACCCGGACCTGGTGACCCAGCGCAACGACCACCGCAACGTGCTGCGTACGCCGGCCAACAACAAGTTGCGTATGGACGACACGCGGGGGCAGGAGCACATCAAGCTCAGTACCGAGTATGGCGGCAAGAGCCAGCTGAATCTGGGGCATCTGGTGGATGGCCAGCGGAAGAAGCGCGGGGAAGGGTTTGAGCTGCGCACGGATGATTGGGGCAGTCTGCGTGCAGGCAAAGGCGTATTCATCAGTGCCGACGCGCAGCCCAAAGCGCAGGGCCCGGTGCTGGACATGGACGCCGCCGTGGCCCGTCTGCAACAGGCCGGTGAACAGCTGCAACAGCTCTCCAGCGACGCCCAGACCGCCCGCGCCGAACCGGCCGATGTTGCCGCGCAACTGAACCTGCTGCGCCAGGATCTGGAACAGCTCAAATCCCAGGTCCTGCTGCTCAGCGCCCCCCAAGGCATCGCCCTGACCAGCGGAAAACACCTGCAACTGGCGGCGCAGGACAACCTGATGCTCAACGCCGGTGGCGAAGCCGACCTCAGCGTGGTCAAGCGCCTGTTCATCGGCGTCGGCCAGGGCCTGAGCCTGTTCGTGCGCAAGCTCGGCATCAAGCTGATCGCCAACCAGGGCCCGGTGAGTGTGCAGGCGCAAAACGACAAATTGGAACTGATCGCCCGGCACGGCCTGGACATCACCAGCACCGAAGATGAAATCCACATCACGGCGAAGAAGAAAATCGTCCTCAACGGAGGTGGCAGTTACCTCAGTCTGGATACGAACAGCATCGAGTCGGGCACGGCGGGGGATCACAAAGTCAAGGCAGCCCATTTCGAACACAGCGGTGCAGCCACGCAAGCACAGGACATGCCGGCGCAATCTCGATTGGCCGAACACCCCACCACGTCCTCGGACCTTTCGGATTTCTCTGCCTGATCCCTTTTGCACAACAAGGAGCGACATACAACATGGCCAGTTTGCTTGCCCGACTTTTTGGCTTACACGAGCCGCCCCTACCGCCTGCGGCCCCCCGCGCGCCAATCCTGCCGACGCCCGATACCCGGCTCATTACGCCGCCCGCGAGCCCGGCTCCGTTGAAAAACTGGTGCCATCCGTTCAAGAGCAACCTCAACCCACTGATGCAACTGACCCACCTGGCCAAGGCCGGCGGCGGCTACTACCCAATCGGTCGCAGCGGTCTGTTCCACGGCGGTATCCATTTCGACGGGGGCACCGCCGGCACCCTGGATCAGTCCAGCGTCCGCTGCCTGGCCGATGGCGAAGTGGTGGCGTACCGCATTGACACGCACGCGCCGACCACACGTTATTTCATCGGCGAGATGACCATCAACAAACCGTTCTCGCGCAATTTCGTCCTGGTGCGTCATCGCCTGCAGCCGCCGAAGATTACCGGCAGCACGGACATACCGCCCAGCCTGACCTTCTACAGCCTGTACATGCACCTGCAGGATTGGGCGAAATACGAGCAAAACGATGCCATCGAGCGCCCCGGTTTCTGGCCCGCCAGTCCGACCCTGCGGGTCCCGCAAAACGCCAAGGACATTCGCCCGGGCTCGCTGGAACAGCGCGGCCTGAATGTGCGTCACCAGCCTTCCCAAGGCAAGATCATCGACTTCCTGCCGCGGGGTGCGCCGGTGACCGTCAGTGGCACGGGGGCCTACCGCAAACTGGAAAATCGCCTTGGCCCTGATGTCCTGATCACCGACGACGGTGCGCTGGCGGGCTACATCGCCGCCAAGCTGCTGCGCCCCCTCGGGGACAACGAGTACCGCATCACCTCGTCGGAACCGGCGGTGAATGTTCGCGCCGAGCCGAGCCTGACGAGCGATGTCCATTTGAAACTGCCGACCGGCTCGGTCGTCACGGTCAGCGGCGAGGGCGATTTCCGCAAGCTTGAGCGCGTCCACCTATACGTGCACTTTGCCTCACTGCAAGGCGATTTCGCTCCGCTGGCCACGGACCGCATCGTGGTACTCGACCAGCCTGTGCCGATCCAGGCCGGTGCCTTGATAGGGCACTTCGGCGAGTACCAGAGCATGGGCGCGGATCGACCGGAGGAAAAACTGCACCTGGAAGTGTTCACCGGCGATGACGTCGATTTGTTCTTTGACGCCAGTCGAGACTGGGCCAAGCGCCTGCCGGCAAAAGAGTGCACCTGGATGAAGCTGATCACGGGCACGCCGGTGGTACCCCATGAAGAATGGGTCACGGGCGCGCGCCTGCAGGCGTCGAGTGACGCCGGCCCACGCAGCGCCGCCGACCTGTTAGTCCCCAAAAGCCTCCTGGATGGCCTGCCGCCCGAAAGAAAAATCCACGTACCGGCGACCGAGTACCGCAAGGCCCGCAACTGGTATCGCCTGGACGGACTGCTGCACGACGCTGACCACAACCTGCTCGACGGCTGGGTGTGCGAAGAAGTCGACGTCACCCCGTGGCTCAGCCCGTGGTCGTGGGAAGGTTATGAGGTGATTTTCGACTACAGCACGCCGCGACAGGAAATGGCGTCGTTTTTCAGTGCTGTCGGCCGCTTTAACGAGGAGCAACGCGAGCGCTTTAGGCCCCTGGCCGAGAAAAACAACCAGGGGCCGATGAAACGCCGCATGTACGCGATCTTCGACCGTAACGGCGACGACAAGATCACCGCCGAGGAAGTGCAGGCGGCTCTGCAACTCCCGGCGCTGGCGCAATCCATTTCGCAGATGGTCCTGCGCAAGGAAAGCGAATGGTTTCACCAGACGCAGAAGTGGGACGCGCTGGATGAACTGCTCGGCCACAGCGGCTCGACGCCGCACTGGAACTGGGAGGCGGAGAAGCAGCGGATCGAACAGATCAGTTGGTGGGGGGAGGTGGCGGAGAAAGTGGGGTTGCCGTCATGGGGGAGGCCGTATCACTTTCATCCGATAGGACTCATTGGTGGATTTACACAGCGTTCTTGTGCTTGCGGAAGAGATATCACGCTGGATGAAATGCGAGCGGTCATTTCCGAGCAGCAAATAGTTAAAGGCCTATTTCATAAGTCGTACATTTCAGAAGTTCAATATACTGGTGCTGAAACGTTGTTGGCTGCTTTAAATGAGGCAATGGACAGATATGGAATAAATGACTGCTTGGATAAGGCGCTATTTTTATCAAATATTGCAATGGAGTGCGACAGATTTAACACAACAACAGAGTATAAAAATAGAAATGGGTCCACGCCTGAGCACTGGCATAATTATCGAGGTGGTAGCGACTATCACGGTAGGGGATTAATCCAATTAACTCATGTCGAAAACTATCAGGCCTACTTTAGAAGCGAGCACTTGCCAATTACTACGTCAGTGGATTTGGTTGCTAGTGATATGAAGCTTATTACGGGGTCCGCCGGTTGGTTTTGGAGGAAAGGGTCTGCGTGGGGGGATATGAGTAAGCACGCACAAAATAATGATTTAATTAAAATTATCATTGGTGTCAATGGAGGGTTCAATCATGCATACGAAAGAGAACGATATGCTTTGGCACTTATTTCTGAGCTAAAAGTCTCAACATGCCCGATATACGGAGGAAGAGAATTTAAGAAGTACAAAATATCAGAAAGTTCATTAAGGGCCAGCGTTGTAGGGGTTGATATTTGGAAGCGTTATTTTGGTGAGAGCGATGAAATTTTCAAGGAATAGAATTGCTGGGTTTCTAATTATCCTACTTCTGCAGGCAATTTCCTCCTGTGTTGTACAATCGCAAGAGCATGCCAGGTTTTTTGGAGGGGAGCTAGCTCCTGAAAAAGTAATCACAATAAAACTGGAGAGCAAAGAATACTGGGTTCGGTTTAGAGAAGAGAAATGGACTTTACTTAAGTCCGAAGTAGTGGAGGGCGGCGGCGCAAAAGAAGTAATTTTTATGGATGCCAATAAAAATGGATTAAATGATATATTTCTAAAGTTATTTGAAGCTGGCTCTAACAGTTTTTATGCTCTATTTATCACTGCGGTGAAGGACGGTTCGGTAGTTTTTACTGAGTTTGACGGGCTTTTTGGATCTCCTTACATCAACGATCACGGAGAATTGATAAGCGTTAAGCGTGTTGGCCCATTTTCGAGGATTGAAATTTTTAAGGCTGAACAAGGTGAGCTTTACCGTCACAAAATTATAGAGCCTCTTAGTTCTGATCTGGAAAGAGTTACGAAGATTGATAGGAATGGAGAAACTAAATTCTCGATAAATTTTCTTGGTGACGATACGCCCGCTACCGCTTGCGTGTCTGTTAATCGAGCTTTTCTGTCAAGGTCCCCGACCGCAGCAGACGTTACGAAAGCGTATATCGTAAAGGGGGATGGCGTCTCCCTACTTGACTCTACTGATAGTGGAGAGTGGCTTAAAGTTCGTTACCAAGGAAAAAGTATAACTGAAGGATGGGTGTTGCAAGAAATGTTAAGCTTTAACGAGCCTAATCAATGTGTGAAAAGTGAATAGCGTTGTTTTCGACGGCGAATTCCATGGGGCTGATAATCCGTTAGGAAGAAGAAGCTAAACTTTTTGAGAGGGGTTTGAAATGCGACTGTTGGGATTGATGTTGTGTTGTTTTGGTATGAGTTGGTTTTCACTAGCTAACGCTGATAGCGACTGTGATTCTGAGAGTACAGAAACTAAAGAAATTTTAAAATGTATAAGCGATTCCTATAAGCGAGTGGATCGGAAACTGAATGCTCAATACAAGGCTTTGGTATCTAATCATCAAATTCAAAATAAAAAACTACTTTTGGAAGGGCAGCGCGCATGGATAAAGTTCAGAGACTCGAACTGCAGCGATTATAGATCTTCATCTTTGGGTGGTGAGTCTAAAATTGAGGAGGTCGGGTGTCTTGTTTCTTTGACGTCATCAAGGTTGGTTGAATTGATTTATTTGGAGACGGGTACGGTTGGGGATGGCTTCTATAGTTTGCTATCTGTCACTGGAGGGATTTCCTCAAAAACCAGAGATGAGATTGTGTCTTATGTTGAAGATATGGATCGGACTTCAGATGAAATTGAATATTATAAAAAAATTGTGAGTTGACAGGGGTTGTTTATGGGGAGGAGGTAAGGAATTGCCTAACTCGTATGAAATTTCAAAATATATAAAAATTCTTGGTCTAGTGAGGTTGTGAGTATGAAAAATATATGGTCATTATTGCTCCAGTTGCTATGCATTAATGCCCTTGTTAGTTGACGAGGGGGAAAGTTAATTATGTCTGTCAGACTGGATACTGTACCTGCTCGTGCGCGACGTCCTGCACGACCTCGGGTCTGGCTTTGGCTTGGCCTGTTTTTTTTGTGTCTTTTGCTCGGCATAGGAGGCAGCCTCTTGTTCGCCGATGGGCCGTTGCACCAGCAGCCTGTTGATTTCTGGAATCTCGCGTTGGGCCTGCCACTTCTTGGCTGGTGCGTGCTGGGATTTGCGCGAGTGTTATTACATATCGGCAAGCAGGCTGCCGCGGATGGTTGGGATGATGCCCGTGAAAAAGACCTGACCCGCAGGCTTCGGAAAGGTCGACGCTCTCAACAGGTTTTAGGGGTGAGTTGTTACACCGCGCTGCGAGATTCATCGGCTGGGCCAGTGGGGCAACTCGACGCATTGCTAAACGGGAATGCAGCACTGAAAGCGCAACCGTTCAGGATTGACGGGGCGCCATTAAGTCACAGCCGTTTGGAGGAAGACCTGGGTGAAGACCTCGAAGCAGTGTTCTTGAGTGTATTGACACGCTCGTTCGCCGACTTGGCACCAGTCCTTTCACAGTTGCCTGACGATAAACCTATTGCCCTGTTATTGGACGTCGATAGCAGGCTGCCTGAGGGCCAATGGCTTCCTGCATGGCGCAATGCATGGCGAGAATCCGGTATCCGTCAATCGGTGGTCCCCCTCGAAGGCCGTGGATTGGCTGCGGTGGATCGCTGGCTGGATCAGCGTATTGACGATCAGGCTTTGCTGATGGTGCTGGCAGTGCAGTTGGCACCGGATCAGCCTGAGGGCACAGCAGAAGTGGCCGTTGGTTTGTTGTTCGGCAACCGGCTTACACAGTCGGTCTTACCGCCCATTGCTTATCTTCATCGCCCAGAACAGCAACGCCAGCTCAGCGAAGCTGGCTTGCTGGGTTCCGCGCGTCAGGCTCTCGACTGGGCACCGCTGCTGGGTCAATCGATCGAAAAGGTCTGGCGGGCTGGGGTAGGTGCGCCAAGCCCTGTGGAGAGCGTATTACGTGACGTCCCCATGCCGGTCAAGCCGCCGCAGAATTTCTGCAACCTCGACGCGTTGCTTGGCCATGCGGGGAAAGCCTCACCTTGGCTGGCCATCGCCGCTGCGGCGCAAACGATTGAACGCGGCGCCGGGCCGCAATTCATTTTCAGCGGCGGAACTGCCGCCGATGGCCTTTGGAGCACGGTGTTGATGCCCGTGTCACCCCTTTCGAAATAGGAAATCTCGAATGCAGTTTCGACGCTCTGTAGGGTTGGGTGTGCTGGCGAGTGTGCTGTTGATGGCCGGATTGGTCTTGAGTGTGCTGCTCTGGCGCCATCCCGAGTCGTTGGGCATGGCATCGGGTAGTGTCCGGCAAACGTTTTGGCTTGCGGTGAGCTCGGCGACCACTATTGTGCTGGTGGTGTTCCTGGGTGGTTACCAATTGATAGGCCGGTGGATTGGCGGTGCTACTTATCAACCATTTGAGTCGGACGATAAGCCCCAGCCTGCGCAACGGCCTTCTGCAAATTCGGCTGGCGCCGAGGACAGACAATGGGAAGCCAGGATTAGAACTTCGTTGCGGGCGCGCCACCGCGGTTTTTGGCATCCCAAGGTCCGACTCCTGCTCATTGTCGGCGAACCCGAGCAGATCCAGGCCATCGCCCCCGGCCTGACCCGGGACCACTGGCTGGAAGATCAGGACACCTTGCTGCTATGGGGCGGCAGCGTGCAAAACAAGCTGGACGACGTGATGATTGAGCGTTATCGCCGCCTGACCCGCTGGCGTGCTCTCGACGGGGTGGTCTGGGCGTTGAATACCGAGCAAAGCGCAGACGACTACCACATGGGTAAAGGCGCGCGGCACCTGCAAGACCTCGCGGGTACGCTGGGCTGGTCGCTGCCGCTGCACCTCTGGCAGGTTTGCGCCAGTCACTGGTTGCAGGAGAAACTCCCGAGCCAGGCGGTTGGCTGCGCACTGTCATCTCGTCTTAGCGCCACAGACCTGGAAACGTCGCTGCACCGTCTACTGGGCCCCATGCGTCAGGAAGGCTGGGCGCAGATGAACCTGACGATGGCGCATGATTTTCTGGTGCGCCTGGCGCGGGACCTGCAAGTTGAAGGCGTGGCCCGCTGGCGTAAGGCACTGACGCCGTGGTTCGGCAGTTCCAGGCAGGATGTTCCGTTGCGCGGCCTGTGGTTCAGCCTGCCGTTGTCCAATACAACGCAGAACAAGGAAGAGCACTTCTGGCCCATGGACCCTGCCTGGCAAGGCGTGCTCGGCGAGCCAAAACGGCGGAACCGTCGCCTGGGCTGGAGCGCCCCGCGCGTCGCTTATGGCTTGGTGTTGGCCGTGGCCCTGGTCTGGGGCGCCGGCCTGCTGCTGTCGTTCATCAGCAACCGCGTGCAGATCAACCATCTACAAACGTCGCTGACGACGCTGCAGCAAGCCACCCCCGGCGACGCCCAACTGAGCGCGCTCAACGAACTGACTCGCGAACTGGGCCGCCTGGATTACCGCGCTACCCACGGCACGCCGTGGTACCAGCGTTTCGGCCTGAACCAGAACGACGCACTGCTGGCCACGCTATGGCCGCGTTACGTCGAGGCCAACCAGCGCCTGTTGCGTGACCCGGCAGCGGCCACGCTCAAGGCCCAGCTCAACGCCCTGGTCAAGCTGCCACCGGACAGCCCCGAGCGTGCCAAGCGCGCGCAATCTGCCTACACGCAACTCAAGGCCTACCTGATGCTGGCCCGCCCGGAAAAAACCGATCCTGCCTTTCTTGCTCAAGCCCTGGTGGACACCGAGCCGCAAAGCGCCGACTTTTCCCCTGGACTCTGGCACGCCCTGGCACCGAGCTTGTGGCAGTTCTACACCGAACAACTGGCCGCCCACCCAGACTGGCGCATCGACGCCGATCCCAAGCTGGTGGCCCAAGTCCGCCAGGTGCTGATCGGCCAGCTGGGCCAGCGCAACGGCGAAGCCAGCCTGTACCAATCCGTGCTCGACAACGCCGCCAATCACGCGCCGGTGCTGAGCCTGGCGCAGATGGTCGGCGACACCGAGGCATCGACGCTGTTTGCCACTTCGGCCGAGGTGCCGGGGGTGTTCACCCGCCAAGCCTGGGAAGGCCAGGTGCGCCCGGCCATCGACGCCATCGCTGAGGCACGCCGTGAAGAAATCGACTGGGTGCTCAGCGACAACCCGGCGCGTCTCGCCGCCGACCTGAGCCCGGAACAACTCAAGCAACGCCTGACCGAACGCTACTTCCAGGACTACGCCCACGCCTGGCTGGACTTCCTCAACCAACTGCGCTGGCAACCGGTGGACAGCCTTGGCGAGGTGATCGATCAGTTGGCGCTGATGAGCGATGTGCGTCAGTCGCCGCTGATCGCGCTGATGAACACCTTGGCCTATCAGGGCCAGGCTGGCACCCGTCGTCAGGCGCTGGCCGAGTCATTGGTGCAGTCGGCGCAGCAACTGCTCGGCAAGGAGCCAGTGCCGGTGATCGAGCAGGCCAAGCCCGGCGGAGGCAGCCCGCTGGACGCCACCTTTGGGCCATTGTTGACCTTGCTCGGAAAAGACGCCGACAACGCCAACGACAGCGAGCGCCTGAGCCTGCAAGCCTTCCTCAACCGCGTCACCCGGGTTCGCCTGAAGTTGCAGCAAGTGAGCAACGCACCTAATCCCCAGGCAATGACCCAGGCCCTGGCGCAAAGCGTGTTCCAGGGCCACAGCGTCGACCTCACCGACACCCTGGCCTACGGCAGCCTGCTCGCCGCCAGCCTCGGCGCCGAGTGGGACGGCGTCGGCCAGACCCTGTTCGTGCAGCCGCTGGAGCAGGCCTGGCAGCGAGTCCTGCAACCCTCGGTGGCCGGCCTCAACAGCCAGTGGCAGCGGGCGATCGTACGCGACTGGCAGGGCGCGTTTGCCGGGCGCTACCCCTTTGCTGCCACCGGCAGTGACGCCTCGCTGCCGATGCTCGGGCAGATGATCCGCGCCGACGCCGGGCGCATCGACCAGTTCCTCCAGCAGCAATTGGGCGGTGTGCTGCGCAAGGAAGGCAGCCGCTGGGTGGCCGACGCGCGGCACAGCCAGGGTCTGCACTTCAACCCGAAGTTCCTGACGGCGATCAACCAGCTCAGCCACCTCGCCGACGTGCTCTACACCGACGGCGGCATGGGCCTGAGTTTCGAGCTGCGCGGCAAGCCGGTGCGCGACGTGGTGCAGACCACTTTCATCCTCAACGGCGAAAAGCATGAGTACTTCAACCAGAAGGAACGCTGGCAGCGCTTCAGCTGGCCGGGCTTCAGCCAGCATCCGGGCACGCGTTTGTTGTGGATCAGCGTGCTGGCCAACGAACGCCTCTACGGCGATTACGAAGGCACCTGGGGCCTGATCCGCCTGCTCGAACAGGCAAAAATCACCGCCCTGAACGACACCGACAGCCAGTACCGCGTGCAGCTCAGGGCACCTGATGGCCTCGACCTGACCTGGCACCTGCGCACTGAACTGGGCGCAGGGCCGCTGGCGTTGCTCAAACTGCGCGACTTCAAGCTGCCGGCGCAGATCTTTCTGGACAAGGGGGAAAAGCCGCCGCTTTGATTTCGATTGGTGGCAGCCGGTTTACGGCGAAGTCGGTGATGCGGGGCGGGGGCGGTATTGATCGATTGCGACCAGTTGCCGGGGGAATCCATCAAGCGCCGGTTGCTTCTCTGGGGGGCGTTACACGGTCAAATGTGGCGAGGGAGCTTGCTCCCGTTGGGCCGCGCAGCGGCCCCGGCT
This sequence comes from Pseudomonas sp. GL-RE-26, assembly GCF_019956275.1. NCBI lineage: Bacteria > Pseudomonadati > Pseudomonadota > Gammaproteobacteria > Pseudomonadales > Pseudomonadaceae > Pseudomonas > Pseudomonas sp. GL-RE-26. Next base: position 126,998 of record NZ_JAHBDI010000022.1, read on the forward strand.
CTTAAAAAGCGGGGCCTGCTGCGCAGTCCAGCGGGAGCAAGCTCCCTCGCCACAGGTTTTTCAGCGATTGTTCGAGGCTTACACGCGTTCAAAAATCGCCGCAATCCCTTGGCCACCACCAATGCACATGGTCACCAGTGCATAACGGCCGCCGGTGCGATGCAGTTCGTGGATGGCCTTGGTGGCGATGATTGCGCCGGTCGCGCCCACCGGGTGGCCCAGGGCGATGCCCGAACCGTTCGGGTTGACCTTGGCCGGGTCGAGGTCCAGTTCCTGGCTGACGGCGCAGGCCTGGGCGGCGAAGGCGATGTTGGCTTCGATCACGTCCAGGTCGGCGACGGTCAGGCCGGCGCGCTTGAGCGCCAGGCGTGTGGCCGGGATCGGGCCCAGGCCCATGAACTCAGGTTCGACGCCGGCGTGGGCGTAGCTGACCAGGCGGGCGAGGGGTTTCAGGTTATTGGCCTGGACCGCGTTGCCGCTGGCCATGACCAGTGCCGCGGCGCCGTCGTTGAGGCCCGAGGCGTTGCCGGCGGTGACCGAGCCGTCCTTCTTGAACGCAGGCTTCATCGCAGCCAGCTGTTCCAGGGACGTGGCGCGCGGATGTTCGTCGACGCTGAACAGTTTGACGCCTTTGCGATCCTGGATTTCCACGGTCGCGATCTGTTCGCTGAAGTAGCCGTTGGCAATCGCGTGAGCCGCGCGTTTCTGGTCTTCGAAAGCCAGGGCGTCCTGCATTTCGCGGGTGATGCCGTTGCGCGCAGCGACGTTCTCGGCGGTGATGCCCATGTGGATGCCATGGAACGGGTCATGCAGGATGCCGAGCATGTAGTCGATGACCTGGGCGTTGCCCATGCGCGAACCCCAGCGGGCGGCCGGCATCAGGTACGGACCACGGCTCATGGATTCGGCACCGGCACCGACGACGATGTCGGCATCGCCGAGCATCAGGGTCTGGGCAGCGTTGATGATGGCTTGCAGGCCCGAACCGCACAGGCGGTTGACGTTGTAGGCCGGGGTTTCCTTCGGGATGCCGGCGTTCATCGCTGCGACGCGGGAGATGTAGGCGTCGCGGGTTTCGGTCGGGATCACGTTGCCCATCACCAGATGGCCAACGAGCGCCGGGTCCACGGCGGCTCGCTCCAGGGCGGCTTTCACGGCCGTGGTCGCGAGGTCGGCCAGTGGCACGTCCTTGAGCGAACCGCCGAATGTACCGATGGCGGTACGGGCGGCGCTGACGACGTAGATTTCTGGAGTGTTCATGGCTGGTTTCCTTTCGGTGGATTCTTATCTGTACTGCGATTGAGCAGGGCGTTCAAGGCGGTTTTCGCCTCGTCGGTATTCAGGCGCTGAATGAACAGCGTGTTTTCTTCGCGCAGGGTGGCTTCCAGTTCGGCCAGGGAAGCCTGTTTCATCAGCTGCCGGGACTGGCGCAAGGCTTGCTGGGGCATGGCCAGGAAGCGCTGGGCGATTTTTGTCGCCGCCGCCAGGCATTGTTCGCCGTCATCGAAGGCTTCGTTGGCCAGACCCCAGGCCACCGCTTCGTTACCGTCCAGGCCGTTGCCCAACAGCAGCAGGCTCGCGGCGCGGGCATGGCCGAGGCGGCGTGGCAGCAACAGGCTGGCGCCGAATTCGGGGCACAGGCCGATGTTGACGAACGGCATGCGCAACTTGGCGTTGCGGGTCACCAGTACCTGATCGCAATGCAGCAGCAAGGTGGTGCCGATGCCGATGGCCGCACCGCAGACTGCCGCGACCAGCGGTTTTTGCAGGCGCGTGACGACCTTCATCAAGTAGAACGCCGGGGCGTCCAGATGAGTGGGCGGATTCTGCAGGAAATCCACCAGGTCATTGCCGCTGGTGAAGCACGCCGGGCCACCGGTGAGGATGATCACGCCGGTTTGCTCGTCTTCGTCGGCGGCCTGCAGCAGGTCGGCCAACTGCGTGTACATGGCGTTGTTCAGTGCGTTGAGCTTGTCCGGGCGGTCGATGGTCAGCGTCAACACGCCGTCGCGTTGCTCGTGTTTGATCAGGTCGGTCATCGCAGGCTCTGCAGGGTCGGTTCAGGGCTGCCACTTTAAGCGCCGGACAAACTCCGGATCTATGGCAAAACGGGTCAACTGCACTGCCGCTTTTTGCCATGCCGATGTGCCAAAAAGCGACACACACCCTTTCGGGGTATGGCCGCGCCCGGCGAATCGACCAATAGTGGGGGCATCCGCTCATCCAGAGCCGAACTCGCTATAAGGTGCATTTGCTATGGGCAAGACGCTGCTTAAGGTGATTTCCAGTCTGTTTGTTGTACCGCTGACCTTTCATGCCTACGCCGCTCAAGTGGACGACAGCAATACGCTGCGGCTGTACAACTGGGCGGATTACATCGGTGAAAAAACCATCGCCGATTTCGAAAAGGCCACCGGTATCAAGGTGGTCTACGACACATTCGATTCTTATGAAACGGTACAGGCCAAGCTGCTCACCGGCCATTCCGGTTATGACCTGATCGTGTTGAATGCCTCCCTCGCGCCACCGCTGATCAAGGCCAAGGTGTTCCAGCCGCTGGATAAAAAGCAGTTGCCGGGGTGGACCAACCTGGATCCGCAGATCCTCGAAGACCTGCAAGGCTATGACCCTGGCACCCAGTACTCTGCGCCCTATACCTGGGGCAGCAACGGCGTGACCTACAACGTCGACAAGATCAAGGAGCGCATGCCGGACGCGCCGATCGGCTCGCTGGCGATGATCTTCGATCCGAAGATCGTCTCGCGCTTCGCCGACTGCGGCGTGACCCTGCTCGATGCCCCGACTGAAGTCATTCCCATGGCCCTGAAGTACCTGGGGCGTGATCCGCGCAGCGCCGCACCGGAAGATCTGAAAGCCGCACAGGATTTGCTGCTGTCGGTGCGGCCGTACATCCGCAAATTCGACTCCGTCAATTACCTGACCAGCCTGCCCAACGGCGACGTGTGCATGGCCATGACCTGGTCCGGCGACTACGCCACCGCCATGGCCCGCGCCGCAGAAGCCAAGAAGAAGATCGACCTGGCCTACTTCATCCCCAAGGAAGGCTCGCTGATCTGGTTCGACAACATGTACATCCCGGCCGATGCGACGCACGTCGCCAATGCCCACAAGTTTCTCGAGTACCTGATGCAGCCGCAGGTGATGGCGGACGTGAGCGACTTCATCAATTACGCCAACAGTAACGCCGCGGCCACGCCGTTGTTGAACGCCGATGTGCGCAACAACCCGGCCATCTACCCCGATCCACAGACCCGCGAGCGGCTGTTCCCGCAGAAGACCCAGGACGCCAAGGACATGCGGGCGATTACCCGGGTCTGGAGCACGGTGAAAAGCGGCATCTGATGGGTTCGAACGTTAGTCAATTCGGTTAGAGGTTTATTTATGGCGACGCCAGCACGCAGCGTTTTTTCCCCAGCGGACGAGTCCCGACTGGTCAAGGCCGACAAGGCTCACCATATGCACGGCTATCACGTGTTCGACGAACACGCCGAGCAAGGCTCGCTGAACATCGTCGCAGGCGTAGGCGCCTACATCTACGACACCCAGGGCAACCGCTTTCTCGATGCGGTGGGCGGCATGTGGTGCACCAACATCGGTTTGGGCCGTGAGGAAATGGCCGAGGCCATCGCCGATCAGGTGCGGCAACTGGCTTATTCGAATCCGTTTTCCGACATGTCGAACAACGTCGCCATCCAGTTGTGCGAAAAACTCGCCAGCCTCGCTCCCGGCGACCTCGACCATGTGTTCCTCACCACCGGTGGCTCCACCGCCGTGGACACCGCCTACCGGCTGATCCAGTACTACCAGAACTGCCGTGGCCTACCTGCGAAGAAGCACGTCATCGCGCGGTTCAACGCCTATCACGGCTCCACCACCCTGACCATGTCGATCGGCAACAAGGCCGCCGACCGGGTGCCGGAGTTCGATTACACCAACCCGCTGATCCACCACGTCTCCAACCCCAACCCGTACCGAGCGCCCGATGGCATGGACGAGGCGCAGTTCCTCGAGTTCCTGGTCAAGGAATTCGAAGACAAGATCCTCTCGATCGGCGCGGACAAGGTTGCCGGTTTTTTTGCCGAGCCGATCATGGGCTCGGGCGGGGTGATCATTCCGCCCCGGGGTTATCTCAAGCGCATGTGGGACGTGTGCCAGCGCTACGACATTTTGTTCGTTGCTGACGAAGTGGTGACTTCGTTCGGGCGCCTGGGAAAGTTCTTTGCTTCTTATGATGTGTTCGACGTGCAGCCCGACATCATCACCACCGCCAAGGGCCTGACCTCGGCCTACCTGCCGCTGGGTGCGTGCATCTTTTCCGACCGTATCTGGAAAGTCATCGCCGAGCCGGGCAAGGGCCGCTGCTTCACCCACGGTTTCACCTACAGCGGGCATCCGGTGTGCTGCACCGCGGCGCTGAAGAACATCGAGATCATCGAGCGGGAAAACCTGCTGGCCCATGTCGACACGGTGGGCGCCTATCTGGAAGTGCGCCTGGCAACCCTGCGGGACTTGCCGCTGGTGGGGGATGTGCGCTGCCAGAAACTCATGGCCTGCGTGGAGTTCGTCGCCGATAAACGCACCAAGGCGCTGTTCCCCGACGAGATCAACATCGGCGAGAAAATCCACGTGCGGGCCCAGGCCCGGGGCTTGCTGGTGCGGCCGATCATGCACCTCAACGTGATGTCGCCACCGCTGATCCTGACCTTTGCCCAGGTCGATGAAATCGTCGAGACCCTGCGCGAGTGCATTCTGGAAGTGGCCGCCGAGCTTGAAGCGAGCGGACAGTACGCGGGCCAATGATTTCGTCAGTCAGGCTGTTACCAAGGGCGTGTCCAGCCGCTAGACTGCGGGGCATGAGCAAACCACACGACGATACGCTGATCGCGGTGCCCTTCGGGGCATTGCACAAATGGCATGGGGGAATGCGCGAGGCATTCGCCCATATCGATGAGCCTGACGCCCTGCAACACCTGGCGTCGGCGTTGGCGCAACTGGTGTCCGTCGAGTCGATGATGATCAGCCTGGAGCGCAAGGACCGTGCGCCTCAGTTACTGCATCAGCGCGGGATTGCCCAGGAGTATCAGGTCTCGATCCTGGAGCGCTATTTTGCCGGGGGCTATTTGCTCGACCCGTTCTGCCTGGCGGTGGAGCAGGGGTTGGCGCAAGGCTTCTATCACCTGGAGGAAATTGCCCCGGACAACTTCTTCGACAGTGACTACTACAAATCCTATTACCTGAAGGCGGGCTGCTCGGAAGACAGCTACTACATCGTCGATACCGGCAATGACACGAAGATTTCCGTCAGTCTCTATCAGGGTTTCGGCGGTGAATGCCTGAGCGCCGAACAGCTGAATCTGCTGCGCGCCGTGGAACCGCTGGTGCGCGAATTCATCAGCGAGTTCAGTCAACGGGGCATGCTGCGCAGTGGCGAGATCCAGTGCGATAAAGACCAGGGCATGCGCGATGATCTCAAGCACCGGGTGCAGTCGGCGTTCGAGCATTTCGGCAGCGATTTGCTCACCGAACGTGAGCGGCAAGTGGCGCACATGGTGTTGCGCGGGCATTCGGTGAAATCCACGGCCAGCCAGATGAGCATCTCACCGGAAACCGTACGCATGCACCGCAAGAACCTGTACCTGAAACTGGAGGTAGGTTCGCAGTCGGAGTTGTTTGCGCTGTTTATCGAGTGGTTGCGTAAGCATTAACCAAAATTTTTGGCCTACCGATACCCCTGTAGAAGCGAGCCTGCTCGCGATAGCGATCTGTCAGGCCCAATGATCTTGGCTGACACACCCTCATCGCGAGCAGGCTCACTCCTACAGGTATTGCGTTAGTCTTCGCGTTTTACGACCAAGGTGAGAATGTCATAGCTCGCCACCAGCTCTCCCAACTGGTTGGTCACTTCCACATCCCACGCCACCACCCCTTGCGGGATGCCCTGCGGGCTCTTCTTGCCCTGGTCGATCTTGCGTTTGCAGGTCAGGCGCGCCTGGATGGTATCGCCGATGCCCACCGGGTTGATGAAGCGCAGGGTGTCGAGGCCGTAATTGGCCAGCACCGGGCCGACGCCGGGGGACACGAACAGGCCGGCCGCTGCCGACAGCACGAAGTAACCGTGGGCGATGCGCTTGCCGAACTGCGATTCCTTGGCGGCGATGTCGTCGAAGTGCATGTAGAAGTGGTCGCCCGACAGGCAGCCGAAGTTCACCAGGTCCGCCTCGGTGACGGTGCGGCGGTGAGTCAGCAGCGATTCGCCGATCTGCAGGTCCTGGAAGTGGCGACGGAACGGATGCACGTCGGTTTCGATGACCTTGGCGCCGCGCACATATTCGCCGGTGACCGCCGCCAGCATGGTCGGCGAACCTTGCACCGCCGCGCGTTGCAGGTAGTGTTTCACCGCGCGCAGGCCACCGAGTTCTTCACCACCACCGGCACGACCCGGGCCGCCATGCTTGAGTTGTGGCAGCGGCGAGCCGTGGCCGGTGGATTCGCCGGCGCAATGGCGATCCAGTACCAGCAAACGGCCGTGCAAGGCAGCCGCGACCGGGATGGCCTTGGCGGCGATTTGCGGGTCCTTGGTCACCAGGCTGGCCACCAGGCTGCCTTTGCCGCGCGCGGCCAGGGCCAGCGCTTCGTCCAGATCGTCGTAGGCCATCAGGGTGCTGACCGGGCCGAACGCTTCGATATCGTGGGCGCCGCCCTCGGCATGCGGGTCGCGGGCCTGCAATAGAGTCGGGGCGAAGAACGCACCTTTGTCGACATTTACACCACGGGGTTCGAAACCGTCGCGGGCGCCGAACAGCATGTCGCTGCTCTGCAACAGCGCTTCCAGACGCTCGGCCACGTCTTTCTGCTGGTCGTGGGAAGCCAGCGCACCCATGCGTACGCCTTCCACCGACGGGTCGCCGACCACCACTTTGGCCAGGCGATCGCGCAGGCGGGTGGCGACTGTATCGATGTGTTTGGCAGGGACGATGGCGCGGCGGATGGCAGTGCATTTCTGCCCGGCCTTGGTGGTCATTTCCCGGGCAACTTCCTTGATGAACAGCTCGAACTCTTCGTCATCCGGGGTCACGTCCGGGGCGAGGATCGCGCAGTTCAGCGAGTCCGCTTCGGCGTTGAACGGCACCGAGTTACGAATCAGGTTCGGGTTGACCCGCAGCTTGGCCGCAGTGTCGGCGGAGCCGGTGAAGGTCACCACGTCCTGGCCTTGCAGGCGGTCGAGCAGGTCGCCGGTGCTGCCGATGATCAGTTGCAGACTGCCCGCCGGCAGCAGGCCGGATTCGTCCATCAGGCGCACCACGGCTTCGGTCAGGTAGCTGGTGGCGCTGGCGGGCTTGACGATGCACGGCATGCCGGCGAGGAAGCTCGGCGCGAACTTTTCCAGCATGCCCCAGATCGGGAAGTTGAACGCGTTGATGTGCACCGCCAGACCGCCGCGAGGCACCAGGATGTGCGTACCGGCAAAGGTGCCCATTTTGCTCAGCTGCATCGCCGGGCCTTCGTGGACGATGTTGCCCGACGGCAGCTCCCGCGAACCGAGGCTGGCGTAGGTGAATAGCGTGCTGTTGCCGCCTTCGATGTCGATCCAGCTGTCGGCGCGGGTTGCGCCGCTGTGATGGGAAATCGCGTAGAGCTGTTCCTTGCGCTCGCTCAGGTACAGGGCCAAAGCCTTGAGACGCTGGGCGCGCTGCTGGAAGTCCAGCGCCATCAAGCCGCTGATGCCCTGGCGACGGCCGTGTTCGATGGCCTCGGCGAAGTCCGGGCGCTCCTCATGGGTGCGGGCGATTTCATGGCCGTCGATGGCACTGCGCAGCACTTGCGCGCCCTGTTGGCCGATCCAGCGACCGGCGATGAAACTCTGCAGGGTAGGGGCATGCAGGGTAGGGGCGTGAGACATCACGATTGCTCCTGGTTATGAAGGGTTATGGCGCGGCGGCGACCGCGCCCTTTCGGAATTACCAAAGCGCCACGGTGTAACCGACGATCAATCGGTTCTCATCGACGGCGGTAGTCAAGCCATTGCCGGAACGGAAGGTCACGTTGCGCCAGCGCAAGCTGACGTTCTTCAACACACCGCTCTGGATGACGTAGCTGATATCGGTGTCGCGCTCCCATTCGCTTCCGTTGTCGACCTTGCCCGCCTTGACATGGCTGCCGTCGGTGTAGCGGGTCATGAAGGTCAGGCCGGGAATGCCTTGCGCCGCGAAGTCATAGTCGTAACGCAGCTGCCAGGAATCCTCCTCGGCGCGGGTGAAGGTGTTGAAGGTCACCAGGTTGACCACGTACGGATCGCCGCCGTTGATGAACGGAAAGGCACTGTCGCCGGACAATTGCTGGTAGGCGGCACTGACCTTGTGGGCACCGTGGGACACCGTGAACATGCCGTTGAGGTTGCGGTTGTCGATACGCCCGGCCCGTTCGGCACCGTCGCCCCGGCTGTCGAAATAACGCAGGTCGCTGCGCAGGTTGAAGCCGTTGCCCAGTGGTTGCGTATGCACCAGTCCGGCGAATTGCTGGCGATAGATCTGGTCGAGCTTGCCGTAGTAGTAGCTCAGGTTCAGTTGCGGACTGAACGCGTAGCTGCCACCACCGAAGTCGAAGTGATCGCTAGTGGCGGCGCCGAAGCCGACGTCATCGTTGCTGGAAGAGTCCCGCAGGTTGGCCTTGGTCAGGCGTCCGGCATTCACCGTCAGGCCGTCGATCTCCTGACTGGTCAGCAAGCCACCTTCAAAGGTCGATCCCAGCAGGCGCGTGTCGTTGTAAGTGACCACTGGCAACAAGGGTTGCAACGTGCCGAGTTTCAACACGCTCTTGGAGACCCGCAATTTGCCGGTCAGGCCCAGTTCGCTGTAATCGTCGTCGGGCTCATGGCTCTGCGGGCCGAACGGTAGCAGGCCGGTGCCACGGCGGTCCGGGCTGGAGTCGAGCTTGAGCCCCAACTCTCCCAGTGCATCGAGACCGAAACCGAAGGTGCCGTCGGTGAACCCGGACTCGATGCGCGCGGTGAATCCCTGGGCCCATTCTTCGGCCTTGGATTGCGGCGCGTTGTCCTGACGGAAATCGCGATTGATGTAGTGGTTGCGCATATCAATACGGGCCTTGCTGTCGCCGATGAAGTCGGCCATGGCGCTGGGGGCGATCATGGGCAGGCTCAATGCGGCAGCCAGCGAAAACAGTGATCGGTAAGACGTGGTACGTGCGGGTGTCATTATTTTTATTCCCTGCCAACTGTTCGGTCGTCGTTTAGTGTTTGCTGGCGCCGGTGGCACCGATGCCGGTCATCGAGCGGATGAACTGCGCCAGATAACGGCCACGCTCAAGGGCTGCACGGGGCGAGGTATCGGTGACGGAAAACAGCCATGCACTAAAGAACGCCAGGCTCATGGAAAACAGGGCCGGGTTGGAGTACGGGAACAGCGCCTTGTCGTGATGCATCACGTTGACCCACACCGCCGGGCTCAGCACCAGCAAGACAATCGCCGAGACCAGTCCGGACAGACTGCCGAGGACCGCGCCACGGGTGGTCAGGCCTTTCCAGTACATCGAAAGGAGCAGCACCGGGAAATTCACCGACGCGGCGATGGCCAGCACCAGGCCCGAGAGGAAGGCGATATTCTGCGACTCGAACAGCAGGCCGAGGATGATCGCCAGCACACCGATGCACAGGGTGGCGATTCGCGACACGCGCATCTCTTGCTGCTCGCTGGCCTGACCCTTGCGCATCACGCAGGCATACAGGTCGTGGGACACCGCCGAGGCGCCGGACAGTGCCAGCCCGGCAACCACCGCCAGGATGGTGGCGAAGGCGACCGCCGAGATGAAACCGAGGAACAGGTTGCCGCCTACCGCCTGGGCCAGGTGCACGGCGATCATGTTGCCGCCGCCGATGATCGCGCCGCTGGTGTCACGGAACGCTGGATCGGTGCCGACCATGACGATGGCGCCGAAGCCGACGATGATCAGCAGCAGATAGAAGTAGCCGATGAAACCGGTGGCGTAGAACACGCTTTTCCGCGCTTCCTTGGCATCGCTGACAGTGAAGAAACGCATCAGGATGTGCGGCAGGCCGGCGGTGCCGAACATCATGCCCAACCCTAGGGAAATCGCATCGATCGGGTTGGATAGCAAGCCCCCGGGGGCCATGATCGCGTTGCCCTTGGCATGTACGGCGGTGGCACCGGCAAACATCGCCTCAGTGCTGAAGCCGAAGTGCTTGAGCACCATGAACGCCATGAAGCTGGTGCCGAACAACAGCATCACCGCCTTGATGATCTGCACCCAGGTGGTGGCGAGCATGCCGCCGAAGGTCACGTAGAACACCATCAACACGCCGACCAGCATCACCGCGTAGAGGTAGTCGATGCCGAACAGCAGTTCGATCAGCTTGCCGGCGCCGACCATCTGCGCCACCAGGTACATCAGGGCCACGGTCAGTGTGCCGAAGGCCGAGGTCAGGCGCACCGGGGTCTGTTCCAGGCGATAGGAAACCACGTCGGCAAAGGTGTATTTACCGAGGTTGCGCAGGCGTTCGGCAATCAGGAACAGGATGATCGGCCAGCCGGCCAGCACGCCCAGGGCGTAGAGCAAACCGTCGTAGCCATTGAGGAACATCATCGCGGAGATGCCGAGGAACGAGGCGGCCGAGATCATGTCGCCGGCAATCGCCAGACCGTTCTGGAAACCGGTCATGCCGCCGCCAGCGGTGTAAAAGTCGCTGGTGGAGCGGGTACGGAGTGCCGCCCAGCGTGTCACGCCAAGGGTGAACAGCACGAACACCAGGAACATGCCGATGGCGTTCCAGTTCAATGGGCGGGCTGCGCCGTCAGCGGCCATCGCAAAATCAGTGACAGCCGCCAGCGGCAGCAGGAACAGCGCAAGAAGGCGGCTCATCGGGCGCACTCCTGCTTGAGTTTTTCATTCAGCGGGTCGATCACGTTGTTGGCGCGATACACATAGAAGCCGGTCAGCGCAAAGGCCAGCCCGACGATGACGACACCCACCAGCATGCCCACGGTGGTCACGCCGCCGCTCAGGGATTGGCCGAGGGTAGAAGGGGAGAAAGCCACCAGCAGCACGAAGCCGTAGTAAATCACCAGCATGGCCAGGCTCAGTGACCAGTACAGCTTCTGTTTACGGCGAACCAGCTGGATGAAATCCGGGTGCTGGCGAATAAGTTCTACTTCCTGGGGTGTCATGACGCGCGCTCCTTTGTTGTTTTTGTTTTGGGTGAAACGGTGTATTCGGGTCGATCACTGGCCCCCTGTGGGAGCGAGCTTGCTCGCGATGAGGGCATCACATTCAGCATTGCCGGTGGCTGTCCCACCGCTTTCGCGAGCAGGCTCGCTCCTACAGGGTTTCGCGGCGGTTTCAGAGCTGATCGAAATCCAGCACTACCTTGTCGCTGATCGGGAAGGCCTGGCACGACAGCACATAGCCGGCGGCCACTTCGTAGTCTTCCAGGGCGTGGTTGCTGTCCATTTCCACTTCGCCTTCGATGACCTTGCACTTGCAGGTCGAGCACACGCCGGCCTTGCACGAGTAGGGCAGCTCCGCACCTTGCTCGTTACCCGCTTCGAGGATGCTCTGGCTGTTGCGCGGCAGGTCGAACGCCAGGGCGCGGCCGTCGCTGATCACGGTGATCTGGCTGACCGCCGCATCCACCTGACGGGCGGCTTCACGGGCGGCGCGTTTTTGCTCGCTGCCGGCGGCGGCGAACAGTTCGAAATGGATGCGCTCAGGTTGCATGCCCTTGGCCTTGAGGCTGTCGCGCACGGTCTCGGTCATTTCCTGCGGGCCGCAGATGAAGGCGGCGTCGAGGGCCTTGACGTCGAGCCAGCGGCTGAACAGTTGCTCGCATTTCTCAGCGTTGATCCGGCCGTTGTACAGGTCGACGTCCTGCTGCTCGCGGCTGAACACGAAGATCAGGTTCAGGCGTTGCAGGTAGCGGTTTTTCAGGTCTTCCAGCTGCTCGCGAAACAATGCGCCGGAGCTGGAGCGGTTGCCGTACAGCAGGGTGACCCGGCTGTGGGGCTCGGTTTGCAGGGTGGTCTTGATGATCGACAGGATCGGCGTGATGCCGCTGCCTGCGGCCACAGCGAGGTAGTTGCCATGGCGCGCCGGGTCGAGTTCAACGCAGAAGTGCCCGGCCGGTGGCATCACTTCCAGGGTGTGCCCGGCTTTCAGTTGTTCGTTGGCAAACGCCGAGAAGCGTCCGCCGGTAACACGCTTGACGGCGATGCGCAGCTCACCGTCGTTGACCCCGGTGCAGATCGAATAGGAGCGGCGTACTTCTTCGCCGTCCAGTTGGGTGCGCATCACCAGGTGCTGGCCCTGGGTGAAGTGGAAGCTGTCCTGCAAGTGCTGCGGAATCTCGAAGGCGATGGACACCGCGTCACGGGTTTCGGTGCGCACGTCCTTGATGGTCAGGCTGTGAAATTTGCTCATAGTTGTTCTCCAGCTGGGACGGCCGATTCGCCGCTCAGATGCACTTGAAATAGTCGAACGGTTCCCGGCAATCGACGCAGCGGTACAGCGCCTTGCAGGCGGTGGATCCGAACTGGCTGAGGACCTCGGTGTGGGCGCTGCCGCATTGCGGGCACACAACCAGCGGGCTTTCACCGAGCAGGCTGCGCTTGCTGGTGCTGCCCTCGGGCGGCGCGATGCCGTAGGCGCGCAGGCGTTCGCGGCCGCTGTCGCTGATCCAGTCGGTGGTCCAGGCCGGGGTCAATTTGCGCTCAAGCTGCGGCGCCTTGAATCCGGCCTGTTCCAGGGCTTCGCGGATGTCGCTCTCGATCACTTCGGTGGCCGGGCAGCCGGAGTAGGTCGGCGTGACCACCACGTGAAGATGGCCGGCCTGCCAGTCCAGATCGCGGACGATGCCCAGGTCAACCACGCTGACCACTGGCACTTCCGGGTCCATGACCTCTGCCAGAATCGCCCACGCGGCAGCCAGGTCGGTCGGTTGAACCGGCCGGGCGCCGAGGTCGCTGGCGATCAGCTCACCAGGTTGCATCGGGGTACGCTCGTGGCAGGAACTGCATTTCGGCCAGCAGGATGCCCAGGTGTTCGGTGTGTAGGCCCTTGCGTGCATTCAGGTAGAAGTAGTTCGGTGCCGCGGGAACGGGCAGGGTGGCGCTGGTGAAGATCTGCTCGACCTTGACCTGCCACTGGGCGGCCACGCTGGCGATGTCCGGGGTGATGCCGGCTTCGCACAGCTGTTGTTCGCTGTCATCGGCGGCGATCAGTTCAACGGTGAAGCGCCAGACTTCGGGGATGGCCGCGAGCATGCGCTGGTGGCTTTCCTCGGTGCCGTCACCCATACGCTCGATCCATTCGCCGGAGCGGCGCAGGTGGTAAGTCACTTCCTTCACCGCCTTGGCGGCGATCCCGGCAATGCGTTCGTCGCTGGACTGGCTCAGGCCCTGCAGTACCGGCAAATGCCAGGCGTCATAGAGGAACTGCTTGAGCATGGTCACCGCGAAGTCGCCGTTGGGTTGTTCCACCAGCAGCAGGTTGCGATAAGCGCGCTCGTCACGACGGAACGCCAGGTGATCGGCATCGCGGCCGTCGTCCAGCAGTTCGGCGGCATATTCCAGCCAGTTGCGTGCCTGGCCCACCAGGTCGAGGCCGACGTTCATCAGCGCCAGCTCTTCTTCCAGCGCCGGGGCCTTGCCGCACCATTGGCACAGGCGCTGGCCCTGGATCAGGGCGCTGTCGCCGAGGCGCAGCAGGTATTCGATCAGATCGGTCTTGTTATTCATGGTCGACCTCACATGTGCCCGACTTCGGCCGGCAGCTCGTAGAAGCTGGCGTGGCGGTAGACCTTGTCGTCCGACGGATCGAACAGCGGGTCTTTTTCATCCGGCGACGAGGCGGTGATCAATGCCGAAGGCACGACCCACAGGCTCACGCCTTCGCTGCGACGGGTGTAGAGCTCGCGCGCGTTCTCGATGGCCATGGTGGTATCGGCGGCATGCACGCTGCCGACGTGCTTGTGGTTGAGGCCGTGCTTGCTGCGCACGAAGACTTCGAAGAGGGTCCACTCGGACATTTCAGTTACTCCACATCAGGTGGCCGGATCAGGCGGCGTTCTTGTTTTGTTTTTTGCGGGCGTGGGCGACGGCGGCTTCACGGACCCAGGCACCGTCTTCAATCGCCTTGCGGCGGGTGGCGACGCGTTCCTGGTTGCACGGGCCGTTGCCCTTGAGCACTTCGTAGAATTCGTTCCACTGGATTTCGCCGAAGTCGTAGTGACCGCGTTCGGCGTTCCATTTCAGGTCCGGGTCGGGGCAGGTGCAGCCCAGCAACTCAAGCTGCGGGATGGTCTGGTCGATGAAGCGCTGGCGCAGTTCGTCGTTGCTCTGGCGCTTGATTTTCCAGGCCATGGACTGGGCGCTGTTCGGCGAGTGTTCGTCGCTCGGGCCAAACATCATCAGCGATGGCCACCACAGGCGATTGATCGCGTCCTGGACCATGTCTTTTTGTGCCTGGTTGCCGTGGCGCATCATGGTCAGGAGGATTTCGTAGCCCTGGCGCTGGTGGAAGCTCTCTTCCTTGCAGATGCGCACCATCGCCCGGGAATACGGGCCGTAGGAGGTGCGCTGCAGCACCACCTGGTTGACGATCGCCGCGCCATCCACCAGCCAGCCCACCGCGCCCATGTCGGCCCAGTTCAGCGTCGGGTAATTGAAGATGCTCGAGTACTTGGCCTTGCCGCTGTGCAGCTTGGCGACTTCTTCATCGCGGTCGGCGCCCAGGGTTTCCATGGCGCTGTACAGGTACAGGCCGTGGCCGGCTTCGTCCTGGATCTTGGCCATCAGTTGCAGTTTGCGTTTGAGCGACGGCGCGCGGGTGACCCAGTTGCCTTCGGGCAGCATGCCGACGATTTCGGAGTGGGCGTGTTGGGAGATCTGCCGGATCAGGGTCTGGCGGTAGGCATCTGGCATCCAGTTCTTGGCTTCGATCTTGATTTCTGAATCGATTTTTTCCTGGAAGGCGCGTTCCTGTTCGGACATCTCCGAGAGGTCTTTGATGCGCTTTACGCCTGTTTCTACTAGCTGTGCGTACATTTTTGAGTTCCCGCCTTGAATCTGTTCTGGGGCATGGGGAACTTTATAAGCGATACAGAATTTAATATCAAACACAAAATGACGTGTCGTATTTGTTTTTTTGTATCGCTTTGGATGGGTGGTCGCTTTTTGGGGTGGTGTACATATCCGTTTCTTCGGTAACGGCGGCTGGCGGTTTCGCTCTTACAGCGAGTCCCTTTTGGCAAACGCCCCAAAAGGAACCAAAAGGTCTCGCCCCTTACGTACGGCCCCTCGCTAATGCTCGGCGTTCCTTCGCTGCGGTATTCATCCGGGGGCATTGCCCTCCGGTCGGCTTCGCTTCGACCTACATGCAATGAGTTCGACTGCGTCGAACGGCGCTGCGCGCCAATCCCCGGATGAACGCCTCCACTCAGCCTCCCGAGGGGGCGGGTGGATCAAGATCAAGAGCTGCAGGCGAGCTAACGCTCGGCCTGATGAGTGGTGAAAAGCGTGGGTGTACGCCGATCAACTGTAGGAGCGAGCCTGCTCGCGAAGGCGGCCCGACAGCCGACTGGAACTTTGTGGATGTATCACCTCCAAAAGATCGCAGCCTCGTTGCACTCGACAGCTCCTACAGGGGAACGCGCACGCATCAGAACCAGGCTGGCCGGTAAGGCCGCCTCGGGCGCGGTTGCGGTGTACGCCCCCTCGTGAGGCCGAGTGGAGGTTCTGCGCAGTGGGCAACCCGGCATGGATGCCGGGTTAGCCGCCCCCGGCCATGGATGGCCGATGGCGGCGGGCCCACGGAGCAGGACCGGAACGAGGGAATGCCGAGCCACAGCGAGGCACCGAATGTCAGGGGCAAGAGCCCTTTGGTTACTTTGGGGCTTTTCCAAAGTGACCCTCTGTAAGAGCGGAACCGTAGGTGGCCGTTACCGCAGCAACGGATATGTACACCCTCAAAAATCCATGCCGCCTGACACAAAGCCTTCGCGAGCAGGCTCGCTCCTACAGGAATAGGGCTCGGCTCCAGAGTCAGTAAATCCCCGGCCAAAAAAAAACCCCGCAAAAAGCGGGGCCATAAAGGGTGCAGCAGTCATGCTTTAGGACGTTTATCCAGCACGTGGCAAGCCTTGCCCTCCGACCGCTTGATCGAATGAAACGGCTGCAAAACAATCCGCGAACTGATCCCGATATACGTCTTGATGTGCTTGCTCAACTCCCCGCAAACAGCCTTCTGCTGTTCCTCGCTCAGGTGCTGGTGCTCAGCCTTGAGCTCGACATGCACATCCACGCTGTCCAGGTTGCCGTTGCGATACAGATGGATCTCATAACACTCGGCAAGCTGTTTAACTTTGAGAACCTGCTCCTCGATCTGCGTCGGGAACACGTTGACCCCGCGAATGATCAGCATGTCATCGCTGCGCCCGGTGATCTTGTCGATGCGGCGCATCGGCCGTGCGGTGCCCGGCAGCAGGCGCGTCAGGTCGCGGGTGCGGTAGCGGATCATCGGCAGGGCTTCTTTGCTCAATGAGGTGAACACCAGTTCGCCCATCTGACCGTCCGGCAGCACTTCGCCGGTGACCGGGTCGATGATTTCCGGGTAGAAATGGTCTTCCCAGATGGTCGGGCCGTCCTTGGTTTCGGCGCACTCCATAGCGACACCTGGCCCCATGATTTCCGAGAGGCCGTAGATGTCCAGGGCGGTGATGCCCAGGCGTTGCTCGATGGCGCTGCGCAGTTCGGCGGTCCATGGCTCGGCGCCGAAGATGCCCAGGCGCAGGGCCAGTTTGTGCGGGTCGATGCCCTGGCGCTCGATTTCGTCGGCGATGTTGAGCATGTAGGACGGCGTGACCATGATGATGTCCGGCTGGAAATCCTTGATCAGTTGCACTTGTTTTTCAGTCTGGCCACCGGACATCGGGATCACCGTGCAGCCCAGGCGTTCGGCGCCGTAGTGCGCGCCGAGGCCGCCGGTGAATAGGCCGTAGCCATAGGAAATGTGCACTTTGTCGCCACGGCGGCCACCGCCGGCGCGGATCGAGCGCGCCACCACGTTGGCCCAGGTGTCGATGTCGTTCTGGGTGTAGCCGACCACGGTCGGTTTGCCGGTGGTGCCGCTGGACGCGTGCAGGCGCACGATGTCGTGCATCGGCACGGCAAACATGCCGTAGGGGTAGTTGTCCCGCAGGTCGGACTTGGTGGTGAAAGGGAATTTCGCCAGGTCGTCCAGGGACTTGATGTCGTCCGGGTGCACGCCCAGCGCATCGAAACGCTGACGGTACAGCGGCACGTTGTTGTAGGCGTGGTTCAGGCTCCAGCGCAGGCGCTCCAGCTGATGCTGGCGCAGCTCGTCGATGCTGGCGGTTTCCAGCGGGTCCAGCACAGGATCCAGAACGGATTTGGCTATTGGCATGTTCATGTGTTCACTCGAATTGTTTTTGTGTTCCAGCCCTTTTGCACAAGGGCTTTGAGTGCATACCCCAAGGATACCTCTCGGCTCCTTGGGAATCGCGATTCTTTAGTGGGATAGACGCTCGATGATCAGCGCGATCCCTTGGCCGACACCGATGCACATGGTGCACAGGGCGTAGCGGCCGTTACGTTCTTCCAGCTCGTGCAGGGCGGTGGTGACCAAGCGTGCGCCGCTCATGCCCAGTGGATGGCCCAGGGCGATGGCGCCGCCGTTGGGGTTGACCCGTGGGTCGGTGTCGCTCAGGCCCAGTTCACGCAGCACCGCCAGACCCTGTGCGGCGAAGGCTTCGTTGAGCTCGATCACGTCCATGTCGGCGAGGCTCAGGTTGGCCACCTCCAGCACCTTGCGGGTGGCGGGCACCGGGCCGATGCCCATGATCCGTGGTTCAACGCCGGCGGTGGCCATGGCCACGACCCGGCCACGGGCGGTCAGGCCGTGGCGTTTGGCGACTTCCGGGCTGGCCAGCAGCAAGGCGCAGGCCCCGTCGTTGACCCCGGAGGCGTTGCCGGCGGTGACGCTGCCGCCTTCGCGGAACGGCGTGCCGAGTTTGGCCAGTTGCTCAAGGGTGGTGTCGCCGCGCGGATGTTCGTCGTACTCGACCACTTTGGCCGGGCCTTTGCGCTGGGGGATTTCCACCGCGACGATTTCCCTGGCCAGACGTCCGTTGGCCTGGGCGGCGGCAGCGCGTTGCTGGCTGCGCAGGGCGAAGGCGTCCTGGTCGGCCCGGGAGATGTTGAACTGTTCGGCGACGTTCTCTGCCGTTTCCGGCATAGAGTCGATGCCGTAGGCCTTTTTCATCAGCGGATTGACGAAACGCCAGCCGATGGTGGTATCGAAGATCTCCGCTGCACGGGAAAACGCCTGCTCGGCCTTGCCCATCACCAGCGGCGCGCGGGACATGGATTCGACGCCACCGACCAGCATCAGCCCGGTTTCGCCGCTGCGAATGGCCCGGGCGGCGGTGCCGATGGCATCCAGCCCGGAACCGCACAGGCGATTGAGGGTGGTGCCCGGCACGCTGACCGGCAGCCCGGCCAGCAGCGCCGACATGCGCGCGACGTTGCGGTTGTCTTCGCCGGCCTGGTTGGCGCAGCCGTAGATCACATCATCGACCGTGTTCCAGTCCACTTGCGGGTGACGGCGCAGCAGTTCGCGCAGGGGCACCGCACCGAGGTCGTCGGCGCGCACGCTGCTCAGGACGCCGGCGTAACGGCCAATCGGGGTCCGGACTGCGTCGATGATCAAGGCGTCATTCATTGGGGGTCTCCTGCGTCAGCACCGGGCCGCGCACTTTGTAGGATTTGCCGTGGAACAGGGCGATCAACTGGCCCTGCTGGTTTTCGATGCGCACGTCATAGTTGCCGGTGCGACCGGAACGGCTCTGCTCGATGCAGTCGGCGTTCAGCGTGTCACCCAGGCGTGCCGGGGCGATGTAGTCGATGCTGCAACCGATGGCCACGGTGGCTTCGTTGTAGCTGTTGCAGGCAAAGGCGAACGCCGAATCAGCCAGCGCGAACAGGTAGCCGCCGTGGCAGGTGCCGTGGCCCTGGACCATGTCGGCGCGCACGGTCATGCCCACTCGCGAGCAACCGGGCCCGGCCGAGAGCAGGCGCATGCCCATGCCCTGGCTGGCGGCGTCGCGCTGGAACAGCGATTGCGCGCATTCACTGGCCAGGGTCATGGATTCATGGTTAGTCATGGAATGTTCTCCCTTCGGCGACGCGACGGCGCAGCAGCAGCGACGGCCGGTAGCGTTCTTCGCCATAACTGGCTTGCAGGTTTTCCAGCGTTTCAAGAATGTGCGACAGGCCAATGGCATCGGCCCAGGCCAGCGGCCCTTGCGGATAATTGACCCCGGCGCGCATAGCCAGGTCGATGTCGGCGGCCGAGGCCACGCCTTGCAGCAGGGCGTCGGCGGCCTCGTTGGCGAGCATCGCCACGGTGCGCAGGACGGCGAGGGCCGGGCTGTCGCTGAGCAGACTGACCTTGAGGCCGGCCCGTTGCAGCAGGGTAACGCCTTGTTCGAGTGCCTGCGGATCAATGCCGTTCGAGTAGCTGATGGCGATGCGTTGGGCTTTGCTGTAATCGAACGCAAGGTCCAGCAGGATCAGGTTACGCAATCCGTCTTCACGTGCTCGCTGGCAGGCCATGCGCCCGTCGCTCAAGGCCAGCACGGCGTCACCGACGCGAAGTAGACCTTGTCCATCGCGCTGGACGATCTCGACGCCTTGTTCATGCAAGCGTGCGAGCAAGCCTTTAGCGATACCGAGATCGCCTTCCACAGCACAAACCTCGACTTTCGCATCGCTGCTGATTTCAGCCGCGAGCGGGCGCTCTGCACCTTGGGCGTAGCTGTAGAAACCCTGGCCGCTCTTGCGTCCCAGACGCCCGCCGTCCACCAGTTCTTTCTGGATCAGCGACGGCAGGAAGCGCGTGTCCTGGTAATAGGCGTCGAACACCGAGCAGGTCACGGCATAGTTGACGTCGTGGCCGATCAGGTCGGTCAGTTCGAACGCGCCCATGGCAAAACCACCGGCCTCACGCATCAGCGCATCCAGGGTCGGGCAGTCGGCAGCGCCTTCCTGAAGCATCCGCAGGCTTTCGGCATAGAACGGCCGGGCCACGCGGTTGACGATAAAACCCGGTGTGGAGCGGGTGTGCACCGGGTTTTTGCCCCAGGCCTTGGCGGTGTCGTACAGGCACTCGGCGAGTGCCGGATCGCTGGCCAGACCGGAGACTACTTCCACCAGCGCCATCACCGGCGCCGGGTTGAAGAAGTGCAGGCCGAGCAGGCGTTGTGGATGTTCAAGCTGCGCGGCGATGCTGGTGATCGACAGCGACGAGGTGTTGCTGGCGAGGATGCAATGCTCGCCGCAGATGCCTTCGAGCTGGCGGAACAGCGCGCGCTTGACCTCGAGGTTCTCGACGATGGCTTCGATGATCAGGTCGCAGTCGGCCAGGACTTCGATGGCTTCCACCGCTTGCAGGCGGGCAATCGTCGCGCTGCGCGATTCGGCGGACAGCTTGCCGCTCTCGACTCGCTTGCCCAGTTGCCGATCAATGCCTTCAATCGCTTGAGCAGCAGCGCCGGGACGATTGTCCAGCAGCAATACCGGATGACCGGTCTGGGCCGCGACCTGGGCGATACCGGCACCCATGGCCCCGGCGCCGATCACGGCGATGCGTGCGTTGGTGTTCAGTGCTGTCATGACTCAGCGCCCCTTGAAACTTGGGGTGCGTTTTTCCATGAAGGCGCCGACGCCTTCGCGGTAGTCCTCGCTGCGCCCGGCCAGGCGCTGCAGGTCTTTTTCCAGCTCAAGCTGTTCGTCGAAGCTGTTGCTCAGGCTCGCGTTGAGGCTGCGCTTGATCAGCGCCAGGCCGTAGGTCGGCTGGGTCGCCAGGTGGCGGGCCAGTTTCAGCGCTTCGTCGCGCAAACCGGCGTCGTCCACACACTGGTAGATCAAGCCCCATTGCTCGGCTTGTTCGGCGCTCAGGCGGTTGCCCAGCAGTGCCAAAGCCTTGGCCCGAGCCATGCCAACAAGACGCGGCAGGGTCCAGGTGCCGCCGGAATCGGGGATCAGGCCGATCTTGCAGAACGCCTGGATGAAACTGGCCGAACGCGCCGCCAGTACCAGATCGCAGGCCAGCGGAATGTTGGCGCCAGCGCCAGCGGCGACGCCATTGACCGCGCAGATCACCGGCAGCGGCAGGTCGCGTAATTGGCGGATCAGCGGGTTGTAGAACTTCTCGATGGACTCGCCCAGATCCGGCACGGCGCTGCCCGGCGCGACATTGCGGTCGCTCAGGTCTTGCCCTGCGCAGAAGCCGCGGCCTTCACCGGTCAGCAGTAAAACGCGCACGTCCGGGTTCTGCCGCACTAGCTTGAGTGCTTCTTTCACTTCGCCATGCATCTGGGTGTTGAAGCTGTTGAGCTGGTCCGGCCGATTGAGGCTGAGCAGGGCGACGCCGGCGTCGATGGAAAACAGGATGTGTTCGAAGTTCATGGTCTTGGCGTTCTCTTGGCAGTCGTTCGAATTCGGATGTCAGTGGCCGCTTTATTGCCCGGTGAACGTCGGGCTGCGCTTTTCCTGGAAGGCTGCAATGCCCTCATCGCGGTCGCGGGTGCCGGCCAGCACGGTGAAGGCGTGACGCTCGAAGCGCAGGCCGCTGGCCAGGTCGGTGTCCATGGCCTTGAGCAGCGCTTCCTTGGCCAGGCGCACCGCCAGCGGTGCCTTGGCCGCAATGCTGCGGGCGATGTGCAGGGCGCGCTCGACGGTGAATTCCGGTTGGGTGACTTCACTGACCAGGCCGGCGCGCTGGGCCTGACGGGCGTCGATCGGCTCGCCGGTCAGCACCATCTGCATGGCCATGGATTTGCCGACGGCGCGTAGCAGGCGTTGGGTGCCACCAGCGCCGGGCATGATTCCGAGGTTGATTTCCGGCTGGCCGAAGCGGGCGTCTTCGCCGGCAATGATGATGTCGGCGTGCATCGCCAGTTCGCAGCCACCACCGAGGGCGAAGCCGTTGACCGCGGCGATCAGCGGTTTGCTGAAGCGGGTGATGGTTTGCCACGAGGCCTGGCGCGGGTCGTCGAGGATGCCGACCAGGTTGCGTTCGGCCATTTCCTTGATGTCGGCGCCGGCGGCGAAGGCCTTGCGGCTGCCGGTGAGGACCACGGCGCGGGTGTCGGGGTCGGCTTGCGCGATGTTCAGTTCAGCGGCCAGTTCGCCCAGTAACTCGGTGGTCAAGGCGTTCAGGGCTTGCGGGCGCTGCAGGGTAATAAGGCGGACGCCAGGCTCGATCAATTCGACGGCAAGGGTCAGAGGCATGGCGGATGCTCTCACGGTGCACGCTCGGCGTGGTGCCGGCTCGTTATTGGATCGGCCGCAGGGGCCGGTTTTGCCCAAGTATAGCTATAACGTGATACGTAAATGCAATACGAAAATAGATTTAATGTGTCTTATTGGTGTTGGTTTGGATGTTTTGGCTTTCTTGTGAAGGGGGGGTGATAGCGGGTTTTGCCCAGAAAACATTGGGTTTTATGGCGATTTTTGAGGCGTGCTGGCATTCGTCGGAAAGGTGCATTTCAAGTGATACGGTTTTTAGTCTTTGTGCTGTTAAAAGTGATGTGATACAAATTGAGTCATTAATTGCATCGCTTTGTGAAGGAAGCTTCCATGACCTGCTACAGCCTTGATGGCCTGACTCCGGTGGTTGACCCGAGCGCTTATGTGCACCCGTCAGCCGTATTGATCGGTGACGTGATCATCGGCCCCCATTGCTATGTCGGTCCGCTGGCCAGCCTGCGCGGAGACTTCGGGCGGATCGTGCTGGAGGAGGGCGCCAACCTGCAGGACACCTGCGTGATGCACGGTTTCCCCGACAGCGACACCGTGGTCGAGCGCAATGGCCACATCGGCCATGGCGCGGTGCTGCACGGTTGCCGGATCGGCGCCGATGCGCTGGTGGGCATGAATGCGGTGGTGATGGACAACGCCCGGATTGGCCCGCGTTCATTCGTTTCGGCGGCGGCGTTCGTCAAGGCCGGCTTCGAATGCCCGGAACAGTCGCTGGTCATGGGCGCACCGGCCAGCGTCAAGCGCAGCCTCAGCGATCAGGAAGTGGCGTGGAAACAGGCCGGCACCCGGGAGTATCAGCAACTGGCCCAGCGTTGCCTTACGCAGATGCAGGTCTGCGAACCGCTGAGCGAACCGGAGCCGGATCGCCCGCGGATCAGCGACAGTGGGTTGCGGCCGAAAGGCAGTACTTTGTGATCACCCCTTTCCCCACAGGGATTGCGGCATTCGGTATATTCCTTTTCTTTTTTCGTACGGAACGCCCATGTCGTCCCTGACTCCCTTGAACCATCTGATTACCCGCTTCCAGGAGCAGACGCCGATCCGCGCCAGTTCCTTGATCATCACGTTGTACGGGGATGCCATCGAACCCCATGGCGGCACCGTCTGGCTGGGCAGCCTGATTCAGTTGCTCGAACCCATCGGCATCAATGAACGACTGATCCGCACCTCGATTTTTCGCTTGACCAAGGAAGGCTGGCTGACCGCCGAGAAGGTCGGTCGCCGTAGCTATTACAGCCTGACCGGCACCGGTCGCCGGCGTTTCGACAAGGCCTTCAAGCGGGTCTACAGCACCACGATGCCAGCCTGGGATGGTTCCTGGTGCCTGGTGATGCTCTCGCAACTGACCCAGGACAAACGCAAGCAGGTGCGCGAGGAACTGGAGTGGCAAGGCTTCGGCGCGATTTCGCCGGTGGTGCTGGCCTGTCCGCGCAGCGACCGTTCCGACGTCAACGCGACCCTGCTCGACCTCGGCGTCCAGGAAGACACCATCGTCTTCGAAACCACCGCCCAGGACGTACTGGCCTCCAAGGCCCTGCGCCTGCAAGTGCGAGAGAGCTGGAACATCGAGGAACTGGCCGCGCACTACAGCGAGTTCATCCAGCTGTTCCGGCCGCTGTGGCAAGCCCTGCGCGAGCAGGAAAACCTGCAACCGGCCGACTGCTTCCTGGCGCGGGTACTGCTGATCCACGAGTACCGCAAGCTGCTGCTGCGCGACCCGCAACTGCCGGACGAGTTGTTGCCCGGCGATTGGGAAGGCCGCGCCGCCCGCCAGTTGTGCCGCAACATTTACCGTTTGATCTACGCCAAGGCCGAAGAATGGCTGAACGCCGCGCTGGAAACGGCCGACGGCCCGTTGCCGGATGTGGGTGAAAGCTTCTATCGGCGTTTTGGCGGACTGAAATAGCACGTCATTGTTCAGGGAATGGTGCGGTTCAGGAGACTCGAAGCATCCGATGTCGTGTGGATTGACGTAGACAATAAAAATAAGCCTGCGTGAGGCCTGACATGATTTCTACAACAGCACAGCGCCATGATGGGTTCGATCAGTGGATCCATCAGATCAACCAGATCTGTGGCGCCTTCAACGCACAACCCCTGGGCAGCGAATTTGCCGGGCGCATCCGCGAATACCAGAGCGATGCGCTCAAGCTCAGTTTTGTCGACGTGTGCCAGGCGCGTTTGTACCGTACGCCCCAGGAAGTCGCGGCGGGCGAGGGCGGCAAGTATTTTGCGGTGTTCCAGCTCGACGGCACGGCGGGCATGGCCCAGGGCGACGACAAGGTCTTGCTTTCCCCCGGCGACATCACGCTGATCGATGCCGCGCGGCCCAGCGACTTCACCTACAGCGAAAACTCCCGGCAGTTGTCGTTGATCCTGCCGTATCAGCTGGTCGAGCAAACCCTGCGCTTCAATCAGGTCAAGTGCGGCCACCGGATTGCCGCGACCTCGCCCATTGCGATGCTCTCGCACCGGCTGATCCTCGATGCCACCCGCCAGCAGCACCTGACCCGCCAGGAAAGCGAAGCGACCCTGGAAGCGATTGTCAGCCTGCTGCGTCCGGCGATCAGCCAGACCGACGACAGCAGCGACTCCCACGAGCGGAGCTTCCGCAAGACGCTCACCTGCATCGACGACAACATTCGCTCCGAAGACCTGTGCCCGGAATGGCTGGCGCGGGAAGTCGGCATGTCCACCCGGGGCCTGTACCGGATGTTTGCCAAGAAGGGATTGGTGGTGGCGCGCTACATCAAGAACCGTCGCCTGGACCTGTGCGCCGAGTCCCTGCGCCGCTCGGGCAAGGAGGAGAAGTTGTCGGTGCTGGGTTACTCGTGGGGGTTTTCCGATTCCAGTTACTTTTCCACCGCGTTCAAATCACGCTTCGGCATTGCGCCGGGGGAGTATCGCAAGCGGCATGCTTGAGGTTTTTTTGCTCTTGCTTCGGTGAAAAAATGCTATGGCTTGAGTAACTGGCTGAACGCCTCCAGCTCACTTTTCTCCAGGTCGGACACCAGCACTAAGCGCATGTGGTTTTCTTGCCAGGACACCACGTTGAAACCTCGGATCGTCAGGCTTTGCCGTGGCTTGTCCGTCTCAGGCGTGGGCAAGATAAAAACATTGATGATGTGCTTGGCCCGCCCGTAACTCAGGGCCGCCGTGGTCTGATGTTGCAGATAGTCCAGCCGTCCTCCCAGCAGTGGAAACCCCTGTGCCGTGTAATCGAAGACCGGCGGCGAGAAGTCGAGTTTGCCGGTGAACCAGGGCTTCACGGTATGGCGGTCGGACGACACCACATCGTTCAAATGCTCGCCCATCAGCGAACGCACATGGCTGGAGACCGCCTCGTCCATCAATGGCTGTTCGCTGCCCGGCGTCGCCACATACAGCACCACCGCCAAGGCCAGGGCCGTCGCTGAAAAAACCGGTGCGAACCATTTGCGCCAACGCTCGACGACGCCAACCGATGGGGGTTCAGGGGCGAACACCCGGGAAGTCAATGACGCCGGCGCTGCGTAATACGGCGCTCGTTGTTTCACACCGGCCATCAGCAGCTTCGTCTGATCATGCAATCGCGCACACGCAACGCACTCGGCCAGATGCCCGGACACATTCGCGGCCGTCGCCGAATCGAGTTCCTTGTCCAGATAGCCATGTATCAGCGTCTGGCAAACCGTGCAGTCGAGTTCATTCATGATCGTACAACTTCAGTAGTTCGAGCGTGAGCATGGCGCGAGCCCTGGCCAGCCTCGACATGACGGTACCGATGGGGATGTCGACCACCAGGGCGATGTCCTTGTAGGGCATGTCTTCGAGTTCCTTGAGCACGATCACCTCGCGAAACGCCGGCGGCAGGGCGCACAGGGCTTGCTGGATCAGCGCCGCATTTTCGCTGTGGATGGCCAGCAGTTCCGGGGTCTGGCTGTGGCTGAGCGCCTTGTCGTCTTCGGCGAGTTCATCGCCGATGGCGACCCAATGGTGGCCGGCCGAAGCCTTGAGCCAGGTGTAGCTTTCGTTGCGCACGATGGTCAGGAACCAGGCCTTGGCGTTGCCATCGGCGAAGCGCTGCGAAAATCTGAACGCCCGCAGGGCGCTTTCCTGCACGACATCGCGCGCGGCGCTGTCGTTGCCGGTGAGCCAGCGCGCGAGGTTGTAGGCGGCGTCCAGGTGGGGCGCAAACAGTTCCTCAAATCGCGTCATAGTGGTTTCCGCACTGTCCCATCCCTATAACTGTGAAGCGTTGCGTTTTATTCCCGAGGAAAAAATATATTTTCGACAGGGAATAAAGACCTGTCCCGCCAGGTTTTTACCTCGTGTCAGCTACATCACTGTAGTTCTCCAGCGAGGGATTACCGATGGACATTCATTCAAAACACCAACGACGTACCGACGGCCCGTTGAACCCTGACCGTCGAACGCTGCTCAAGTGCTCTGCATGGGCCGGGGCTGGCGTGATCTGGGCCTTGAGTGGCGGTATTCCCAGGGCCTTCGCTCTGGATCAGGCGGGTAACGTCACCGACCCCAAGGCACTCGCCAGCACGTTCCAGTTTGTGCAGATCAGCGACTCACACATCGGTTTCAACAAGGAGGCCAATCCTGAACCGCTGAAGACCTTGCAGGTGGCTATCGACAAGGTCGTTGCCCTGCCGAAACGGCCGTCGTTGATCCTGCATACCGGCGATATTACCCATCTGTCCAAAGCCGAGGAGTTCGACACCGCCGCCCAGTTGCTCAAAGGCTTGCCGTCCCCCGTGCACTACGTGCCGGGCGAGCACGACACCCTCGACGAAGGCGGCGGCAAGCTCTATCTGGAACGTTACGGCAAGGGCACCAAAGGCAATGGCTGGTACAGCTTCGATGACCACGGTGTGCATTTCATTGCGCTGGTGAATGTCTTCAACTTCCAGGCCGGCCATGAAGCAACCCTTGGTGCCGATCAACTGGCGTGGCTGGCCGATGACTTGCGAGCCGTGAGCAGCAGCACGCCCATCGTGGTGTTTACCCATATTCCGTTGTGGACGGTTTATCAGCCGTGGGGCTGGGGTACCGAAGATGGCGATCTGGCGATTGCCATGCTGCGCAAGTACGGTTCGGTAACGGTGTTGAACGGGCACATCCATCAGGTCATCCAGAAAGTCGAAGGCAATATCACCTTCCACACTGCTCGCGGCACGGCTTATCCACAACCCGCACCAGGCGCGGCGCCGACGCCGGGGCCGATGACCGTGGCGGCTGATCAACTGCGCAATTATTTGGGGGTCACCGAAGTGCGAGCGACCCAGGGTGATCATCCACTGGCGCTGATCGATTCGACACTGGTTTGACGGAGGGGACTGGGATGAAAGCGCGATTATTGGCCGTTGCCTGCCTGATGCTGTCGATGCCTGTATGGGCTAATGAGGTAAAAATCGATATCAAGGAATTCATGTTCGGGCCCAAGGATCTGACCGTGGCCTTGGGCACCAAAGTCACGTGGGTAAACGACGACGAGATCCCGCACACGGTGGCGGAAACCCACAAGCTGTTTCGCTCCGGGGCGCTGGATACCGGAGACAGTTATTCCTGGGTGTTCAATACGCCGGGGGAGTTTGAGTATTTTTGTGCGCTGCATCCGCAGATGCTGGGGAAGATTGTGGTCAGCCAATAAGCGGATGGTTCACCTTAAGACGATGTAACCCCGTAGGAGCGAGCAAGCTCGCTCCTACAAGGGGTTGTGTATGACCTGTTTACTTCGGTGCGCTGAGGTTCAGCGTCGGCGTTTCATCGAAGAAGTTCCACGGCTTCAACAGCACATGTACCCACTCGGTCGGCATGATCGGCCACTCTTCGGCGCGGGCGATGTGGGTGGTGCCGGTGGTCAGCCAGACCACATCGTCGGTGTTCTCGATGGAGTGGTTGTCCTGAGTGAACTGCCCCAGGCCCGAGTCTTTGTCCGAGCGGTTTGGGTACTTGCCTTCCGGGTACTTTTCCTCTGGGTTGTATTGCGTCACCCACAACTGCTTGTCCATGAAACTCAGGCGATGATAGAGCCATTCGTCCTGGCCGAAGTTGGCGCCCTTGGCCACCGGGTGCGTGCCGCCGGCATAAGGAATCAGCTGATAGGAAACCGGGTTGCCGACCTTGTTCTCCTTGCTGGAGTTGGTCAGCAGGCGAACGGTCGACGGGTCGAATTTCTGCGCCGCCTGTTGCTCGGTGCCGACCACTTTGGTTTCGGTCTGCATGGTGCTGGTGCGCGGGCCGCCACGGTCGTTCGGCAGCACCACCGGGTTCACTTCCACCAGTGAGTTCTGCTCGCCGTCCACGTCCATGTCGAGGCGGAAGTTGTAGATGTGCTGGTGCGTGGTGCCGACGATGTTGTGATCCAGCAGGGTGCCATAGCGCGTGTCTTCCCTGGCGGTGTCCTCGTGCATGGTTTTCGATTTCACACCCTTGACCGCTTCGATGCCGGTGGCGCCGGCGTCGATGCCGATGGTGCCGTTCTGCTGGAAGACCCAGTCGAAGATGTAGTCGTAGTTGCCCACGGTGCTGATCCAGCGCACCACCAGTTCACGACGCTCGGTACTGAGGTTGGGCTGGCCCATTTCCTGGTGTTTGTATTCGGGGCCTGCGTAGCGCTCGAACACCGCCATGGCGCGCGGGATTGCCGTCGGTGCGCCGGTGTAGTCGGCGATGGTCGCGTCCAGCAGCACGGCGTTTTGCGGGGCGTCTTTGCCACGGGCAATCGGTGAAGTCAGGGTGCCCATGCCGTAGTCGCCGGAGTCGAGGTAGGCCTTGAAGTACCAGCCGACGTCCGGGTCGCCGTAAGGCACGATCATGCCGCCCAGCGAGCCTTCGTACATGATCTTGCGTTTCTTGCCCTTGTCGTCGTAGGTGACGGTGGACAGGATCGGACCGACCCGCGAGTCGAGACGAACGTGGAAGTCCCAGTTCTGCCAGTGAATGCTGTTGCCGCTGATGGTGTAGTTCTTGCCCTCGGGCTCGATGATTTCCAGCGGTTTGACTGCTACGCCCTGGCGTCCGCGCCCGTCATACGGCGTCGGTTTCATCGGCACCGGAATGAGCGCTTCGTCTTCGATCTTGATCAGTTTTTTCTGTTCCAGGTCGACAATCGCCACCAGACCCTCGATCGGGTGCGCCCAGTAGTTGCCGTCACCGGTGTTGAGGTAGCTGACGATTTTCAGCAGGCGCTTGTCCTGCGCCAGGCCGTCCTTGCCGTCGAAGTAACCGACAGTCAGGGGCGTGGCCACGACCTTCTTCACGTCGTTGATGCCGCGCTTGGCCAGGGCCTGGGCGTATTCCGGGCTGGTTTCCACAGCCGTCTGCACCGTGGCGAAATCGTCCAGCAGCACCATGCCGTGGGCGCCTTCGATCGGCTTCCAGGACGTGAGTTCTTTGGTGTCGAGGTCGACCAGGGCTTCGATCACGTGCTTGCCGTCGAGCACCACGATTGAAGCCTCACGCCGCTGGGTGACGTTCTGCCCGGTGAAGACGAAGTTCCACACCTGATCCTTCGGCGGCTCCTTGACCGAGACTTCGGTGAAGCGGAAGCCGGGCTTGTAGTTTTCCGATTTCTTGACGATGTCCACGGCCGTGGTGATTTCAGCCGCGTTCAGGGGGTTGAGCGGGTTAGGGCGGGTCTCGACGACGAAGGTATTGTCCAGCCCGGACTGGAACACCTGGTTGATAAAGTCCTTGGACATGAACGCCGTATGTTCCTTGAACACCACCGGCACCGTCAGCTCGATACGCTTGCCGTTGAGCATCGCCACTTTGCTGTCGGGCTTGACCTTGAGGTAGACCCCGTCCTTGGCAATGGTGAACAGATTGGCGTAGTCGTCCCATTTCACCGTGGCGCCAAATTCCTCAAGGCCCGCTTGCAGCGGCACCATTTCGGCTTGACCGCCGTGGGCCTGGGCAGTGTTCGCCCAGAAAGGCAGGCCGAGGGTGCTCAAGGTGATGGCCAGGGCCAGGCGGGCAAGCGGTGTTCTTTTGGGCGATGCTTTGGGGCTGAACATGTGGGAATTCCTGGGGAAAATCCGGTTACGGGCATTTCTGCACTTTGTTACAACCCGTCAATGGCTGCATTTGAATGCCTGCCAGATTTCTTTGGTTCCGTGCCGCAATCCAGCTTTCCTGACGAAATGCACAATGGCAAGCGGACAAAGTGCCCGGTACGGGAGACGCAAACCATTGCTTCAAGTTAATAGGACGCATTACTATTCGCGCTCCGTCTCCACAGCACGCCGCAATGACCCTCAAGCTGCCCCGCAGACACGGCTTTTTCGAGCATTACGAAGAGTTGGTTGGTACCTGGACCCGTCGCCTGAGGAATCGTCAGCAGGCCGAGGACCTGGCCCACGATACCTCCGTGCGGGTGCTTGAGTCCGATTCGGCGGTGGTGCAACAGCCTCGGGCGTATTTGCACCAGACCGCACGCAACATCGCCGTGGATGGTTATCGGCGCGAGGACCGGCGGGGGGCCATGGAGTCGGAGGCGATCGATCTCAGTGAGTCGCCGATCGGCGACCCGGAGCATTTCATGCACGCGATCCAGCTGGCGGATTCCATCGAGCGGGCGCTCACCGAGCTGCCGGTCAACTGTCGCAAGGTGTTTGTCTGGCAGAAAATCGAGGGTCTGACCCAGGCCGAAATCGCCGAACGCCTGGGGCTGTCCAGGAACATGGTGGAAAAGTATATGATCCGCACGCTTCGGCATCTGCGCGATCGCCTGGACGGGTTGCAGTCATGACCGGCCGCGCCTTTTCCTCCCCAGCCCAACAGGAACTTCCATGATGGATACTCGTGATTGCGCGTGCGGGCAGACAGGGGTTCGCGATGACGCGGCGCAGTGGTTTGTGCGTTTGCAGGAGCCTGTTGCGGATGTCGAAATGCGGCGCCAGTTCCAGCTCTGGCTGGACGAACACCCTCAACACCGAAACGAATTCGAAGTGCTCCAGGGCTTGTGGAGCGCCGCCGACCTGGTGCCGGCGGCGCGTTTGCGGGCCCTGTGTGAAACCTCGTCAGCCCTGAAAAAGCGTCGTCCGGTGTTGCGCTATGCGGTGGCCGCCAGCGTGCTCGCGGTGGCGCTTGGCCTGGGCTGGTTCAGCGGCTTGAATCATCCGGCGCCTTACACCGCCGAGTTTTCAACGGCCCTGAATGAGCGCCGCCATGTGGCGTTGCCAGACGGCTCGGTGGTGGATCTGGACAGCCGCAGCCGGATCCAGGTGCGCTTTGAAAAGGGTCAACGCCACGTTGAACTGAGCGAAGGCGAAGCGATGTTCAGCGTCGAGCATGACACCCGTCGGCCTTTCGTGGTCGAGGCGGGCAGCGGCAAGGTCACGGTCACCGGCACCCGATTCGACGTGCGCCATGGCGCCAGCGAAACCCGGGTGGTGGTGGAGCAGGGCACCGTCAAGGTTCAAGGGCGCGACGCCGCCGATAACGATTTCATCAATCTCACGGCAGGCCTTGGCACCCACGTCGATACCCAGGGCAAAGTTGCCGCCGCCTACGCCGTCAACCCGGCGGAAATGACCGCCTGGCGCAGCGGCAAACTGGTGTTCAACAACGCCAGCCTGGCCGATGTCGCCGAGCAGGTCTCGCGCTATCGCCAGAAGCCGCTCAAGGTCGCCAGCGCAGCGGTGGGCGATCTGCGCCTGACCAGCGTGTTCAAGTCCGACAACACCGATGCGTTGCTCAAGGCCTTGCCGAGCATCCTGCCAGTGGCCGTGCGCACCCTTGGCGATGGCAGCCAGGAAATAATTTCAAAATAAAATTCAGGTTTTTTTCGAGTTCATCGTCTTCCTGTTCAACTGCAACTGGTTTGCATTAACAAGCGCACACTCTTGCGATCCTCAGGATTACGTTCGACGTGAAAAACTCCACCGCTAAAAACAACAAACTCCCCTGGTTGCCGCTGGCCCTCGCGCTGGCGGTCAGTATTGCGCTGCCCCAGGCCTTTGCCGCCGACGGCATCCGCATCCCGGCGCAACCTTTGGGACAAGCCCTGAGTCAGTTGGGCCAGCAAACCTCGCTTCAGGTGTTCTTCAGCCCTGAACTGGTTGCCGGCAAGCAGGCCCCGGCGGTGGATGGCAACCTTTCCCCGGAAGACGCGCTGCGCCAGTTGCTGCAAGGCAGCGACCTGCAATACCAGATCGATGAAGGTTCAGTGACATTGATGCCGGCGCCGACTTCGGCGGCCAACGGCCCACTGGAGCTGGGCGTGACTGACATCAAGGTGGTCGGCGACTGGCTCGGCGATGCCGATGCCGCCGTGGTGCAGAACCACCCCGGCGCACGCACGGTGGTGCGCCGCGAAGCCATGGTCGAGCAGGGCGCGATGAACGTCGGCGATGTACTCAAACGCGTCCCGGGCGTGCAAGTGCAGGACGCCAACGGCACCGGTGGCAGCGACATTTCCCTCAACGTCGGCGTGCGCGGCCTGACTTCGCGCCTGTCGCCTCGCTCCACCGTGCTGATCGACGGCATCCCGGCGGCGTTCGCGCCTTACGGTCAGCCACAACTGTCCATGGCGCCGATTTCCTCCGGCAACCTCGACAGCATCGACGTGGTACGCGGTGCCGGCTCCGTGCGTTACGGACCACAAAACGTCGGCGGCGTGATCAACTTCGTGACCCGTGCGATCCCGGAAAAAGCCTCGGCTGAAATCGGCACCACCCTGGAAACCTCGCAGCACGGTGGCTGGAAGCACATCGACACTGCGTTCATGGGCGGCACCGCCGACAACGGCATGGGCGTGGCGCTGTTGTACTCCGGGGTGAACGGCAACGGTTACCGTGAAAGCAACAACGGCAACGACATCGACGATGTGATCCTCAAGACCCATTGGGCGCCGACCGATGTCGACGATTTCAGCCTCAATTTCCACTACTACGACGCCAAGGCCGACATGCCCGGCGGCCTGAACCAGGCGCAGTACGACGCCGACCCGTTCCAGTCGGTGCGCGACTACGACAACTTCAGCGGCCGCCGCAAGGATGTGTCGTTCAAGTGGGCGCGGCAGATCGACGATCGCACCCAGGCCGAAGTGCTGACCTACTACACCGACAGTTTCCGTGGCAGCACCATCGCCTCGCGGGACCTGAGCACACTCAACTCCTATCCGCGCAGTTACTACACCTTCGGCATC
This sequence comes from Pseudomonas sp. GL-RE-26, assembly GCF_019956275.1. Classification (NCBI taxonomy): domain Bacteria; kingdom Pseudomonadati; phylum Pseudomonadota; class Gammaproteobacteria; order Pseudomonadales; family Pseudomonadaceae; genus Pseudomonas; species Pseudomonas sp. GL-RE-26. The sequence continues at coordinate 160,532 of NZ_JAHBDI010000022.1, forward strand.
GAACCACGGGTGTCCCACGTCTTCGATGTCGGCCCGACTACCCAGGAAGTCAGCGTCGGCTATCGCTACCTCAAGGAAGCCATGCACGAAGAGGCCAGTCGTGTGGCGCTGGTCAACAACCAGCCGGTCGTGCGTCCGGGGGCGGACGGCCATGTCTATCAGGACCGCACCGGTGGAACCGAGGCCAATTCGGTTTATGTCGACAACAAGATCGACGTTGGCAACTGGACCGTCACTCCTGGTATTCGCTTCGAGCACATCAGCACCGACTGGCACGACCGCCCGGTGCTCGATAACGCCGGTAAACGGGTGCCGGAGAAAAAACGCAGCATCGAAAGCAATGAGCCGCTGCCGGCCTTGAGCGTGATGTATCACATGTCCGATGCGTGGAAACTGTTCGCCAACTACGAAACCTCGTTCGGCGCGCTGCAGTACTTCCAGCTGGGGCAGGGCGGTATCGGTAATGAGCCCGCCAACGGCCTGGAGCCGGAAAAGGCCAAGACCTACGAAATCGGTACGCGCTACAACGATGACGTGTGGGGCGGGGAGGTGACGCTGTTCTACATCGACTTCGACGACGAACTGCAATACATCAGCAACGATGTGGGCTGGACCAACCTCGGCGCGACCAAGCACCAGGGCATCGAAACCTCGGTGCACTACGATCTGGCCGCGCTGGACCCACGCCTTGACGGCCTGACCGCCAACGCCGGCTTCACTTACACCCGTGCCACCTACGAAGGCGAGATCCCGGGCTTCAAGGGGCGTGACCTGCCGTTCTATTCCCGTCAGGTGGCCACTGCCGGCCTGCGTTACGACATCAACCGCTGGACCTGGAACCTCGATGCGTTCGCCCAGTCCAAGCAGCGCTCGCCGGGCACCGGCGTGAACGCCGATGGCAGCTTCAACGGCAACTACATCACCGAAGGCACCGCCGACGGGCAGTTCGGTGACATTCCGGGTTACGTGACCTGGAACGTGCGTGGCGGCTATGACTTCGGTCCGCAGGTGTCGAACCTGAAACTGGGGGCGGGGGTGAAAAACATCTTCGACAAGCAGTACTTCACCCGTTCCAGCGACAACAACTCGGGGATGTACGTCGGTGCGCCGCGCACGTTCTTTGTGCAGGCCAGTGTCGGGTTCTAACCCACCTGTGGCGAGGGGGCTTGCCCCCTCGCCACAATTCAGACTTTCAACACCTTCCCGCCAACGGCCACCGCCACCAGCAACACCGCCATCAAGGCAAAGGCAAAGCTCAAGCTGCTGCCATGGGCGACGAAGCCGATGACGGCGGGGCCTGCCAGGATTCCTGCATAACCCAGGGTGGTAATGGCCGGCACGGCGATGCTTTCGGGCATGACCGTCTGTTTGCCGACCGCGGTGTACAGCACCGGCACAATGTTCGAGCAACCGGCACCCAGCAACGCATAACCCACCAGCGCCGCCTCCCAGCTCGGTGCGAACGTCGCCAGAAACAAGCCTGCGGCGGCTGTCAGCCCGCCGAACACAATCACCCGTGTCGCGCCCAGCCGTCGCACGATTTTGTCACCGGTCAAACGCCCGGCCGTCATGGTCAGGGCAAACGCCGCATAACCGAGCCCCGCATACGCCGTGTCGATGCCACGTTCCTGTGTCAGGAACACCGCACTCCAGTCCAGCGCCGCGCCTTCGGCGAGAAACACGATGAAGCACATGCCGCCGATGAACAGGACGATGCCATGGGGCACCGCAAACGCCGGTCCCGAACTCTCGCTGCCGTAGGGCAACAGATGCGGCACGGCCTTGGCCAGTGCGATCAGCAGCAACACAATCACCACCAGCGTGGCCCCCAGGGGTGAAATCCCCAGGCCAAGCAATCCGCTGACACCTGCCGCACCGACAATCCCGCCCAGGCTGAACAGGCCATGGAAACCCGACATCATGTTTTTGCCGCTGGCGCGCTCGACGATCACCGCTTGCAGGTTGACCGTCGAATCCACGGTGCCGAGCCCCGCGCCGAACATGAACAACGCGGCGATCAGCGCCGGAATCGACGACACCGTTGCCAGCAGCGGCAGGGCGGCACAGATCAGCAGGGTCCCGCCAGCCGTCACCCGCCGACAGCCGAAACGTGTGGACAGGATCCCGGCCACCGGCATCGCCAGGATCGAACCCACTCCCAGGCACAGCAGCAACAATCCCAGGGTGCCTTCATCCAGTCCGGCCCGGGCCTTGGCATAGGGCACCAGCGGTGCCCATGCGGCGATGCCGACCCCGGCGATGAAAAAGGCGATGCGCGTGGACATCTGTTCCAGGCGGCCGGGAACGAAAGTGGTTTGGCTGTTGAGGCTGGTCATAACAATCCTTGGCAAAAAGCGTCGCGTCCTCAACGGACAGTGATCGGCCTGTGAGGGTTCGATCAGTGCCCGGAAAGTTTTACGGTCAAACAGGGCGACATCCTTGCACAGCGCCGCTGTTTTTCGCGATATGTTGAGCCATTCCAATGACACACGGAGGGCGCCATGGCGCAGCGGTACGATGCACGGGGCAACATTTACATCGTGGTAGCGCCAGAAGAACTGCGCCGCCAGGGCATCGACCTGCCCGATCAGGCTAGCCAGGCAGCGCAAACCATCGAAGCCTGGACGCTAGCCGCGATCGAGGCTTGCTGCAGCTGGGCTCCAGGCACTCAACCGTCCGGCAGCAAGGATCATCGCAGCGACGGTTTGCTGGTCGGACCGTTTCAGTCGTCGCCTCCCTTTGATCTGTTGATCGTCAACACCGACGGTACCCTGGCCGAGCGCAGTGGCAACGGGCTGACGATTTTTTCCCAGGCCCTCAGCGATCAAGGGCTGTTGCCGCAGAACGAAGCCTGTCTGCTCAGGGTTCACCACGACAAGTCTGACACTCCGTCACCGGGGCAGACTTCAGTGAAAGCCGCAGAGGTCGAGGGCGTGAGGGGGTTCTGGCTCGATCTGGGCCAGCCGGGATTCGGGCCGTCGGCGGTCAGTGCTCACGGGGTTGAAGCAGCGGTGCTCAACGGTCGTGAACTCAGCCACGTTGAACAGTTGTCGGCACTCAATAGCGCATGGTCGCGCAGTCAGTTCGCGCGGGTCGGCAATCCCCATTGCGTGACGCTGGTGGAAAGTGCCGGGGATCTGCCGAGCAACGAGCAGATGCGCGAGCCGGTGCTGGGTGAGGGGCTGACGCGGATTGCTTACGCCATGCCGGTCGGTGCAGGCAAACCTTGTCCGGCGGGGATCAATCTGCAATGGGCAATGCGTTTGTCCGAAGGGCACATCGCCGCGCGAGTATTCGAGCGGGGCGAGGGGCCGACGGCGTCATCGGGGACCAGTGCCAGCGCGGTGGCCAGTTCGGCCTGGCGGGTTGGTTGGGTGAGCGCCGGGGAGGTCAAGGTGACGATGCCGGGTGGCACGGCGCCGATCTTGTTGGAGGAGGAGCAGGGGGAGTTGAGTCGGGTCAGCCTGTTTGGTACGGCTCGAGTTATCGATTGATTTTGATATCGCCATCGCGAGCAGGCTCGCTCCTACAGTGGTTACATGTCGTTCACAAAACCTGTAGGAGCGAGCCTGCTCGCGATGGGGCCAATCCGGTAAACGCAAATTTCAGCTCAGACCAGCGAACTCCACCACCGGCATCGTCCGCTTCATCAACACCTTGCCATCGCGCACCGAGTACAGCGGCAACCCCTGGCTGCGGATCACCTCGTAATCACTTTCCGCCGACAGAATCAGCAGGTTCGCCGGCCGCCCGCGCTCCAGACCATAGCGATCGCCGAGGTTCATGGCTTTGGCACTATTGTCCGTCACCAGGTCCAGCGCACTTTGCAGGTTGCGATAACCGAGCATGTGGCAAATGTGCAGGCCGGCTTCGAGCACCCGCAAAATGTTGCCGTTGCCCAGCGGATACCACGGATCGACGATGGAGTCCTGGCCGAAGCACACGTTCATGCCCGCTTCCAGCAACTCGTTGACCCGGGTCACGCCCCGGCGTTTCGGGAAACTGTCGAAGCGACCTTGCAGGTGGATGCTTTCGGTGGGGCAGGAGACAAAGCTGATCCCCGAATGCCCGAGCAAGCGAAACAGCTTGGCGCAGTAGGCGTTGTCGTAGGAGCCCATGGCCGTGGTGTGGCTGGCCGTGACCCGCGAACCCATGTCGCGGCTGCGGGCCTCTTCGGCGAGCACTTCGAGAAAGCGTGAATGCGGGTCGTCGGTTTCGTCGCAGTGCACATCCACCAGGCAACCGCTGCGTTCGGCCAGGTCCATGAGGAACTTCACCGAACTGACGCCCTGATCGCGGGTGTACTCGAAATGCGGTATACCGCCCACCACGTCGGCGCCCATGCGGATGGCTTCTTCCATCAATTCGCGGCCATTGCGGTAGGACTCGATGCCTTCCTGAGGGAACGCGACGATTTGCAGGTCGACCAGGTGCCGGCTTTCCTCGCGCACTTCGAGCATGGCCTTGAGCGCGGTCAGTTGCGGGTCGGTGACATCGACGTGGGTGCGTACATGCTGGATGCCGTGGGCGGCGAGGGTCTGGATGGTTTTTTTGGCCCGGGCCTTGGTGTCTTCCTGGGTGATGGTCGCCTTGCGTTCGCCCCAGCACTCGATGCCTTCGAACAGCGTGCCGCTCATGTTCCAGCGCGGCTCGCCGGCGGTCAGGGTGGCGTCGAGGTGGATGTGCGGCTCGACAAAGGGCGGCACTACCAGATTGCCACCGGCGTCCAGATCGTCAGGGCCCAGGGTCGGGGCTTCGATCTGGCGGCCGATGCTGCTGATCAGACCGTTTTCCAGGTTCAACTCATGCAGGCCTTCCTGATTGCGCAGACGGGCGTTGATGATGTGCATCGGGCAGATCCTTTTGGCGAATCGTTTAGGCAATACCTTTACGTTAGCTCGCCTGCGGCGAATCCCGCCAGTTCAAAATGTGGGAGCGGGTTTGTTCAGGTAGATAGTTGCAGGGGTAAAAATCGCATAAGTGCGGCGACGATGGCTTCAGGTGCATCTTCCTGAACCAGATGACCGGCGTTGGGAATCGGATAAAACTGCGATCCAGGAATCATCTGCTGCAAGGCCCGCCCGCGTTCGATGGGAATCCACTGGTCGTCTTCACCCCACAGAATCTGCACCGGGCAGCGAATCGTCGGGTACAGGCCCTCGGCCTCACGGGTATAGCGCTCGTCCATCTGTGCGATCTGCCGGTAGAACGCCGCTTGCCCCGGCTCCCCCAACCACGGCTGAACGTAGGGGGCGAGTTCGGCGTCGGGAATTTCGCGCTGGATGGCTCCGCGAATATAGGTCGGCACGATGGCGCGCTGGATGTAATCGGGCAGTCCGCTGAAGGCCGCTTCATGCTGGCGCACATGCTGCACGAACGGCGAACCCCAGGGCGTGAGGGCCACCGGGTCAATCAGCGTCAGGCTGCGGTAGTCCTTGCCATTGAGCAGGTGCGCGCGCAGGGCGGTCGCACCGCCGAAGTCGTGGGCCACCACGTCGGGGCGGTCCAGGCGCCAATGCCCCAGCAACTGCGCCAACAACTGGTTTTGCACACCGAGCGAGACATCGTCGTCGGGTTGTGCCGATTGTCCATAGCCCAGCAGATCGAAGTAGTAGACGCGGTGAGTCGCGGTGAAATACGGCGCGATCCGGTGCCACACACAGGAAGAAAACGGTGTGCCATGCACGAACACCAGCGGCGGGCCGTCGCCGCGCACGGCGTAGTGCACTTGATGTCCGTTGAAGTCGAAGACCTGATCCAGCGGCCAGTCAGTCATGGGCTTGTCCTCTTGGCGGGGGGAAGAGGCAAAAAGCATAGGCATAAAAAAACAGCCGATGAAGGCTGTTTTCTTTTTCTCTGACAAAACGCTGTTCCCCTGTGGGAGCGAGCAGTGTTGTCTGAAGATTACTCGCCGCGATAGATGCAACCGCTGGTGCAGGTCTCGTGGATACGGATCGCGCTCAGCTCCGGCAGCAGGGGCTTCAATTCCTGCCAGATAAACTTGGCCAACACTTCGCTGGTCGGGTTTTCCAGGCCGGGAATGTCGTTCAGGTAGTTGTGGTCCAGGCGCTCGTACAGCGGCTTGAAGATCGCCTTGATTTCCGAGAAGTCGCGGATCCAGCCGGTGTGCGGGTCGAGGTCGCCGCTCAGGTGGATTGCCACTTTGAACGAGTGACCGTGCAGGCGCCCGCACTTGTGGCCGTCCGGTACGTGGGGCAGGCGGTGGGCGGATTCGAAAGTAAATTCTTTGAAGATTTCCACAGTGTTTTCAGCTCTGTTCAGGTGGCGTTCGCCGCAGCGATTCGGGCAGGCGGCGAGTTTACCAGTTTGTCCTGACTAAAGGGTCAGCAAGCGCTCGCCGAGGCGACCGTTGGCGGCCAGTTCGAGGAATTCGTCCCCCAGGCGGCGGCTTTCGTCCATGGTCGTGCGCCAGTATTTCTGCCGGCTCGGGGCATCGCCCATGAAGCGCTTGAAGTCGTTTCGGTCCGGCAGTTTACCGTAGGGCAGGCGCGCCAGGTATTCCTTCGACGGCGCCAGCAACAGCACGTTCTGCAAGCGAGCCGGGCAGGCGCGGCGCCATGGCAGGGTCTTGTCGAACCAGCCGGGGATCACCCGGTCGGTGAAGTGCGGGTAAAGCACGATGTCGTTGCCGCTGTAGGGCAGGTCCAGGTGGTAATCCAGCAGACCGCCGTCGCGGAAGGTCCCGGCGCCGGCGCCCGGCAGGTCGCGCACGCCTTCCATCACCATCGGGATCGAGCCCGAAGCCAGCAGGGCCTGGCGCAAGTTGCCGGCATTGAGGGCGACGAAGCGCGACGGGAAGTCAGTCAAGGCATTCACCGGCGGCGCCAGGCGCGGGTCGTGGATGATCAGGCGTTCGAAGTGCCGTGCCAGCCGCGCCCGACCGCGCAGGTTGTCGGCAATGACCGATGACAGGCCCAGCCCCAGGCGGCCGCGATGATCGTCGGCCAGCAGGCCGTGGCTTTTAACCACCATGATGTTCAGGCGGTAATGGTTGTTGCTGAGGATCGAGGCATCGCGACCGTCGAGCAGGTCATTGAGCATGCGCTGTGAGCTCTGGCTGATCTGCGCCATGGTCACGCCCTTGGCAAAGTGCTGCTCGGTGTACAGCTGCCCGAGACGCCGGATGCCCTCGGCGGCGTCCGGCAGGCAGGCGCTGGCGAAGCGCCAGGAACCCACCGATGCGCCAATCAGCGAGCGTTCTCGCGGTGCCGCCGGCAGCCACTCGCCGAATAGCGCCAGGTCCAGACCCTGAATCCCCAGCGCCTTCGGACCGCCGGCCGCGCCAGGCAAGGTGCCGACGTCGGCGGCGCTCAAGCCGTTGTCCCGGATGCGCGCAAAGGCGCGTGGACCGGCCTTGAGGGTCAGGGAAGGGAACTTGATGTGGATGGCGGTCATTGCGGTCTCGAAGTGTGGCAAGCGGGAAATTATAAACGTGATCATTGTGGGAGCGAGGGTGTCAGCAATGATGGCAATTCAGTTTCAATTAAGTTCAGCGGGTTAAGGTGGCTCGCCTGGACCCCGACGCAACGCTGGGATAGCGCATCGCTGGTACCATTGTGGCTTTCGAGAAGCTCACACCACTGGCACAGGGCATGGAATTAGACCCGGTCAGCAGGCAGTGACTCAAGGATCATCAGGATTGGTAATGAAGGTGTTTTTACTCAATCGATGCACCGGCAGCCGGATGGTGCTGCTGCTTCTGGCATTTTGCTCGGCAGTGATGGCCCGCGACCTGGATCAGGATGAAGCCCTGCGCCTGCGTCAACAGGGCGTGATCCTGCCACTGGAGCAACTGCTGCAGCAGGCGATGGATCGCTACCCAGGCGCGAAACTGCTGGAAGCCGAACTCGAAGAGAAGCACAACATCTACCTTTATGATGTCGAGTTGCTGACCCCCGAAGGCGTGGTCCGTGAGCTGCACATCGATGCGACTGACGGCCGAATATTGAAAGACAAGGAAGACTGATCCATGCGTTTGCTGCTGGTGGAAGACCATGTGCCCCTGGCCGACGAACTGCTGGCCGGCCTCAACCGCCAGGGTTACGCGGTGGACTGGCTGGCCGATGGTCGCGATGCGGTTCATCAGGGCAGCACCGAGCCTTACGACCTGATCGTCCTCGACCTCGGTCTGCCGGGCGTGCCGGGGCTTGAGGTGCTGGCGCAGTGGCGCGGGGCGGGTCTGGCCACGCCGGTGCTGATCCTGACGGCCCGGGATTCCTGGGCAGAGCGCATCGAAGGCTTGAAGGCCGGCGCCGACGATTACCTGACCAAGCCATTCCATCCCGAAGAGCTGTTTTTGCGCATCCAGGCATTGCTGCGCCGCTCCCATGGCCAGGTCAACCAGCCAACGCTCAAGGCTGCCGGGCTGCATCTGGACGAAGGTCGCCAGTGCGTTGTGCGCGACGGTGCCGACATTCAGCTGACCGCCGCGGAGTTTCGCCTGTTGCGTTATTTCATGCTGCACCCCGAGCAGATCCTCTCCAAAGGCCACCTCGCCGAACACCTCTACGACGGTGAAACCGAGCGCGACTCCAATGTGCTGGAAGTCCACGTCAACCACTTGCGCCGCAAGCTCGGCAAAAGTGTGATTGAAACCCGTCGGGGCCAGGGTTACCTGTTCGGCGGGCAAGCCCGGTGAGATCGATCCAGCGCCGCTTGAGCCTGGGCCTGATCAGCGTGATGGTGGTCGTTGGCCTGGTGCTGGCGCAAACCAGCCTGTGGCTGTTCGAAATGGGGTTGCAGCGCTACCTCGAAGCCGGGTTGCGCAATGACAGCGAGAACCTGCTGGCGGCGCTGGTGCGCGGGCCGCAAGGCTTGCAACTGGATGAGCGACGCCTGTCACCGGCCTATCAGCGGCCGTTCTCCGGGCATTATTTCCGCATCGATTTCACCGATGGCCATTGGCGTTCCCGCTCCTTATGGGATCAGGAACTGCCGGTGCTCGATCAACCCGGCCTGCATGGCAACCTGCAACTGGGTCCGGAAGGGCAGCAGTTGCTGGTGCTGCGCACGGACTATCGACGTTCGGGGGCGCCGATCTCCATCAGCGTCGCCGAGGATTACACGCCGATCCGCGAAAGCTTCCGGCGCATGCAACAACTCGGGATTGGCCTCGGATTGACAGCGCTGTTGCTGATTCTGCTGCTGCAACGGATTACCGTACGCCGGGCCTTGCGTCCACTGGAGCAGGCCCGCGAGCAGATTGCGCAGTTGCAACAGGGCCAGCGCTCGCAACTCGATGATCAGGTGCCGGTGGAGCTGGAGCCACTGGTGGCGCAGATCAACCACTTGCTGGCCCACACCGAGGACAGCCTCAAGCGCTCGCGCAATGCCTTGGGCAACCTCGGCCACGCCTTGAAAACCCCGCTGGCGGTTCTGTTGAGCCTGGCTTCAAGCGAGCAACTCGACGCGCACCCGCAACTGCGCAAGACCCTCAAGGAACAACTGGAACAAGTCCAGCAGAGGCTCAATCGGGAACTCAATCGTGCTCGGTTGTCCGGTGATGCGTTGCCGGGCGCACTGTTTGATTGCGATGCCGAGCTCCCCGGGTTGCTGGCCACCCTGAACATGATCCATGGCGAACACCTGGCGCTGAGCTACCGTGCACCCGCCGGCCTGCAATTGCCCTGGGATCGCGAAGACCTGCTGGAACTGTTGGGCAATCTGCTGGATAACGCCTGTAAATGGGCGGATGCCGAGGTTCGCCTGAGTGTGGCCGAGACTGCTGAGGGCTTTGAACTCTGCGTGGAAGATGACGGCCCGGGCATTCCCGAAGAGCGTCGTGATCAGGTGTTCGCTCGAGGGACGCGGCTGGATGAGCAAACCCATGGGCATGGTTTGGGGCTGGGTATCGTGCGCGACATCGTCGATAGCTGGGGCGGCAAACTGTCGTTGCTGGAAAGCGAGTGGGGCGGGTTGAAGGTCGTTATCGAGTTGCCCAAACACACTTGAAGCCACACCAGGCCCCCTGTGGGAGCGAGCCTGCTCGCGATGAGGCCATGTCAGTCAACATTAACTGTGGCTGACACACCGCTATCGCGAGCAGGCTCGCTCCTACAGGGACGGCGCCGGTCAGGTGTGATGAATCTCCCGATCCTTGGTTTCCGGCATGAAGAACGTGCCGAGAATGGCCGTCATCACCGCGATGACAATCGGATACCACAGCCCGTAGTAGATATCCCCCGTGGCCGCCACCATGGCGAACGCCACCGTCGGCAGGAAGCCACCGAACCAGCCATTGCCGATGTGATAGGGCAGCGACATCGAGGTGTAGCGGATGCGCGCCGGGAACAGTTCCACCAGCCAGGCGGCAATCGGCCCGTAGACCATGGTCACGTAGATCACCAGGATCGTCAGCAGTAGCAGCACCATCGGGTAGTTGGTCTTGGTCGGGTCGGCCTTCTCGGGGTAGCCGGCGTCCTTGAGGGCGGTGGCGAGGGTGGCGGTAAAGGCGTCGTTTTTGGCCTTGAAATCGGCGGCCGGTATGCCGGTGCCCTCGAAGCTCTCGATCACTTTCTCGCCAATGCGCACCTGCGCAACGGCGCCCGGCTCGGCGTTCACGTTCTTGTAGGGGATGGCCTTTTTGGCCAGTACGGTCTTGGCCAGGTCACAGGAGCTGGTGAATTTGGCCTTGCCCACCGGGTCGAACTGGAACGAGCACTGGCCGGGATTGGCGATTACCGTGACCGGATTCTTCTCCTGCGCAATGAACACGTCGGGGTTACCGTATTGGGTCAACGCATGGAAGATGGGGAAGTAAGTCAGTGCCGCGATGATGCAGCCGGCCATGATGATGCCCTTGCGGCCGATGCGGTCGGACAGGCTGCCGAAAATGACGAAGAACGGCGTACCGATCAGCAGCGAGCCGGCAATCAGCAGGTTCGCGGTCTGCGGGTCGATCTTCAGCGTCTGCAACAGGAAGAACAGCGCATAGAATTGCCCGGTGTACCAGACCACCGCCTGACCGGCGGTACCACCGAGCAGGGCCATGATCACGATCTTGAGGTTGTCCCAACGGGCAAAGGATTCGGTCAACGGTGCCTTGGAGGACTTGCCTTCGGCCTTCATTTTCTGGAACACCGGTGACTCGCTCAGTTGCAGGCGGATGTAGACCGAGACGATCAGCAGCAGGATCGACAGCAGGAACGGAATCCGCCAGCCCCAGGCTTCGAAGGCTTCAGTGCCCAGCGCAGTGCGGCAGGCGAGGATCACCAGCAGTGAAAGAAACAGGCCGAGGGTCGCGGTCGTCTGAATCCACGAGGTGAAGTAGCCGCGTTTGCCCTTGGGTGCGTGTTCGGCCACGTAGGTCGCTGCACCGCCGTACTCACCGCCCAGCGCCAGGCCTTGCAGCAGGCGCAGGCTGATCAGAATGACCGGCGCGGCTACGCCGATGGTTGCGTAGCCCGGCAGCAAACCCACCACGGCCGTGGAAATACCCATGATCACGATGGTGATGAGGAACGTGTGTTTGCGCCCGATCATGTCGCCCAGCCGACCGAACACGATGGCGCCGAAGGGCCGAACGGCGAAGCCGGCGGCGAAGGCGAGCAGGGCGAAGATGAAGGAAGTCGTTTCGTTGACACCGGCGAAGAAGTGCTTGGCGATGATCGCCGCGAGGGAGCCGTACAGGTAGAAGTCATACCATTCGAACACGGTGCCCAGGGACGAGGCGAAGATGACCTTGCGCTCCTCCCTGGTGATCCCGCGGTTGGGCGTGCTGCCCGTGGTTGTACTGTCGATTGCCACCATGATTTTTCTCCGTTGTTCTTGTTTTAAGGCCGGAGCACCTCTCAATTGTTGCCGCACCCTGGCCCGGGGGCTGAAGTCATCGGATTACGTGGCTTGCATTCAGGTTGACGTCAGAAAATGCTGCAAGGTTCCATGAAGCATAATCAACGTCCGGCAGATATCCACTCGCCATCATTTGATTGAGCCGCGCGCAGAAAAAATGTGGGAAACAAATGTGGGAGCGAGCTTGCTCCCACAGGTATTTTGTTCGACTTGCAAGGCTTAGACGCGGAACTGATCCATCAAACTCTGCTGCTGATTCGCCAGGCTGTTGAGCGACTGGCTGACCCGCGCCGATTCATTGGCCTGGCCTGACAGTGATTCGGTCACGTCGCGGATGGTCGCCACGTTGTTGTTGATCTCCTCGGCCACCGCGCTTTGCTCTTCGGCGGCACTGGCGATCTGCATGTTCATGTCATTGATCACGGTCACTGCCTCGCCGATCTGGCGCAACGCCGTTACCGCCTGGCCAACCTGCTCGACACTGCCCTGGGCCTGACGATGGCTGTTATTCATCGAACCCACCACCTCCTGGGTACCGTTTTGCAGCTGTTCGATCACCAGACGGGTTTCTTCGACGGATTCCTGGGTACGCCGGGCCAGGTTGCGCACTTCATCGGCTACTACGGCAAACCCGCGTCCGGCCTCACCGGCACGGGCCGCTTCGATCGCGGCGTTGAGGGCCAGCAGGTTGGTCTGCTCGGCAATCGCACGAATCACTTCCAGTACCGTGCCGATCTTCTCGCTGTTGGCGGCCAGGCCTTCGACCTGGACCATGGCCGCGCTCATGTCGGCGGCGAGGTTGTCGATGCTGGCGGTGGTGCGGTCGATCACAGTCAAACCCTGACGGGTCGCCTGATCGGCATCGCGGGCGGCATGGGCCGCTTGCGCGGCGCTACGGGCGACGTCCTGGGCGGTGGCGCTCATTTCGTGGGAGGCGGTCGCCACCTGGTCCACCTGGCGGTATTGCTGCTCCATGCCAGCGCTGGTCTGGGCGGCGATGGCGGACGACTGGTCAGCGGTGCTGCGGGCGTCCTGCACCGAGCGTTTCACTTCGGCAATGATCGGTTGCAGCTTGTCGAGGAAACGGTTGAACCAGCCGGCCAACTGGCCCAGCTCATCCTGCTTGTCGTAGGCCAGGCGGCGGGTCAGGTCACCTTCGCCGCTGGCGATGTCTTCGAGCATGTGTGCCACGCCGAGGATCGGTCGGGTCACGCTGCGGGCCATCAGCCACACCAGCATCAGGCCGAGCAGCGCGGCGAGCACCCCCAGGCCGAGTTCGACCAGCGTACCGGCGGTGTTGCTGTCATCGAGTTGCTTTTTCAGGGCTTCGGCGGGGCCGACCAGGACTTTCTCCGGCACATCGAGCAACACACCCCAGGACTTACCGCCGGGAATCGGCTGGAAAGGCGCCAGCACCTTCAGTTGCTGCTGGCTGTGCAGGCTGGCGGTTTTGCTGCTGGCGGCGAGCATGCGCAGCAGTTCGGCGCCGCTGGCCTGATCCACGGCGTCCAGGCGCTGGCTGAGTTTGCTGGCGTCCGGGCTGTAGCCGGCGAGCAGGCCGGCCGGGCTGATGATGCTGACGCTGGTCTGACCGTCATAGAGCTTCTTGCTCGCGCCCAGGCTGACCGCTTGCAGGCTGTTGAGGTTGATGTCCACCGACAGCGAGGCGATGACCTTGCCATTGACCATCAGCGGGAAAACGATGCTGGTCATCAGCACGTTCTGACCGTCGATCTCATAGAAGTAGGGTTCGATCACGCACGGCTTGAGGGTGGTGCGCGGGCAGGTGAACCAGGCGTTGGCCGCTTCGCCGCTGGGGCCGGTGCTGGTGTCGGCCATGTCCTTTTCCGGCAGCGCCATGGACGTTACCTTGCCCGGCGTCGGCTGTGACCAGTAGAGCGCGAAACGGCCCTTGTCGTTGCTGCCAAGCTCGGCCTGACCTGCGAACAGTTCGTCCTTGCCGTCCAGCCCATTGGGCTCGAACACCAGGGACAGGCCGAGCAGGTCCGGATTGGCTTGCAGGGCCGACTTGACCTGGCGGGTCAGGTCTTCGCGCAGGTCGAAGGCATCGAGAAAGCGCTTCTCGGCCTGGTCACGCAGGAACAGCACCTGCCGCGAGAAGCCGTGGCCGTACTGATAGGCGTCCATGAACTGCTGGCGAATCCCCAGCGCCTGGTTTTCCCCCTGGGACTCGATCCGGGCCTGGGCCGCGTCAGTCAGCATCTCCATGCTCGAGGCTTTCACCAGCTCGGAGCTGTGCTCCATGCGATACAGCGAAAGACCCACCAGCAGGGTCACGATGCCCGCCAGGCACAGCCCGGCCAGCAGGGTGATTTTCCATTGAATGGAAAGTTGTCTGAGCGACATGGAGACGTCCTTATTCGATAAATATCTGAGACTTTGCACTGTAGCGGCCAACAAACAGCGTTCTTGAGCCGCAAGCGGCAAGCTTCAGGTAAAAAGCGTAAAAGCTTGTCGCTTGAGGCTTGCAGCTTGAAGCTGCTTCATTCAAAGTGCGCGCCCTCTAATAAAACCCATTCCTTTTATCCGCTGGCGGCTCTCGCAGACTGCCGGCCGGACTCTTTTCGCTTGCCCAGAGGTATGACAATGAATGCAGTAATTGCCGCGGTCGGCATCATGCTGATCCTCAGCCTGTCCCGCGTGCATGTGGTGATCGCCCTGATCGTCGGTGCGCTGGTCGGTGGCTTGACCGGTGGCCTGGGGATCGAGGCGACGCTCAAGGCTTTCAACAGCGGCCTCGGCGGCGGGGCGACGGTGGCGTTGTCCTACGCCTTGCTCGGCGCTTTCGCCGTGGCCATTGCCAAGTCCGGCATGGCCCATGCGCTGGCCGACAAAGCCCTGGCGATGGTCGATCGCCAGCACGCCAACGGCGGTGGCCAGGTCAAATGGCTGCTGATCGGCCTGCTCTGGGTCGTGGCCATCGCCTCGCAGAACATCTTGCCGATACATATCGCGTTTATTCCGTTGCTGGTGCCGCCGCTTCTTTATGTGCTGACCAAGCTGCAGCTGGACCGTCGCCTGATCGCCTGCGTCATGACCTTCGGCCTGATCACGCCCTACATGTTCCTGCCGGTGGGCTTCGGCAACATCTTCCTCAATGAGATCCTGTTGGCCAACGTCGCCCGCAGCGGCGTGGACATCAGCGGCATCAACGTGACCCACGCCATGGGCATCCCGGCCCTGGGCATGGTGGCGGGCTTGCTGATCGCGTTTGTCAGCTACCGCAAGAAGCGTGTCTACGACCTGGCGAAGATCGAGCAGGTCGAGCAAGTGGCGGTGCAATACAACCCGCTGAGCCTGATGGTGGCCGGCGTTGCCATCGCGGCGGCGTTCATCATTCAGTTGTTGCTCGATTCGATGATCATCGGCGCACTGGTCGGCTTCCTGATCTTCTCGGTGTCGGGCATCGTCAAATGGCGCGACACCGACGACCTGTTCACCGAAGGCATGAAAATGATGGCGATGATCGGCTTCATCATGATCGCCGCCTCCGGGTTTGCCGAAGTGATGAAGGCCACCGGTGAGGTGCAGACGCTGGTCGAGTCGTCGGCGTCGTACATCGATCACAGCAAAGGCATTGGCGCCTTGCTGATGTTGCTGGTGGGGTTGCTGGTGACCATGGGCATCGGCTCGTCGTTCTCCACCGTGCCGATCCTGGCGGCGATCTTCGTGCCGCTGTGCGTGCAACTGGGCTTCAGCCCATTGGCCATCGTGTGCATCGTCGGCACGGCCGGTGCCCTGGGCGACGCCGGTTCGCCGGCTTCGGACTCGACCCTGGGCCCGACCTCCGGCCTGAACATCGACGGCCAGCACCATCACATCTGGGACACCGTGGTCCCGACCTTCCTGCACTACAACCTGCCGCTGCTGGCGTTTGGCTGGGTTGCGGCGATGGTTCTGTAACACTGAAATCCCACAGGGGATCTTCTGCGGACCTGACGGCCGCGTTCAACTTTTGACCCGGCGTGCCGTTAAGCTTTTAACCACGCCAACAAAATCAAAAGAGTGAACGTCATGCGCATGAGCCTCAAGGCCAAAGTCCTGTCCCTTGCCGTCCTCCCGGTGTTGCTGTTTGCGCTGGTCATCAGCCTGACCACGCTGTTCATTCTTCAGGATCAGGCGCGCAAGGAAGTCGAGCAGACCCGCGAGCGCCTGCTCAGCGATGCCAAGGCGACCCTGCAAAGCTACGTGGCCGTGGCCATGACCACGATCAAACCGCTCTACGACGCGGCCGCCCCCGGCGATGAGGCGGCGCGGGCCCAGGTGATCAAGCTGCTGTCGAGCATCACCTATGGCAAGGACGGCTACTTCTTCGGCTACGACTCCAACACCGTGCGCCTGTTCAAGGCCAACAGCCCCGACGGCGTGGGCCAGAGTTTCAAGGACAACCGCGACCCGAACGGTGTCTACGTCAACCGCGACCTGGTGAAAGTCGCCAAGGACGGTACGCACTACCTGCAATACAGCTCGCCATTGCCCGGCAACACCCAGGTACTGGTGCCCAAGCTCGGCTACACCGAATACCTGCCGAAGTGGGACATGGCGGTCGGCACCTCGGTCAACCTCGACGGCATCGAAGCACAAGTGGCCGTGGTCGAAGCCAAGGTCCAGGAGCGCATGCAAGGCATGGTGCTGAGCATCGTTGGCGTAGCAGTCGTGCTGCTGCTGGTAATCGCCGCTGCCGGGATGCTGCTGGCCAATACCATTCTGCGTCCGCTGCATCTGATGAAGGCCAACCTCGACGACATCGCGGCGGGCGAAGGCGATCTGACCCGCCGCTTGACCATCACCAGCCAGGACGAACTCGGTGAACTGGCCGGCTCGTTCAACCGTTTCGTCGACAAGATCCACGGCCTGGTACGGCAGATCACCGAAATGACCTCGCAATTGACCGGACTGGTGAATCAGGTGTCCGACCAGGCCAACCGTTCGGACCAGGCCATGGAACGCCAACGTCACGAAACCGATCAGGTGGCCACGGCGATCAACGAAATGTCGGCCGCCGCCCAGGAAGTGGCCAAGAGCGCGCAGAACGCCGCGGTGGCAGCCCAGCAGACCGACGAAGAAGGGCAGGCGGCCAAGCGTGTGGTGGCCGGCAGTATCGAGAAGATCCATGCCCTGGTGGACGACATCCGCAGCAGCGGCGTGTCCCTGGACAGCCTGCAAAAAGACGTGTCGTCGATTGTCAGCGTGCTCGGGGTGATCCGCTCGATTGCCGAGCAGACCAACCTGCTGGCGCTTAACGCGGCCATCGAAGCCGCCCGTGCCGGCGAGGCCGGGCGCGGTTTTGCGGTGGTGGCCGATGAAGTGCGGGCGCTGGCCAGCCGCACGCAAATCAGCACCCAGGAAATCCAGGGCATGATCGACCGTTTGCAGGCCGGCACCCAGTCGGCGGTAGAGGCGATGCGCCGCTCCAGCGAGGCCGGCGACGGCACCTCGGCCCAGGCCAACGAGGCGGGGGCTTCGCTGGACACCATGGCCCAGCTGATCGCGACCATCAATTCGATGAACGCGCAGATCGCCAGTGCCGCCGAAGAACAGACTGCCGTGGCCGAAGAGATCAACCGCAGCGTGCACCAGATTGCCGTGGCGGTGGACAACGTCGCCGACGAAACCCAACTCGGCGCGCAGACTTCACGCAGCCTGGCCGACCTCGGTCAGCGCCTGGGCAGCCTGGTGGGTCAATTCCGTATCTGATTAAAACATTTGTGGCGAGCGAGCTTGCTCGCGCTGGGCTGCGCAGCGGCCCAAAAAACTTGTGAGCGCTGCGCACTCAAGCGGGAGCAAGCTCCCTCGCCACAAAAAATCGCAGCCTGCGGCAGCTCAGGTTTTGCGTACACCCGCAAAATGACGGTTGTACAGGACCCATGTAGGAGTCGCCGCAGGCTGCGATCTTTTAATCTTCTACTCAGGCGGATCGATTCGATCCAGCGCCCGGTTCACCGCCAACTCGCCTAGCATGATGACTTGCGAGATACCCAACAGAGTATTTCGACTCGATCCCTCCGTCCGGTCCGCCAGATCCATCGTCATGACATTGGCCGAGGCCAGCGATTCGCAGGCATGGGCCAGGAGGCTTTCGGTGTCGAGTTCCGGATTAACGATGAACATGGTGCAGAGTTTGCGCGGGGTGGCTCGGATATCGGCTGCTGAGGGAGTGGTGTCGGTGGGGGCGAGGTGATTATTTGAGTCGATGGTTCTGGAGGACGTTGCCGGATCGGTGTCCGGCGGGCTTGGCGTTACCTTGAACATTTCTTAGATTCCTGTTTTGTGCCGGCACCACTTCTCTACTAAAAGAAGGGGTGGCAGCTGTACGCAGGTTAGTAGACCGGGGAATCTAAGAAGCCGGCGCGCCCAAGGGCGCCCTACGTACAGCCACCATCAAAGCGCAGGCGCAATGCCTGACTGATAGAAGCGTTGTACGACTTAGATTTAACCACGGGCTACTAAACCCGATCACTGACCATCAGTGATGCGAATCAAGTTACCGAGCGGCCCCAGGGCGCACAAGCCGGCGGATTCTGGCGTAACCGTAGGCAACGACGCAAGGCGTTGTGGCTTTCGAGAAGTAAGCTTGATGGGTTGTCCGACAAGGCCTGGAAAACTCTTACAGTTCAGGCGCATCGGTATACGGACGCGTCCTACGTCACCCGCAGAAATGTCCTATTCCAGCCCTGATCACCTTCGTGAAAGCTGTCGAGCGCTTGAACGAGGGTGGATTTACAACCTCCCCGTACACCTCAAACAGGCCAGGGAGGTCTGAACATTGCTCAACATACCTCGCACCTTCTTCGACCACAGCCGCCACAAATTCCACGTCCGCGGCTTCGACGCCGCCTTCGACGTCCTTTCGCGTACAGCGGTGCGGCCCATCAATAGATGCAAGCGCCGGTGCCCTCGCAACTGACAGACGCCCAAAGCCAAGTCCACGGAACTTACGGATTTCTCTGCCTGATCTTTTCCAGAACAAGGAGCGACACTCAACATGGCCAGTTTGCTTGCCCGATTTTTTGGATTTCACGGCAACCGCGGGGACTCGCGATGGGATGGGCCGAGCTCCCCGAGCTCGCCACCACCCGATACCCGGCCAGTCCCGGCGACCCCGGAAGCGGATAACTCCACACTGCTCCCTCTGAAAAACTGGTGCCATCCGTTCCAGGACGCGCGCGATCCCCTGAGGCAACTGACCCACCTGGCCAACGCGGTGGCCGGCTACTACCCACTCGGACGCGGCGGCTTGTGGCACGGCGGCGTGCACTTCGACAGCGGCACCGCCGGCACCCTGAAGCAATCCAGCGTGCATTGTCTGGCCGACGGCGAAGTGGTGGCCTACCGCATCGATACGGATTCGCCGACAACCGCTTATTTCGACAAAGACAGAACAATCGAGAAACCCTTTTCGCGCAACTTCGTATTGGTTCGCCATCACCTTCAACCGCCGAAGATCGAAAGCAGCCAGGACACTCCACCGAGCCTGACTTTTTATAGCCTCTACATGCATCTGCAGGATTGGGCGAAGTACCAGAAGGATTCCACCCTCGCTCGCCCGAAATTCTGGCCCAAGCATCCGACCTTTCGCGTCAAGCAGTCGGCGAACGACTTTCTTCCCGGCCAGCCTGAGCAGCTTGGTTTGAAGGTGTACAGCAAGTCGAATGGTCAGCTAATTGATTTTCTGCCGCGAGGCGCCGAAGTGGCTATCAGTGGCACCGGACAATTTCGCAAGTTGGAGAGCAGTCTGGGACCGGCCAAACTGCTCAACCCCGATGGCTCGATCAAGGGCTATCTCTCTACTCAGGTGCTCAAACACCCAGACCGCAAAGAAACCCGCATCAGTTCGTCGAAGAAGACAGTCAACGTCCGGGCCGAACCGGTGATTGCCGATAACGTCATTTTCGATTTACCGCTTGAATCGGAGGTTACGGTCAGTGGTGAAGGCGAGTTTCGCAAGCTCGAGCGCATCAACCAGTATGTGCAATTTGACTCGCTGGAAGGTGCCATTGAGCCGGTAGCGACAGATCAGATAGTGATGCTCGACCAGCCTGTTGCAATCAAGGCAGGTGACCTCATCGGCCATCTTGGCCTGTATCAGGACGGCGGCGCGAATCAGCCGGACGAGAAGCTCCACCTGGAAACCTTCAGTGGTGATGACGTTGAGGAATTCATCGAAGCCAGTCGATTGTGGGCCCAACGCCTGCCGGAGAAAGACAGGACCTGGCTGAAGCTCCCTATGGGCACGCCCGTCGTTCCCCTTGAAGGAAATAACACGGCTGCGCTATTGCAGGCGTCGAGTAAATCCAGCCCGCGAAGTGCTGCCGATTTGCTGGTCCCCAAAAAGTTGCTGGATGGACTGCCGGCAGATCAAAAAATCCAGGTGCCCGCGAGCCCGACGCGCAAAGCCCGCACCTGGTATCGCCTGGAACATTTGCTTCACGACGCCGAAAACAACCTTCTCGATGGCTGGGTGTGTGAAGAGCCGGGCGTAACACCTTGGGTCAGTCCGTGGGCCTGGGAAGGCTATGACGTCATCATCGACTACAGCAGGCCCAAACACTTGCTGGCCTCTTTTCTCAGCACCATTGGCCGTTTCAGCGACGAGGAACGCGAGCGCTATCGTGCCATTGCCGAAAAAGACGACAAGGGTCCGATGAAAAGGCGGTTGTACGAAATCATCGGTCGCAACCCCGACGGCACGCTAACGGCCACGGAACTGAAAGCGGCCCTTGAGCGACCGGCCCATGCACAGTCGATTTCGCAGATGATTCTGTACAAGGAAAGCGAGTGGTTTCAGCAGCCGAAGATATGGGACGCACTGGACGAATTGCTCGGCCATAGCGGCTCGACACCGCACTTGAATTGGCTGGCGGAGAAGCAGCGGATTGCACAGATGGGGTGGTGGCGGGATGTCGCGGAAAAGGTGGGATTGCCTTCTTGGGGGAGTGCTTATCACTTTCATCCGATTGGGTTGGTGGGGATTTTTAGTAGTAACCGATTTAAGTTTTCCCTTGAAACTATGAAAAGCATTTATCCGACGCTCCGTGAAGATCGATACGGTGATTTGCAGAAAATCGCTGACGAGTTAAACGCAAATCTCGATTTTTTCAAGTTAGATACTCCGTTGCGAAGAGCTCATTTTTTTGCACAGATAAAACAAGAAACAGGGGAGGATTTATCGGTAGATGAAAGTTTCGCGTATAAATCCAGCGTGTTGATTGACTTGTTCAGTTACTTTCGGAGTAACCCGGAAGAAGCCGGGCGATACGGGTACAAAATTAAGACAGGAAAAATCAAAGAAAACGGCGCGCCTATGACCCGAGTCGATTACGAGGCCATCGCTAATGGCGCCTATGGGGGGCGTACCGAACTTGGCAATCGAGGGGTTTCAAGCGGTGATGGGTGGAGGTATAGAGGGCGAGGTTTGAAGCAGTTGACAGGGTTACACAATTACACATTATTTCAACGTTGGCACTCAAAGTGTTCGGCGCAGTGGCCAAACGATAATGCAGATTTTGTTGTAAATCCTGATTTGTTGTTGGAGATGAAATATGCAGTTCGATCGGCTGCGAGTTTTTGGTTGAATAATGAATTATATAAAATAGCAGATAAAGGCAGCGCTTTGGATGTTGTGGACTCAATAACCACTGTTGTAAATAAACATACAGCGAGCCATCCAGATAGAAGGGAGTACTTTGTTGATCTGTTAAAAAAAGGGAGTTTAAATTGAAAAAAATTATTATGGTTTGTTTGGTTGTTGTATCTTTTGTGAGTCTTAAGGTTTGGGCAAGGGATCCATACGTAGACATAAATTCAACAATGTGCACTGAAGGGGAGGATATTTACATTAGTTGCGCATTTAATCCCGGCCAGGATCAATACAACTATGTAGGGAGAGTTGCATCAATTTGCGCGAAAGCCAATACATCTCCTGATAGTGGCTATGTACAGTATCGCTTTGGTAAACCGTCCTATGGTCTTGGTCCGGCAAGCGTAGAGTTGCAGTATCCAGAGAAAAAAACACCTCCCAAAGGAATATTCACGATTTACAATTCGACAAACCATGAAAGTAGCGGGGTAGCTCTTAGCTTTACAAAGGGGAATTACCTGTACTCCTTCGAAAGTCTGAACTCCTTGAGCTATAAAGTTGTTGCAAGAAAACAAGGTGGAAAGGTTTTCAATAAAAATTGTGATCTCCCTGGTTTAAATTATTTATCCGATAGTGCATATCGAGGCATCCAAACGATAGAGCTTGGCCCAAAAAAAATATCCGGGGCGAATAAATGCAGCGGTATTGGTCTTCGGGAGGCTTATAGCTCTATGGAGCTAGATAGAGTGAATGCATGTATTGTCTACACAGAAACTAATTTGCAAGCAGATGCGCAATTGTTCCGTGAGACAGATGGAATATCCCTTTATTCAGTTATTTTATCTGAAAATCCAAAGCTTGTTTATGAGTTTCCATACTTGGGTACGGGAGGAGTAATCACTGACGCATTTTTTCTTCCCGTTGGTGAAGGGGGAGAAGAACTGTTGTTCGTCGTACATCGCATGGAGATGCCAAAAATATGGGATCCGGCAAGCGATATTTACGATGTAAGTGTTTTTAGGTTGGAGGCGGATACTCTAATTTTGGACAAGAAGCTCACTCGTTTTTTTCATTTGGGTGGGGATGAGGTGGATAAGCAAGGGGGAACTACGTATGTGTATCCGTATAAAGACAAAAAAAGTGTTCAGAAGACGGCGGGGTCGCCTTTGTTTCAAGCCATCCTTACTGGCAAAGTAATAAACGGCTCAATTATGGAAAAAGCATCTCTTTATGATGGCGGTTCGGAACCGTTGCTGCAGTATTCACCAAAGATGTATTTGATTAAGGGGGACAAAGTTTTAGTGGAGGATTCGTGGGGCGGATGGTGCAAGGCCTCATACCAAGCGAAAGTTGAAATAATTACAAAGTGGGTGCAATGCAAGTCGATAAATTTTTCGGCGAGTTAGGTGAAGTCATGCCAATCAGACTGGATAAAATTCCGCCTCTCGCACTGCGTCCTCAACCACCTCGATTTTTACTTTGGCTCGGCCTGTTGTTGCTGTTCTGTTTGCTGGGCGTCGGAGGCACGCTGTTGTTCGGCGACGAAACCGTACCCCAGCGGCCTTCGGATTTCTGGAGCCTGGCCTTGGGCATCCCAATCCTGGGTTGGTGCGTGCTGGGATTCGGGCGAGTGCTGTTGTACACCGGTGAACAGGGTGCCGCCGATGGCTGGGATGATGCTCGCGAAAAAGACCTGAACCGGAAGATGCGTCAGGGACGTCGTTCGCAACAGGTGTTGGGCGTGAGCGTGCAGACTGCTCTTGAAGAACCTGCGGATGATCCGGAGATACAGCTGGACGCTCTGCTGAGTGGGACGACGGCGCTGAAGTCACAAGCATCCAGGGTGGATGGATCAATACTTCGCCAAAGTTGTTTATCTAGCGATGCAGATGAAAATCCGGAAGCAATATTGCTGAGTATATGGGCGCAGACGCTCGCCGACCTGGCACCCACTTTGGCGCAGTTGCCTGATGATCAACCGCTGGCCCTGTTGCTGGATGTCGATACCGGTTTGCCGGAGCAGCAATGGCGCCGTGTGTGGCGACAGGCATGGCGCGAATCCGGCATTCGCCAGCCCGTTCCCCCTGTCGATGGCCGCGGGCTGACTGCACTGGACCAGTGGCTTGACCAGCGAATTGGTGATCGGGCGTTGCTGTTGGTGTTGGCCGCGCAGTTTGCGCCGCAGCAGCCGGAAGGTACGGCGGAAGTTGCGGTCGGGTTGTTGTTTGGCAACCGCCTGACGCAGGCCACGTTATCGCCGATTGCCTTTCTGCACCGGCCGGAGCAGGCGCGCCAGCCCACCTCCGATGATCTGCTTTACGCTACGCGCCAGGCGATTGAGTGGGTGCCGCTTGAATCGAGATCAATCGAGCAGGTTTGGCGAGCAGGTATTGATGCGCGAGGGGCGGCCGCCATTGCAGGCGTGCTGTCTGACGTCCCCATGTCAGTGAATAGGCCGCGAATGTGCGACCTTGATGCAATGTTGGGTCATCCAGGCGGCGCTTCGCCTTGGTTGGCCGTCGCTGCCGGGACGCAGGCGATTCAGCGCGGTGCCGGGTCGCAGTTCATTTACAGTGGTGGCGCGGCTGCGGCGGGTCTGTGGGGCACGGTGTTGATTCCGGCATCAGCACTTTTGAAATAGGTGAGTGAGTTCTACCGCCAGCCAGATGAACATCTCGCCGGAAACCGTACGCATGCACCGCAAGTATCTGTACGTGAAATTGGATGAAGAATCGCAGTCGGAGTTGTTTGCGTTGTTTATCGAGTGACTGCGCAGGCACTGAAAAGTCAAAAAATCGCAGCCTGCGGCAGCTCCTACACTTACGGTGTGCATTTGAGCACTGGCGACCACACAAGAGGAGTCAGCCCCATGATTGACCGCGAAAGTATCTGCGATTGCCCGAAATGTTCCTGCAAACTCGGTGAACATCCGATTGCCCGTCACGGCAAACACTACTGCTGTGAGGCCTGCGCCAAGCACCATGAACACGGCGAGGAATGCACCCATAAAGAGTGCAAGTGCGCTCATGGCTGACAACCGCGAATGAAAAGTGGAGCCTAATCCGGCTCCACTTCCAGCCTGAGGCTGTCATCTTCCAGGCGTTCGCTGTGGCGCACGGTGCCTTGCAAGCGCCGCCCTTCGACCCGTAGCACCAGGGTCCTGGCTTGCTCCAGATCTTCCGGCAGTGGCGCCGGGACGCGTATGGCGAAGCAGAATGGGTCATTTTCGACCTGTTCCAGGCCGATCCGGCACTCGGCGCTCTTGGTGATGCGACCGTTCGGCGTGTCCAGACCGTAGTCCAGCTGCGCAGGGCTGTAGACGGGTGTTGTGCTCATATCCCTTCCCCCGAACCTGATGGTTACCGGATATTAGTTCGCCGGCCGCCACTTGACGTTTTCCACGCCGAACTTTTCAGCCATCGGCTTGCTGGTCTTTTGCACCTTCTCGCGTCCGAACCGGGGGATTCGCCCCACCCCCGCGTCACAGCTCGCCCAATGCCAGGCTTCTGCGTTATCCATTTTTTCCAGGCGGATGATGAATGACTTCGGATCGCCATGGAGGGTGTACTCGACGACGAATAATTTTGCACTGTTCATAAAGCCCCGGTTCCTCCCTGCTGTACATAGAAGGATCGCGCGCCATCGGGAAAATTCACTCGGCTTGTCGGAAAGCGGCAGTTGCTGGCGACAAGTTCGGCGCCCCGTTACCATGGAAGCTTCCCGTACCCCCAATGAACATTGACCATGGCCCTCGCCGCACCGCCTGACCTGAGTGATACCAATGTGCCTGTGCAACCGCTGGCGCGCACCTATCCGCGCGGGTTGTACATCGAGCCCCATGAGCACGTCTGGGGCCAGTTGCTGTATGCGATGAGCGGGGTGATGTGGGTCGAGACGCCGCATGAAGCGCTGGTGGTGCCACCGCAGCGGGCGGTGTGGTTGCCGCCCGGCGTGCCCCACGGGATTCGCGTGGTATCGGACCTGCAGATGCGCAATATCTACCTGCGGCCGTCCCTGGCCGCGACCCTGGATGACAGCGTTCAGGTGATCGAGGTCGGCGGCTTGCTGCGCGAGTTGATTGTCAGCCTGGTGGAGCAGGGTAACGACGGGTCGCCCGAGTATTACGACGCGCTGGTGGGCCTGGCGCTGCTGGAGCTCAAGCGGGCCAGGCGTTCGCTGTTGAAAATTCCGTTGCCGGACGATTCCGACCGGCGATTGATGAATTTGTGTCAGGCGGTCATGGCTGCGCCTTCACTGGACATTCCTTTCGAACAACATGCGGACAACGCCGGAGCCAGCGTGCGCACCCTGGCGCGGCTGTTCAAGGACGGTTTGGGCATGGGCTTCGCCGAGTGGCGGCGTCAGGTGCAACTGGCGACGGCGGTGGCCGAGTTGATCCAGGGCGTACCGGTCAGCGCGATTGCCCGGGAGCTGGGCTATTCGCCGAGCAGCTTCAGCGACATGTTTCGCCGTGAGCTGGGCGTTGCCCCTTCGCAGTTTCCGGCGGCGCAACGCCAGGACTGAACTCGTCGAGGCCAGGCTTTGGCCGAAATTCAGAAGCACTTGGCCGATGCTCGCAGGCGTCGCCCCCTAGACTCAGCGCATACCTCAATTGCTCCCGGAGTCCGCCATGAACTACCTCGTGTCTGTGGCCATCGGTCTGGGCGTCGGTCTGCTCTACGGCGCCCTGGATTTTCGTTCCCCCGCACCCCCGGCCATCGCGCTGGTGGGCCTGCTCGGCATGCTCGCCGGCGAAAAGCTCTGGCCGATGGGGCGGGGGCTGGTGGCTGGCTGGATCTCCTGAACCCTTTTCGACTCGATGGATACGCCCATGAAAGCTCTGCAATTCGATAAAACCGGTGATCTCTCGGCCCTGCGCTACGTCGAGGTGCCTACGCCCGTGCCCGGCGTCGATGAAGTGCTGGTCGAGATCAAGGCCGCCGGCCTCAACCCCAGCGATGTGAAGAACGTGCTGGGGCGTTTTCCCTACACCACCTTGCCGCGGATTCCCGGTCGAGACTTTGCCGGAGTTGTCGTGGCCGGCCCGCAGGCGCTGATCGGTCAGGACGTCTGGGGCACGGGCAAGGAACTGGGTTTTTTCGCCGACGGTTCCCACGCGCAGTTCGTCAAGCTGCCGGCCAATGGCGTGGCGCTCAAACCCACGCACCTGAGCTTTGCCCAGGCCGCCAGCCTCGGCGTGCCGTACACCACGGCGTGGGATGCACTGGAGCGCAGCCTGGTGACGGCCGAAACCCGATTGCTGGTCATCGGTGGCGGGGCAGTTGGCAGTGCCGCGCTGGCCTTGGCCAAGGTGCGCGGTGCCCGGGTGCTGGCGGCCGCGCGGCGTCCGGAACAGGTCAAGGACTTGCAGGATCAGGGCTACCAGACCCTGCAACTGGATAAACCCGAAGACCTCGGGGCTCAGGTCAACGCCGTCTATGCCGGCGGCGCCGACGTGATTTTCGACACCACCGGTTTCTGGCTGCCGGCCTCGGTACCCGCCCTGGCCACGTTCGGCCGCATCGCGATCATTGCAGCACCCGTGGACGGTCACGTGCAGTTGCCGGCCTTGGCGTTGTATCGCAAGGGTGGCTCGGTGGTGGGGATCAACTCGCTGCTGTACGGCGTGCAAGCGTGCGCAGCGATGCTTGACCAGTTTGGCAAGTTCTTCGATCAGGATTTGTTGCCCCTGCCACAAGGCTTGTTCGAGTCGCCTTTGGCCGAAGGGCTGGAGCGCTATGCCGAAGTGAATCAAGGCAGCGGTGACAAGGTGATTCTGCTGCCATAACCCACAGGGGCACTGCTCAACACTGCATCTCCTACAAAGAAAAAGGCGCATTTGCTGTAGGATTGGTTACCTAGACTCCAAGAGGTAACCCCATGAGCGAGCCGATTCGCCTGACCCAATACAGCCACGGCGCCGGTTGCGGCTGCAAGATCTCCCCCCAGGTGCTGGAAGTGATCCTGGCCGGCAGCGGGGCGCAGAACCTCGACCCGAAGCTTTGGGTCGGCAACGCCTCGCGCGATGACGCGGCGGTGTATGCCATCGATGAAGAACGCGGCGTGGTCTCGACCACGGACTTTTTCATGCCGATCGTCGACGATCCCTTCGATTTCGGCCGAATTGCCGCCACCAATGCCATCAGCGACATCTATGCGATGGGCGGCGATCCGTTGATGGCGATTGCGATCCTGGGCTGGCCGGTGAACGTGTTGGCGCCGGAAGTTGCCCGGGAAGTGATACGCGGCGGTCGTTCGGTGTGTGACGAGGCGGGCATCCCGCTGGCAGGCGGGCACTCCATCGACGCGCCAGAACCGATCTTTGGCCTGGCTGTCACCGGCCTGGTGGAAAAGCGCCACATGAAGCGCAACGATACCGCCACCGCCGGTTGCCTGCTTTATCTCACCAAGCCCTTGGGTATCGGCATCCTTACGACTGCCGAGAAAAAGGGCAAGTTGCGTCATGCCGACATCGGCCTGGCCCGGGACTGGATGTGCACCCTGAATAAACCCGGCAGCCGTTTCGGCAAGCTCGACGGCGTGACCGCGATGACCGATGTCACCGGTTTCGGCCTGCTCGGGCACCTGGTGGAAATGGCCGACGGCAGCCAGCTCACGGCGCGCATTGAATATGACCGCGTACCGCGCCTGCCGGGGGTCGAGTATTACCTGGAACAGGGCTGCGTACCCGGCGGGACTCTGCGCAATTTCGACAGCTACGCCAGCAAGCTCGGACGCCTTCAGGAGCTGCACAAACGCGTGCTCTGCGACCCGCAGACCAGCGGTGGCCTGTTGATTGCCGTGACGCCGCAAGGCAACGAGCAATTCCTTTCGGTGGCCGCCGAACTGGGCCTGAGCCTGGAACCGATCGGTGAACTGGTCGAGCGACAGAGCAACGCGGTCGAGGTGTTTTGATGTTCGTCGACTGCACTGATTACCGCGACATCTTCCTCAACGACCGGCCAATGATGGATGCCCGCGCGCCTGTCGAATTCAACAAGGGCGCGTTTCCCGGCGTGATCAACCTGCCGTTGATGAATGACCATGAGCGCCAGCGGGTCGGCACCTGCTACAAGCAGCACGGCCAGCAAGCGGCCATCGTGCTGGGGCATCAACTGGTGTCGGGCGCGGTCAAGGCCGAACGCATCCAGGCCTGGGCCGATTTTGCCCGGGCGCATCCGGATGGATTGTTGTATTGCTTTCGCGGCGGTCTGCGCTCGCAGATAGTCCAGCAATGGCTCAAGGACGAGGCCGGCATCGACTATCCACGGGTGGGCGGTGGCTACAAGGCCATGCGCACCTTTCTGCTGGACACACTCGATCAAGCCGTGACCCAGTGTGATTTCGTCCTGTTGGGCGGGATGACCGGCACCGGCAAAACCGAGGTGCTCACGCAACTGGGCAACGCCGTGGACCTTGAAGGTCATGCCAACCATCGCGGCTCCAGTTTCGGCAAGCGCGCCACGGGCCAACCCTCGAACATCGACTTCGAAAACCGCTTGGCCGTAGACGTGTTGAAAAAACGCGCACGGGGCATCGAGCAGTTCGTACTGGAAGACGAAAGCCGTGCGGTGGGCAGTTGTGCGCTGCCGTTGCCGCTGTACCAGGGCATGCAGCAGTTCCCGATGGTGTGGCTGGAAGACAGCCTGGAAGGTCGGGTCGAGCGGATCCTGCGCGATTACGTGGTGGATCTGTGCGCCGAATTCATCGACGTGCATGGCGAGGAGGGCTTTGCGTTGTTTTCCGAACGCTTGCTGGAAAGCCTGAACAATGTGCAAAAGCGCCTGGGTGGTGAACGTCATCGACGCTTGCTGGTCTTGATGGAGGATGCGTTGGCCGAGCAGGCCCGCAGTGGCGCGGTGGATCTGCACCGGGGCTGGATCGAAGGGCTGCTGTGCGAGTATTACGATCCGATGTATGCGTTTCAGCGGGAGAAGAAAGACGCGCGGATCGAGTTTGCCGGGGAGCGAGGGGCGGTTCTTGAGTATCTGCGCGAGCGGGGCAGCCAGCGAGGGTGATGTAGCCTGTGCCGGCCTCATCGCGAGCAGGCTCGCTCCTACATTGGATCTGCGCCGTACACAAAAACTGTGTTCACCGAAGATCACTGTAGGAGCGAGCCTGCTCGCGATGAGGCCCGATCAGGCAATGCACAACTCAGGTCGGGCAGGTTTCTGCGCCGTTATCCAGGCCTTGCTTGTACACATGGCTCTGCAAACTGGCCTTGCCGTTGTGCCAGGTCAGGGTCAGTACATACAGCGAGTCGTAGTCGCTGGACTCCCAGTCGTCGATGATCTTCGCATCCTTGCCGGTGGCTTCGCCGGCCACCGTGTTGATCAGCTCTGGCAGGTAACCGTGGGACCAGGCCGTGTAGATGACCGAGTTGTGGTACTTGTCGTGGAGCAGCTCATCGGCCAGGTCACTGGTGTCATTGGCGGAAAAGTTGATGTTCACCGGCAGGCCCAGCTTGATGGCGCTGGGGCTGATGGTCATCAGTGGGCGGATATAACTGTAGGAATTGTCGAGCTCGCCTTCCTCGACGTTACGGGTCGGGTTGGCCGCGAACACATAGTTGGCCTTGCCGAACTTTTCCGGCAGCAGTGTGGCCAGGTCGATGGCGCGGTTCAGTCCCCGGCAATTGAGCTGGCCCAGGCCGCCGGCGGGTTTTTCCCCGTGGCGCAGGAAGACCAGCGTCTGGGTGCCATCCATCGGTTGGGCGCGACTCAGGCCGGGCTCCAGCGACAGGAACATCGCGCTGACCACCAAGAGGGCGGGCAACAAAAGGTAGGCGCGATATTTAAAGCGTTTGGCAAAATTGAACAGATTCATGAATAAAAGGATCTTCAGCGCAATTCGGTTAAGGCTGACAAACCTTTACACCTCGATTGTCCTGCGTCGGGTGTTTTCCATGTCATTGAAGCCAGTCCTTTATCAAAGGGGTGGTGCTCTGAGTCCCCTGAACCCGTTTGGTTCGATTCCGGCCGAGTGCGCGGCAATGTATCGGTAACCTTCACGGGTTTGCAGCCAAGGTTATCGACAGGATGTTGCACAAATGTGGACACAATACACCGGATGGTATTGAAACAGTGGTGATCTCTTTTGATCTCGCCTATCAGCGAGATCGATGGCTTCAAGGGATCGCTGAGCCGATATCTACATTATGATCGTCACTCTCAATGTCTTCGTGGATCCCGCCCATGACCGATTTGTCCGCTTTCCCCATCACCCGCAAATGGCCTGCCCAGTATCCGGAGTGGATTCAGCTGTACTCCTTGCCGACCCCCAACGGCGTCAAGGTCTCGATCATGCTTGAAGAGATCGGCCTGCCGTATGAGCCTCACCGGGTAGGCTTCGACACCAACGACCAGATGTCCCCGGAATTTCTTTCACTCAATCCCAACAACAAGATCCCGGCGATCCTCGATCCCCACGGTCCGGACGACCTGCCGCTGGCGCTGTTCGAATCGGGAGCAATTCTGATCTACCTGGCCGACAAGAGCGGGCAACTGCTGGCCCAGGAGTCGGCTGCGCGCTACGAAACGATCCAGTGGCTGATGTTCCAGATGGGCGGCATTGGCCCGATGTTCGGCCAGCTCGGGTTTTTCAACAAGTTCGCCGGCAAGGACTACGAAGACAAGCGTCCCCGTGACCGCTACGTCGAGGAAAGCAGGCGCCTGCTTAAGGTGCTGGACGGCCGTCTGCAAGGGCGCGACTGGATCATGGGCGAGCGCTACACCATCGCCGACATCGCCACCTTCCCGTGGGTGCGCAACCTGATCGGCTTCTATGAAGCCGGCGATCTGGTGGGCATTCAGAACTTCCCTAACGTCACGCGGGTGCTGGAGCGTTTCCTGGCGCGGCCGGCGGTGGTGCGTGGGTTGCAGATTCCGAGCCCGGTAGCGAGCTGATACACCGCTCCCACAGAGGGGCAGTGCTGGATGCCAGTATTGTTGCCCAGCCTGCAAGAGTTTGTTGATCACCCGGGGTTTGTGCCCAGCGCCGCGCAGGGCATAAGCTTCGCCTCCCTACGACGTTCGTCTCGTCCTCTGAAATCCAGGAATACCCATGTCCAGTCAGTTCCCCGAAGCACGCCCACGCCGTCTGCGCCGCAATGCGAGCCTGCGCAGCCTGTTCCAGGAGACCGAGTTCAGCCTGAACGACCTGGTGCTGCCGATTTTCGTCGAAGAAGAAATCGACGACTTCGTGCCGATCAAAAGCATGCCGGGCGTGATGCGCATTCCCGAGTCGAAACTGGCCGGCGAGATCGAGCGCTACGCCCGTGCCGGGATCAAGTCGGTGATGACCTTCGGCGTGTCCCATCACCTGGACAGCAGCGGCAGCGACACCTGGCGCGATGACGGCCTGGTCTCGCGCATGTCGCGCATCGCCAAGGACGCAGTGCCGGACATGATCGTGATGTCCGACACCTGCTTTTGCGAGTACACCGACCACGGCCATTGCGGCGTGCTGCACAACCATGAGGTCGACAACGACCAGACCCTGATCAACCTCGGCAGGCAAGCCGTCGCGGCAGCCCGTGCCGGTGCCGATGTGATCGCCCCCTCGGCAGCGATGGACGGGCAGGTCCAGGCGATTCGCCGGGCCCTCGATGACGCCGGGTTTACCCAGACGGCGATCATGGCCTATTCGACCAAATTCGCCTCGGCGCTTTATGGCCCGTTCCGCGAGGCGGGTGGCAGTGCGCTCAAGGGCGACCGTAAAAGCTACCAGATGAACCCGATGAACCGCCGCGAAGCGGTGCGCGAATCGTTGCTCGACGAACAGGAAGGCGCCGATGCGCTGATGGTCAAGCCGGCCGGTGCGTATCTGGACATCATCCGCGACATCCGCGAAGCCTCGCGCCTGCCGCTGTCGGCCTATCAGGTGAGCGGTGAGTACGCGATGATCAAGTTTGCCGCCCAGGCCGGGGCCATCGATGAAGACCGTGTGGTGCGCGAGAGCCTGGGGGCGATCAAGCGGGCCGGGGCAGACCTGATCTTTACCTATTTTGCGATGGATCTGGCCTTGGCCGGGATCTGATAATCACTCTATAACCCTGTAGGAGCGAGCCTGCTCGCGAAAGCGGAGTGTCAGTCAACATGATTCTGACTGATCCACCGCTATCGCGAGCAGGCTCGCTCCCACAGGGGAATGTGGTGTTTTCAGGTCGCGCCAAAAAACGTCCGGATCCCGTGATCGCGGAAGTACCGTTCGATCACTTTCGGGTCCGAGCAGGTTTCGGCAATCGCCACATAGGTATCGGGCCGCAGCAGATAAAAGCCGTTGCGCCCCAGGCCCGCCGCTTCGAACGCCGGTCGCCAGTCGAACACATGCAGCGGCAGATGGTGCTCGTGGCACCAGGCGATCATCTCGTCGCTGGTGTCGCCATAGACATGCACCTGCCAGGTCAGGCACTTGAGCGACTCGAAATTATCCCCCTCACCGTCATGGGCCCAGGGCAGGCGATCACCGCCATGCACACGCCCGGCAACGCCCGTGCTCAACGGCATGCCACGATAATTCAGGGTGATCTGCGACACCGTGCGAAACAGGAACTGGCGGGAGGCTTCGAACGAGGTCATTTTCGGTAACAAGAACGGCGCCAGGCGCGTACGCAGCAAATCGGCAATCGGCCCGTCGGCGGTGACGAACGTGAAGACCCGGTCGGTGGTCGCCACCAGTTTGCGCGCAAACGCGATGCGCTCGGTTTCATAGGTGTCGAGCAGCCTGGCCTCGGCACCGCCGCTCAACACGGCCGCCAGTTTCCAGGCCAGGTTGATGGCATCGCCAATCCCGGTGTTCATGCCCTGGCCGCCCGCCGGGCTGTGCACATGGGCGGCATCACCCAGCAAAAACGCCCGGCCGTTGCGGAAGTGATCCGCCACCCGATGATGCACGCGGTAGGTCGAGAACCAATTCAGTTGCTCGATCTTCACCTTCATATGCTCGATGGCCCGGCTGCTGACGTCCTCGAAGCGCAGGGTCTCGGCGTGTTCGGCGCGCTCGTCGCGCACCGTGCCGATCAGACGGGCACGACCACTGTCGCCCAGTGGGAACACGGCGAGGAAGTCCGCCTCGTCGAGATCCACATGCAGTTCGCCATTGAATGTCGGGCCGCTGGCCTGCACGTCGGCGACGTAGAAAATCTGCTGGTAGGTCCCGCCGGGAAACCCGGTATCCAGGGTCTTGCGCACAATCGACCGGGCACCGTCGCACCCGGCCAGGTAACAGGCCTGGCAGGTTTCCTGCTGACCGTCGGGCAGGTCCAGCGTGGCCGTGATGCCGTCTGCGGTTTGCTCGAAGCCTGCCAGTTCAGTGTTGCGTTCCACCGTGATACCGAAGGCTTCCAGGCGCTCGATCAGCAGCCGTTCGTGTTCGTCCTGCGGGAAAATCTCGAGAAACGAGTAGGGCGTCAGGCCTTCACCGATCTGAGACAGGGGCAGGCGCGCCACGGGCTCACCCTTGACCCAGAAGTTGCCGGCCTTTACTTGATGGCCGTGTTGCACCACGGCGTCGTCCAGTCCGAGCTGGCGATACAACTCCAGCGTCCGTGCCTGGACGGCCAGCGCCCGGGAGGTGGTGCCGGGGGCCGAGGTTTTGTCGACGATCCGCACGCGCACGCCCAGCTTGCTCAGCCACAACGCCAGGACCAGCCCGGTCGGGCCGGCGCCGATGATCAACACGTCGCTGCGGTGCATGACCTGTCCTCCTCGCTGTGTGAATCAAGTATGGTCCAGTCGGGGAGGGCGGCAACCGTCAGACTGCCACGGACGTAGCCGCTGACCTGCCATTGGTCGTATGGTTGGCCCGGACCAACGGATTAGATGGAACGACATGCAAATCAGATTGATCACAAGCGTCGCCGTGTTGCTGGTATTGGCCGGTTGCGGCAGCCAACGGACCCAGGAACCGGCGGCGCGCAGCCCGGCCGAAGTGAAGGCCGATATTATGCGTTTGCTACCGACCAAGGCTGCCGATCCCCAGGGTTGGGCCACGGATATCCAGGTGGCGTTTACCGCGCAAGACATCTCGGCGACCACGCAAAACCTGTGCTCGGTGCTCGCGGTGACGGAACAGGAGTCGACCTTTCAGGTCGATCCGAGCGTACCGGGCCTGGGCAAGATCGCCCGCGACGAGATCGACCGCCGTGCCGCCAAGGCACATATTCCCGGCCTGCTGGTGAGCGGTGCGTTAATGCTCGATTCGCCCAACGGCAAAAGCTACAGCAGCCGCCTGAATGCCGCGCGCAGTGAAAAGGAACTGAGCGCCATTTTCGACGACTTCATCGGCATGGTGCCGATGGGCAAGAAGCTGTTCGGCGGCTTCAACCCGGTGCATACCGGCGGGCCGATGCAGGTCAGCATTGACTTTGCCGAGCAGCAGGCCAAGGGCTATCCGTACCCGGTGAAGGGCTCGATTCGCCATGAAGTGTTCACCCGGCGCGGCGGCATGTATTTCGGCATCGCGCATCTGCTCGGGTATCCGGTGAGTTACCCACAGCCGCTGTACCGCTTTGCGGACTTCAACGCGGGTTGGTACGCCAGTCGTAACGCCGCGTTCCAGAACGCGGTGAGCCGGGCTTCCGGTATCCCGTTGGCGCTGGATGGCGACCTGGTGAACTACGGTTCGATCATGCCCGGCACCACGGAACTGGCTGTGCGCAGCCTCGGCAAGCAACTGGACATGCGCAATCCGACGATCCGTGAGCAACTGGAAGAGGGGAAAACCCTGGGGTTCGAAGACAGCAAACTCTATCGGCGGGTTTTCGAACTGGCCGAACGGGCCGAGGGCCGGCCGTTACCCCGTGAAGTGTTGCCCGGGATCGTGCTGCAAAGCCCGAAAATCACCCGCAAACTCACCACCGCGTGGTTCGCCAAGCGAGTCGATGAACGCTACCAGCGCTGCATGGCGCGGGCAGTGCAGTAATCGCGACGTATAAAAAAGCATAAAAAACCCGGCGGGTGAGGCCGGGTTTTCATTGAGTTCTGCGGTCAAGCACTGCATTCAGACAGCGCGGCTTTCGATCAGACGGTCCGAGCCACCTTCAGCGACACGGTTTTGCAGGAGCTTGTCGGAACCGCCTTCAGCGACGCGGTTTTGCAGCAGTTTGTCGGAACCACCTTCAGCGACGCGGTTTTGCAGGAGCTTGTCGGAACCGCCTTCAGCGACACGGTTTTGCAGCAGCTTGTCGGAACCGCCTTCGGCAACACGTTTTTCCAGCAGGCGATCCGAACCACCCTCGGCCACACGGCTTTCAATCAGACGATCCGAGCCGCCTTCAGCGACCACAGGTTGAGCAGAGTTTGCGGCGAAAGCGTTAACTGCGAAAACCGAGAAAGCGATGCTGAGGAGGGTCTGGCGTTTCATGATGGTGTGCTCCGGGGTGCTTATGGGTTGGTATGGAGCAGATGTTACGCCGGGGATTTTTTAAGAGAACTTCATTGAAGTGATGGTGAACATCGACGGCAATGATAGGTCCGACGCCACACCTCTTGTGAGCGTGATGGTGCGATCGTCGGATGGCCACTGTGTGGCGGGCGGCGGCTTCTACACTGGTTAGCTGGCGCGTTCCTCTGCCGCGACGGTCGATGTGGCCCGGCAGAGGTCGCGGTATGCAAGGAGACGTTTATGCACCAGCTCTACGGCCATCTGAACTCCGGAGCGGCGGCTATCGAAGCAGCCCTTGAGCTCTGCGATGTTCCTTATCGCTTCATTGATGTCGAGACGTCCGCGGAGGCGGCCCAGGCGCTGGAAAAACTCAACCCGCTCAAACAGATTCCGACCTTGCAGCTACCCGATGGCAGTGTCCTGACCGAGAGCGCGGCGATCCTGATCCACCTCGGGCTGAGCTTTCCCGCATCGGGATTGTTGCCGCAGGACCCGGCCGAGCGGGACCAGGCCATTCGCGGCATGGCGTACATCGTCAGCAATTGCTATGCGGCCATCGGCATCATTGATTACCCCGAACGCTGGTTGGCCGAGGCGGATGAGTCGTCCAGGCAGAACCTCATGGAGGGCGCCCGCCGGCGCCTGCACTGGAGTTGGGAGGTGTTTGCCGATCAGTTCTCGGGCGAGTTGTACCTGGGCAGCGAGAAACCCGGGGGCCTGGATGTGCTGGCGGCAGTGATCTCGCGATGGGCGGGCAGTCGGGAACATTTGCGCAACGCCCGGCCGGGGTTTTTCGCCTGGCTGGAACGCATCGACCGCCACCCGGCACTGGCACCGGTGTTCGCCCGGCATTGGCCGGTCTGAACACCGAAGATCCCTTGTGGGAGCAAGCCTGCTCCTACAAGGGATCTTCGGCGTGTCGACTTATTCCCCGCGAATGTACTGTTCCAGCTGCTTGATCAGTTCCGCCTGTTCGGCAATCGCTTCCTTGACCAGGTCACCGATCGACAGCAGGCCGATCAATTTGCCGCCTTCGACCACCGGCAAGTGACGCAGGCGTCTATCGGACATGATGCCCAGACAGGTATCCACGGTTTGGTGGGTGTCGACGGTAATCACCGGCGAAACCATGATGTCGCGCACCGGCGTGCCCACCGAAGAGCGGCCGTGCAGCACCAGTTTTCGCGCGTAGTCCCGTTCGCTGATAATGCCCAGCACTTCATCATTCTCCACCACCAGCAAGGCGCCGACGTTTTTCTCGGCCATCTTCATCAATGCTTCGAGCACCATGTGGTCGGGTTTGATCTGGTGCACTTCCTGATTCTTCTGATCTTTGAGCTTGAGCAGTTGGGCGACGGTTTTCATGGTGGTTACTCGGGTGTTGTCGTTGTTCTTGAAGAATCGTAGACGCGAGCGTTCAGGGCAAGGGCGAAAGCGGCAGTTAACACGTAAAAAACGTCATTCGACGGTTTTTCTTTGGCAAACCACACATTTCAGGCCAATAGATTACTTGTGGGCCAGAGATACCGGGGCCATACGCGCTATCGCGACTGATGACGGGTAGAATCCCCCTCTGAATCAGTTTCGAGGTTTGCAGTGGTGGATCTACAGCAGGGCTTCGTCCTGACCCGGCATTGGCGCGACACCCCGGCCGGTACGGAAGTCGAATTCTGGCTGGCGACCGACAGCGGTCCCCGGCGTATCCGCCTGCCTCACCAACCATCGGTGGCGTTCATCCCCGCTGCGCAGCGTCAGCCCGCCGAAAGCGTTTTGCATGACGAGAAGAACGTCGAGCTCAAGCCCCTGGCCCTGCAGGATTTCGAACATCGCCCGGTCCTCGGTCTTTACTGCCAGCAACATGGCCAGTTGATGCGCCTGGAAACCGCGCTGCGCCGGGCCGGTGTCGAGGTGTTTGAAGCCGACGTGCGCCCGCCGGAACGCTACATGATGGAACGTTTCATCACCGCACCGGTGCGCTTCAGTGGCACGCCGAATGCCGAGGGCCTGCTGCTCGACGCGCAGATGAAACCCGACTCCGACTACCGTCCGAGCCTGAAACTGGTGTCCCTGGACATCGAGACCACCGCCCAGGGCGAGTTGTATTCCATCGCCCTGGAAGGCTGCGGCGAGCGTCAGGTGTACATGCTCGGTCCGCCCAACGGCGACGCTGGCCAGGTGGATTTCCAGCTCGAATACTGCGATTCGCGAACCCTGCTGCTGAAAAAGCTCAACGACTGGTTTGCCCGGTTCGACCCCGACGCGATCATCGGCTGGAACGTCGTGCAGTTCGACTTGCGGGTGCTCCACGAACACGCCCGGCGCCTGGCGGTGCCGTTGAAACTGGGGCGTGGCGGCGAGGAAATGCAGTGGCGTGAACACGGCAGCGGCAACCATTACTTCGCTTCAGCTGCTGGCCGCTTGATCATCGACGGTATCGAGGCCCTGCGTTCGGCGACCTGGAGCTTCCCCTCGTTCAGCCTGGAAAACGTCGCGCAAACCTTGCTCGGCGAGGGCAAGTCCATCGACAACCCGTACCAGCGCATGGACGAAATCAATCGTATGTTCGCCGAGGACAAACCGGCGCTGGCCACATACAACCTCAAGGACTGCGAACTGGTCACGCGGATTTTCGCCAGGACCGAGTTGCTCACCTTCCTGCTGGAGCGGGCCAGCGTCACCGGTTTGCCGGCCGATCGCATGGGCGGTTCGGTGGCGGCGTTCACGCACCTGTACATGCCGCTGATGCACCGTCAGGGTTTCGTTGCACCCAACCTCGGCGGCAAGCCACCGCAAGCCAGTCCCGGCGGGTTTGTCATGGATTCGCAACCGGGGTTGTACGAGTCGGTGCTGGTGCTCGACTACAAAAGCCTCTATCCGTCGATCATCCGCACCTTCCTGATTGACCCCGTGGGGCTGATTGAAGGGCTCAAGCATCCGGACGACAGCGAGTCGGTGCCGGGTTTTCGTGGCGCGCGCTTTTCTCGCACCCGACATTGCCTGCCATCCATCGTCGCCCGGGTGGCCGAAGGCCGGGAAACTGCCAAGCGCGAACACAACGCACCGCTGTCCCAGGCGCTGAAAATCATCATGAACGCCTTTTACGGTGTGCTCGGCTCCAGCGGTTGTCGCTTCTTCGACACGCGCCTGGCGTCGTCCATCACCTTGCGCGGACACGAAATCATGCTGCGCACCCGCCAGTTGATCGAGGCCCAGGGGCATGCGGTGATTTACGGCGACACCGACTCGACCTTCGTCTGGCTGCGTCGCGCTCATGGCCAGCAGGAGGCGGCGCAGATCGGCCATGCGCTGGTGGCGCACGTCAATCAGTGGTGGCGCGAGCACGTGCAGCAGGAATACGGCCTGCAGAGCGTTCTCGAATTGCAGTTCGAAACCCACTACAAGCGTTTTTTGATGCCGACCATTCGCGGCGCCGAAGAAGGCAGCAAGAAGCGCTACGCCGGGCTGGTCACCCGGGACGACGGCAGCGACGAAATGGTCTACAAAGGCCTGGAAACCGTGCGCACCGACTGGTCGCTGCTGGCCCGGCAATTCCAGCAAGAGCTGTATTCGCGGATCTTCCTGCGCAAGCCCTACCAGGACTATGTGCGTGACTACGTGCGCAAGACCCTGGCCGGCGAATTCGATGACCGGCTGATCTACCGCAAACGCCTGCGCCGCACCCTCGATGACTATCAGCGCAACGTACCGCCCCATGTGCGCGCGGCGCGCCTGGCCGACGAGTACAACGACCGGCAGGGCCGCCCGCGCCAGTACCAGAACGGCGG
This sequence comes from Pseudomonas sp. GL-RE-26, assembly GCF_019956275.1. Taxonomy (NCBI): domain Bacteria; kingdom Pseudomonadati; phylum Pseudomonadota; class Gammaproteobacteria; order Pseudomonadales; family Pseudomonadaceae; genus Pseudomonas; species Pseudomonas sp. GL-RE-26. The sequence goes on from NZ_JAHBDI010000022.1 coordinate 200,114, forward strand.
CTGGATCAGCTACGTGATCACCGTCGCCGGCCCCGAACCGCTGGAAGTGCGTAGCGCGCCCATCGATTACGACCACTACATCACCCGGCAGCTGCAACCGGTGGCGGACGCGATACTGCCGTTTGTCGACGACGACTTCTCAACCCTGATTGGTGGGCAACTGGGCCTGTTTTGAGTCCATCAGCGACAGGGTCCAGTCATCCAGGATGCCGTGGAAGTACTGGTTCAAGGCTTGCTGGAAAAGGCTGTCGGCGTCGGCGACCTGGGCAAACAGGGTCATCGAGGAGTGAAACTTCAGGTCGTCGGGATGACCGAAAATCCCCGCTACCGAGCGCTCCCGGATGTTCAGCACTTCCTGGGTACAGGTGCGCAGCCGGGCGCCCAGTAACGGATGCTCAAGGTAGGCCAGGGCTTCCTCCCGCGAGCGGATGGCAAAGCGGCGCGACATCTCGCTGCCGCCGAGCCCGGCAAACTGCGGAAAAATGAACCACATCCAGTGACTGCGCTTGTGTCCGTTGTTCAGCTCGTTTTGAACCCGCTCGAATACCGGTTCCTGAGCCTGGAGAAAACGTTGCAGATTGAACGGGTCCAGGTGGTCGGTGCTTCTCATGACGAAGCTCTCTGACAGACTGCGGTGGTTCAGACCATGGCCAGCCGCTGTTTGCGTTGTGGCGCGTGAAACGCTTGGTCCAGCGCCTCCAGATCCCCGGGCTCAAGCTGCAACATGGCGGCCTGGGCGTTGAAGCGTACATGTTCGAGTCGGACCGCCTTGGGGATGGCGATCACTCCCTCCTGACGCAGTATCCATGCCAGTGCCACCTGTGCCGGTGTGACGCCGTGACGGGCGGACACTTGCCTGAGCGTAGTATTGGCGAGCATTTTACCGCCCTGGCCAATCGGGCAGTAAGCCATGACCGGCAGCCGCCGTTGCTGGCTCCAGGGCAGCAAATCAAATTCTATGCCCCGTTGTTCCAGGTTGTAGAGCACCTGATTGGTGGTACAGGCCGGAGCTTCCAGTTCCAGCAGGTCGTCGAGGTCGAAGTTGGACACGCCCCAACGGCCGATCTTGCCGGCTTCGCGCAAGCGCTCGAAGGCGTCGACGGTTTCTTCCAGGGGATACTGGCCGCGCCAATGCAACAGGTACAGGTCGATATAATCGGTGCCAAGCCTGCGCAGGCTGCGCTCGCAAGCCAGGGGAATGCCCTGGCGGCTGGCGTTGTGCGGGTACACCTTGCTGACCAGAAAGACGCTGTCGCGCTGACCGGCGATGGCATCGCGGACCACTTCCTCGGCGCCGCCTTCGGCGTACATCTCAGCGGTGTCGATCAGGGTCATGCCCAGTTCGATGCCCAGGCGCAGTGCCGCGACTTCTTCCGTGTGCCGTGAACGGTCTTCGCCCATCTGCCAGGTCCCCTGGCCGATGACCGGAACCCGGGTGCCGGCCAGTTCTAGCGTGCGCATGCAAAACCTCCTTTATGAATGCCGATGGTTGTTTCAGTGGGCAGCAGAATAGTCCATCGGTTCCGCCACAGGCTGTGATCTCTTGAACTGCACCCTGCCGGTGATCGATTGCTCTGTGCCGATACTGCACTTTTTCGAAATGTCCGGCTCTATCCATGGCAGCCTGCGGCGATCCCCACCGTAGGCCCATGCCCAAGTCCAAGAACCCATGGCTCGAGTTTCACCCGCGATCACCACTAAAATCCGCCGTCATTGCCTGCTGCTGGCAGGTCTGTCGATGTTCTTCGTCACCGGTTGCAGCCAACAGCAGGGCGGCGACATCATCAACCAGATGCGCGAAGGCAAACCCCAGGAGTTCCTGCAAACCAGCGTCGACCGTATGGCCACCCTGACCATGCGCGACAACCTCGACAGCCTTTACCTGTTGATGAGCAAGCTCTACCTGCGTAACCCCGATGAGTTGAAAAAATCCGGTTTCCTCGATGCCCGCACCGCCGGCAAGCAAGTGCGCATGGCCATTGAGCTGCAGCAGCCATTACCGACCCTGGGCGGCAAAAAGGACCTTGCGGCCCTGAGGTTTGCCATGAGCCCGGAGTTTCTCGGCGACCGGGTCGGGGCGTTCATCTATGCCATCGGCAGCATGCTGGTGACCGCCCATGGCAATCGCCTCGAGTTCTACATGACCGATACGATCAACCCGGTGTTCGTCAGCAATGCCGCGCGCAACATCGAGATCGCCACCTGGATCCTCAGCCAGCGACAGAACAAAGAGGGCCTGCCCTTGCTGTTCTCCAACGAAATCTCGGAGGAGGGCAGCAACCTGAGCTTCGCCGTCGAGTTCGGCAAGATCGTCGCCCGGCTGGACCTGCTGACCCAGATGCTCGACGAACGCTACCGGCGCATCGGCCTGAACTATGCCCAGAGCCTGCTGTTCCTGAATTTCCTGCCGGTTCAGTGAGCACGACACATATTCCTTGTGGGAATTGAATTCAGGGTATAAAGATAGATCGCATCGATATAACTGGTTATAAGAAATATCGCTATGCTGCGGGCCAGATTTCCCTTGTGATCTTTGTGGACGTATTCATGGATTTAGTGAACATCGGGTTGGTCGTTGCCGGGCTGGTCGTCGGCTTCATCGTCGGCATGACTGGCGTGGGTGGCGGGTCGCTTATGACGCCGATCCTGCTAGGGTTCGGCATCAACCCGGCGACGGCCGTCGGTACCGATCTGCTATACGCCGCCATCACCAAATCCAGCGGTGTACTGGTTCACCGCAAGAACAACAACATCGACTGGGCGATTACCGGCTGGTTGACCTTGGGCAGCGTGCCTGCGGTGGCGTTGACGCTGTGGTTCCTCAGCACCCTGCACAGCGCCCCCGAGGCGATGAACGCGATCATCAAGCAGGCCCTCGGTTTTGTGTTGTTTGCCACGGCACTGGCGATCCTGTTCAAGAAGCGCCTGCTCGACTTCGCCCACAAACGTGCGGGCGGCAACTACAACCCCAGCGGATTGCGCTTGAATGTGATGACGGTCATCACCGGGCTGGTCCTTGGCACCATGGTCGCGCTGACGTCCATCGGCGCCGGTGCACTGGGCACCGTGGCACTGTTCATCCTCTATCCGATGCTGCCGACCCGCCGCCTGGTGGGGACTGAAATCGCCCACGCCGTGCCGCTGACCCTGGTCGCGGGGCTTGGCCATGCCAGCATGGGCAACATGGATTGGCACGTCCTGGGTTACTTGCTGGTGGGCTCGTTGCCGGGGATTTACCTGGGCAGCCACCTGACCGGGCGCATCTCCGACGAATTGCTGCGCCCTTGCCTGGCGACCATGCTGTTGTTGATCGGCTACAAACTGGCGTTCTGATTCAAGCCGCCACGAAAGCTTCATTCGCGGGTGAATATTTCCAGCAGATGCCCGTCCGGGTCATCGAAATACACCCGCCGTCCTCCCGCGTAATCATTGATCTCCCTCAGTCGCTGCTTGCCCGGGTCGGCCCACCACGGCTGACCGTTGGCTTGCAGGCGTGCGAAGGCCGCATCGAAATCCTCGTCGCCCATCAAGAATGCGTAGTGCTGGGACGCTATCGGCGGGTCGTTGTCGTAGAAATCCAGTGACACGTCGTTATCCAGTTTGACGATCAGCATGGGCCCAAAGGGCTGCGGGGCGGGCAGGCCAAGGAGGCTGGCCAGGAAATTCGCCGAAACCTGCTTGTCCCGGCACCAGACGATGGTGTGATTCAACTGAGTGCTCATGGGCAAGTCCTCACGACGGATCAGGCGGGTTGTCATGAGCCTTCAGATTAGCCCAGCCTGTTGCGCAATGACCGCCCTGACCTAAGCTTGGGGCAAGGCGAAAAATATTTGCGGTACGTCACCCGGAACGATCGCCGCGATGCGCAATCATTAGAGCGTGGATATCAGAAGGAGATGCGCATGCTCATCAGGTCACTGACCCTGGCTACTTTGCTGGCGATTGCCGGCACCTCGTTCGCCGCCGATGGCGACTCACCGCTGGACATGGACAAGGGCAGGGCTCGGCCACTGATTGTCATCGCTCCGAGCACGGTTGATCCGAACTGGGTCGGCCTGAAAAAGTCTCTGGATGAGCCAGCCAACCGCAAGGGTTTCACCGACCGCAACATGGTGCTCTACACCGTGCTCAACCTGATGGGCCAGCGCGACGGCAAAGACCTGGGGCCACAGGACACGGCGGCGCTGATCCGCTCGCTCAAGCTGGGTGCTGGCGCCAAGACCAAGGTGATCCTGGTCGGCAAGGACGGCGAAAAGAAACTTGAGCAATCGGACGCCTTCAAGCTGGACGAGATTTTCAGCGCTGTCGATCAGTTGCCCGCGGCCGAGAAAGAATTTACCGCGACCGTGGCTGCACCCGTCGCTGAAGCGGAGCCTGCGGTCAAAGGCGCCAAACCCGGAAAAAACAGCAAACCGGCCAAGCCCTCCAAGCCGCCTGAAATGCCGGATGATTGAACCTCAATCTTGTGGCGATGGAAGGTTTTTCTGTGGGAGCGAGCTTGCTCGCGATGACGGCCTGACATTCAACCATTGTATCGACTGTTACGACGCCATCGCGAGCAAGCTCGCTCCCACAGATGGATCAGTCGCTATTGGGAAAGGGCGCTCAGAATCTGATGAGCAATCCTGACCCGCTCTGCATTGGGATAATTCTTGTTGGCCAGCATCACAATGCCGATGCCCTTCGATGGCACGTACGCCACGTAAGCACCAAAGCCACCAGTTGAGCCTGTCTTGTTGATCAGCACGTTCTCTGGCTGCGCTTGTGGCGGGTTTAGCCACTGGACTTCATGGGCTTGCATGGCCATTGGCGTGGAGTTGCCGTCCAGCAAACGATCCAGTGTGATCGGGTAGCGATACAACTCCCAACCCAGGCCCTGGGTCATATCGCCTACGGTGTAGTAACCGCTATGGGTCAAGGCGATGGCTTGCTGCAACGGCTTTTCCAGGGACGCTGGTTTCATGTTTGCACCGACGTAGGCCAGCAAGTCCGCGGCGCTGGTTTTCACCCCGTACGCCTCGGAATCCAGCGCACCCGGAGTGACCCGTACCGGTTTGCCGTCCTTGTTGTAGCCCTGGGCGTACAGCGCCATCTGATCCTGCGGCACGTGCACATAGGTGTGCTTGAGGCCCAGTTTCGGCAGCAGGGTTTTCTCCATCAGCTCATCAAACGGCTGGCCCATGCTTTGGGCGGCGAGGTAGCCGAACAGGCCAAGGCTGGGGTTTGAATACAGTCGGTGGCTGCCGGGGGCGTAGAGCGGTTTCCATTGTTTGTAGTAGCCGAGCATTTTGTCGGCAGAATCAGATTCAGCAGGAAATTGCAGCGGTAAACCGCCAGCGCTGTAGGTGCCCAGTTGCAGCACGCTGATGTGGTCGAACGCACTGCCGCGCAAGGCCGGCAGGACCTGACTGGCCTTGTCCGACAGGGACAGCTTGCCCGTGGTCTGGGCGTAGGCGGCGAGGGTGGCGGTGAAGGTTTTGCTGACGGAGCCGATTTCGAACAGGGTGTCTTGCGTGACGGGGTTGCCGGTTTCTTTCGAGGCGACGCCATAGTTGAAGTAATGCGCTTGGCCGTTGACGGTGACTGCCACGGCCATGCCGTGAATGCCCTCGGCTTGCATCACCGGTTGTACAGCGGCGTTCACCACTGTCTCGATTTGATCCTGTGCCACGCATTGGCCCGCGGCGAATATCGCCATGCAAGCGGCGATGGTTTTCAGCCTGTCCATGTTGGTTTCATCCGTCGTTGATTCAGTTGCGCGCCATTTTAGGGCGTGAAGCGCCATGCTCCGAGCGCTTTTTAAAATAGGCCGCCAACAGGCGGCCACGCGCAACCGTCAACTCAACGCACCAGGCACGGCCGCTTGTTATCGAACTTCCAGCCGGGAATCAGGAACTGCATTGCCACGCTGTCATCCCGCGCCCCCAGGCCCATGCCTTTGTACAGTTCGTGAGCTTTGGCGACCTGATCCATGTCCAGCTCCACCCCCAGCCCCGGTTTCTGCGGCACCTGCACACAGCCGTCGACGATTTGCAGCGGGGACTTGGTCAGGCGCTGGCCGTCCTGCCAGATCCAGTGGGTGTCGATGGCGGTGATCTCGCCCGGCGCGGCCGCTGCGACATGGGTGAACATCGCCAGGGAAATGTCGAAGTGGTTGTTGGAGTGCGAGCCCCAGGTCAGGCCCCACTCGTGGCACATCTGCGCCACGCGCACCGAGCCTTGCATGGTCCAGAAGTGCGGGTCGGCCAGGGGAATGTCGACCGACTGCAACTGGATCGCGTGGCCCATTTCCCGCCAGTCGGTGGCGATCATATTGGTCGCGGTTTTCAGGCCCGTGGCCCGGCGGAACTCGGCCATGACTTCGCGACCCGAGTAACCGTTTTCCGCCCCGCACGGGTCTTCGGCATAGGCCAGCACGTGGTGCTGGTCGCGGCACAGACGGATGGCTTCTTTCAGTGACCAGGCGCCATTCGGGTCGAGGGTGATGCGCGCATCGGGGAAGCGTTCGGCGAGGGCCGTGACCGCTTCGATTTCCGCGTCGCCGCTGAGCACGCCGCCCTTGAGTTTGAAATCCTTGAAACCATACTTTGCGTGCGCGGCGACGGCGAGGCGCACCACAGCGTCGGCGGTCATGGCTTTCTCGTGCCGCACGCGGAACCAGTCGTTGTCGGCGTCCGGTTCGCGGCGGTAGGCGAGGTCGGTTGCGTTGCGATCGCCGACATAAAACAGATAGCCGAGCATCTTCACTTCATCGCGCTGCTGGCCTTCGCCGAGCAGGGCGGCTACCGGCACGTCCAGGTGCTGGCCGAGCAAGTCGAGCAATGCGGCTTCCAGTCCGGTGACGGCGTGAATGGTGATGCGCAGGTCGAAGGTCTGTAAGCCGCGGCCACCGGCATCGCGGTCGGCGAAGGTCTGGCGTACCTGATTAAGGATCTTCTGATAAGTGCCAATCGGGCTGCCGACCACCAGGCTGCGTGCGTCTTCGAGGGTCTGGCGGATGCGCTCGCCCCCCGGTACTTCGCCGACACCGGTGTGGCCGGCGTTGTCCTTGAGAATCACGATGTTGCGAGTGAAAAACGGGCCGTGGGCGCCGCTCAGGTTGAGCAGCATGCCATCGTGGCCGGCGACCGGAACCACTTGCATGCTGGTGATGACCGGGGCTTTTGCGGTGTCTTGTGGGTTCATATTCCAATCCTTAAAAAGCACAATTCAGGCGTGGTTGGGTGCAGGTTTGCCCAGCGCCACGGCAGATGCGGGTTTCGGTGTGTTGCGGGCGGCAAACACGATGATGGCGGCGATGATCGAGGTCGCGGCCAGGCCGTACAGCCCGCCCTGAATCGAACCGGTGCGTTCTTCCAGCAGGCCGAAAGTGGTCGGCGCAACGAAACCTCCGAGATTGCCTACTGAGTTGATCAACGCGATGACGCCAGCGGCAATGCGCGCATCCAGGTAGGCCTGGGGAATCGGCCAGAACAGCGACGAGGCCGATTTGAAGCCCAGTGCGGCAAAGCAGATGGCGACAAAGGCGAAGATCGGCCCGCCGGTGGTGGACATGAACATTCCGGCCGCAGCGATCAGCAGGGCGGTGGCGACCCAGGCTTGCTGGTGTTTCCATTTGCCCGACAGGGAAGCGAAGGCGTACATGCCGACAATCGACAGCAACCACGGAATCGAGTTGAACAGCCCGACCTGGACATCGCTCAGGTCGCCCATCTTCTTGATGATGCTCGGCAGCCAGAAGGTCGCGGCGTAGATGGTCAACTGGATAAAGAAGTAGATCAGGCAGAACAGAATGATCTGGCGATCCTTGAGCAATTTGCCCAGCGACGGCTTGATCGGCGTGGCGGCTTCCCGGGCCAGTTGTTCGTCATCGATGGCCTTGACCAGCGCGTCCTGTTCTTCGCGGCTCAGCCATTTGGCGTCGTGGGGCCTGGAGTCCAGCCAGAACCAGACGAACACGCACAACCCCACCGAAAACATGCCCTCGATGAAGTACATCCACTGCCAGCCGTGCAGGCCCAGCCCTTCGATTTGCAGGAGCAAGCCGGACAGGGGGCCTGAGATCAGCGAAGCGAACGCCGAGCCACTGAGGAAGATGGCAATCGCCTTGCCGCGCTCCACGCCGGGCAACCAGCGGGTGAAGTAGTAGATCACCCCGGGAAAGAACCCGGCTTCGGCCACGCCCAGCAGAAAACGCAGGATGTAGAAGTGGGTTTCGTTCTGGATGAACGCCATGCCCGCGGCGACCAGGCCCCAGGTCAACATGATCCGCGTCAGCCAGATGCGTGCGCCGACTTTTTGCAGAAGGATGTTGGAGGGCACTTCGAACAGTGCATAACCGATGAAGAACAGACCGGCACCCAGGCCGTAGGCGGCCGCGCCAATGCCCAGGTCGTGTTCCATGTGGGCGCGGACGAAACCGATGTTCACGCGATCAATGTAATTGACGATGAACATGATGACGAACAGCGGCAAGACGTGACGTTTGACTTTGGCGATGGCGGACTTCAGCGCTGAATTGGCGTCGTCGTGCATCCCGGAGATGGATGTATTCACTGCGTTTTCTCCCACTCGTTATTTTTATGCGGGGTGAAGCTGAGTGCTGCGTTGTTGATAGACATCATACAACTACATTTTTTGATCTTGCAACCACGCTTGCTCAATGAAATGGCGCATTGTCGGAGATTTTGATTCTATTGGCGGTGGCTGATGGCCTTTAAAACGAACCAATATCGGCTTGTTGTTGAGTGTTGTCATACAAGTTGAGCGAGATTTTTCAGGATTCCCGCCCGACGCGGTGCTACGATTCGATAGCCCTGATTTCCGGACACCCCGATGCAAGAAGACCTCGAAGTACCCGCCCGCAAGCGCAGCCATAACCTGGCCCATGACCTGGTGGAGAAACTGACCCAGCGCATCCTGCTCGGCCAGATGTTGCCCGGCGACAAGCTGCCGTCGGAAAACACTATCGTTCAGGAACACGGGGTCAGTCGCACGGTGGTGCGTGAGGCGATCTCGAAGTTGCAGGCTTCGGGGCTGGTGGAGACCCGGCACGGCATTGGCACGTTCGTGATCGAGCGCGCACCGGAGCAGGGGCTGCGGCTGAATGTCGATACCGCGTTGGGGGTGCGCAGCATTCTGGAATTGCGCATGGGCCTGGAAACCCAGGCGGCGGCGCTGGCGGCAACGCGCCGCAGCGATCTGCAACTGGCGCAGATGCGTGAAGCACTGGATGACTATCAAAGCCTGCTGGCCAACAACGACAGCTGTGTCGAAGCGGACCGGCGTTTTCATCTGCTGATCGCCGAAGCCACCGGCAACGTATGCTTTACCGAAATCATGCAGCACCTGGGCAGTGCCATGATCCCGCGCACCCGCGTCAATGCCGCCGAGCGTGGCGCGGTGGACTTGAGCAAGCTTGGCCAGTTGGCCAATCTTGAACACGAGGCGATTCTCAATGCCATCAAGCGCCAGGATCCGGATGCGGCGCGGGCGGCGATGTGGTTGCACCTGACCAACAGCCGTGACCGGTTTTCTCCCAGTTGATGGTCAGTGATACCGCGTCATCGTTCATCGCGGGCAAGCCACGCTCCCACAGGTTCTGGGGCGTGCTCAAGAACCGCGGCAACCATAAAACCCTGTGGGAGCGAGCTTGCTCGCGATAGCGTCAGGCCTGTCAGCGAAAAACCTGAATCAGACCCTGACAGCCTGAACAACCACAGCCCGCCGCTCCAGATTCAACGCCAGCACACTCACCAACACCACCAGCCCGCCGACCACGATCATCAACGTTGGCCGCTCGCCCAGCGCATAGGACGCAATGACCATCGCCGTCGGAGGCGTCAAATACAGCGTCATCGTCGCCCGGCTCAAATCGACATGCGCCAGCACATAGGCCCAGGCCAGGTACGCCAGGGCGCTGGGGAATATCCCCAGGGCAATCACCGCAAATTGCACACGCAGCGGCGCCAGGGCGACTTGATCCGCCAGGCCGGGCAAGAAAACCAGCAACAGCGCCGTCCCGGACCACACCGTGTAACACACCAGCGTCAGCCCGTCGTAACGCCCGGTGTGATGCTTTTGCAGGGCAAAGTAGAGGCTCCAGGACACCGCCGCCAGCAGGATCAACAAGCCGTGGGCATCAATGCTGCCCAGGCCATGATCGCCCGCCACCACAATCACCACGCCAAACAGCCCGAGCAGCACACACCCCCAGCGCCACAGGCTCACCTGATCCTTGAACACGAAGCGCGCGATCAGCGTGCTGAACAGGGGCGTGGTCTGGGCCAGGACGCTCGAAGCGCCAGCGCTGACACCTTGCTGCCCGAAGTTGATCGCCACGTGGTGCAGGCTCACGGCAAAGAAACCCAGGCCGAACATCAACGGCAGATCGCGCAGGCTCGGCAGGCGAATGCCCTTGAACATCGCGACCACGGCCATGAACACGGAAGCCAGCAGGAAGCGCAGCAGTGCCAGATGTACGGGGTCGTAGGCCAGCAGTCCGATATGGATGCCGGTCGAGGAATAGCCCCAGCACGCCACGACAAACGCCATGGCCAGGATGATTTTCCAGGGGGAAACGGGGGAGGGTGTGAGCGGCGTCATGGTCGTGCACCTGTGGGCGGATGCACCGAGTATCAGAAAGCGGATCGTTCGCCACAACTGACTTATACTGCGCTAACCGTTCACTTTTGGTGATGTATGGAGCTGGCACAGATTCGCATGTTCAAGACCGTGGCCGATGTCGGCAGCATCGCCCGCGCGGCCGAGCTGTTGCATTGCGTACCGTCGAACATCACGGCACGGATCAAGGCCCTGGAGGCCGAATTGGGTGTCGCGCTGTTCCTGCGTGAGGGTCGAGGGCTGCGCATCAGCCCGTCGGGGCAAACCTTCCTGGCCTACGCCTCGAAAATTCTTGCTCTCACCGCCGAGGCCAAGCGCGCGGTCGACCCTTCCGCCGAACCCTCGGGGCCGCTGCGCATCGGGGCCATCGAGTCGTCGGCCACCGGGCGATTGCCGCGGTTGCTGGCGAAATTCCACAAGCGTTTCCCGCAGGTGGCGCTGGAGCTGACCACCGGCACCTGGGCCCAGTTGCTCGACGACACGCTCAATCACAAGCTCGACGGTGCAATCGTCGCGGTCGACGTCGAGCGTGCGCACCTCAAGCGCACGCCGATGTACCGCGAAGAGTTGCTGTTGATAGCCTCAACCTCCCTCGGGCCGTTGCGCAACGTGACGGACCTGCATGACAAGACGATGTTCCTTTGGCCTCAGGGCTGTCCTTACCGGGCAGCGATGGAGCATTGGTTATTGCGCAATGGGTTGGCGCTGCCGATTGTCAGCCTGGCCAGCTATGGCGCGATTGTCGGTTGCGTCAGCGCCGGGGCCGGCGTGGCACTGGTGACTAAAGGGGTTTTCGATCAATACGCCAAGGGCGCCGGGTGCGTGGCGTTCGAGTTTCCCGAACTGACGGCAATCGAGAGCCTGTTCTACTGGCACGAAAACGCCGGGGTGCACCCGGCGCGGGAGGCGTTTGTGGCGATGCTCCGCGAAGAGTTTGCCTGACACATTTCCCTGTAGGAATTGGGTGGATTTGCAGGTCAGGTCACGCTGATATCCCGCATCAACAACCCAAACTCCAGATCCACCGCATCCGGTATCGGCAAATACACCGTATGCCCATCTCCCGGTGCAACCTCGATCGCTTCACCCTTGGCGTTTTGCAACTGATGCAGATCGAAGTGGAAGTTGCCCTTGGGCGTCATCAGCTCCATGTGATCGCCCAGGCCGAAGCGGTTCTTCACCTTGACCTCGGCCAGGCGATCTCGGCGCTGCCCGGTCAATTCACCGACAAACTGCTGGCGCTCCGAGACGGAGCTGCCGTTCTGGTAGTTCTGGTATTCGTCATGCACATGGCGGCGTAGAAAGCCTTCGGTGTAGCCGCGCTGGGCGAGGGATTCCAGATCGGTCATAAGGTCGCGGTCGAAGGCCCGGCCCGCCACCGCATCGTCGATGGCTCGGCGATAAACCTGGGTGGTGCGCGCGCAATAAAAGTGCGATTTGGTCCGGCCTTCGATTTTCAGGGAGTGCACGCCCATGTGGGTCAGGCGTTCGACGTGCTGCACGGCGCGCAGGTCCTTGGCGTTCATGATGTAGGTGCCGTGTTCGTCTTCGAAGGCCGGCATCTGTTCGCCGGGACGATTGGCTTCCTGCAACAGGAACACCTGCTCGGTCGGCGCGCCGATGCCCAGGGTGGGTTCCGGCTGATACTGTTGCACGATCTCGCCGAGATTGTTTTCCGTGGCCGGTTGCGCCGAGTATTTCCAGCGACAGGCATTGGTGCAACTGCCCTGATTGGCGTCACGCTTGTTCATGTAGCCCGACAGCAGGCAGCGCCCGGAATAGGCCATGCACAACGCGCCGTGCACGAACACTTCCAGTTCCATGGCCGGCACTTGCTCGCGGATCTCGGCGATTTCCTCCAGGGACAGCTCCCGGGACAGGATTATCCGGCTCAAGCCTTGCTGCTGCCAGAACTCGACGCTCGCCCAGTTCACCGTATTGGCTTGCACCGAAAGGTGGATCGGCATCTGCGGATAGTGCCGGCGTACCAGCATGATCAGGCCGGGGTCGGACATGATCAGCGCATCCGGGGCCATGGCAATCACCGGTTCAAGGTCCTTGAGGAAGGTCTTGAGCTTGGCGTTGTGCGGCGCGATGTTCACCACCACGTAGAAGCGCTTGCCCTGGGCCTGGGCCTCGCGAATGCCGAGGGCCAGGTTGGCGTGGTCGAATTCGTTGTTGCGCACCCGCAGGCTGTAGCGCGGCTGGCCGGCGTACACGGCATCGGCGCCGTAGGCGAAGGCGTAACGCATGTTTTTCAGGGTGCCGGCGGGGGCGAGCAGTTCTGGCGCGGTGAAGTTCATGGCAGTGTCGGTCGCAAAAGCCGCGCAGGGTAAACGTTCGGTGGCGAGGGATTATTGACCTGGATCTATGCTTGTTCAACAAACCGATGGCACTCGCGCGAGCCGTAGTGGACTAAACATCAGGGCGGAAGTTTTTCGTCCTCTCTGGCACGGATCGGACATGAACGAAGCGCCCCTACAAGACAAATCACTGACGGTTTTGCTGGTGCTGGTGAGCGCTGCGTTCATCTGGATCCTGCTGCCGTTTTACGGCGCGGTGTTCTGGGCGGTGATCCTTGGCATCGTCTTTGCGCCACTGCAGCGCCGGCTGCAAGAGAAGTTCGGCTGGCAACGCAACCTCACGTCGCTGTGCACATTGAGCATTTGCCTGGTGATTGCGATTCTGCCGGTGATCATCATCAGCGCCTTGCTGGTTCAAGAGGGTGCGTCGCTCTACAAAAGCGTCGAGAGCGGCGAACTCGATATTGCCGGGTACGTGTCGCAGTTCAAGCACAGCCTGCCGCCGTATTTCCAGCATCTGCTGGATCGCTTCGGCATGGGTGAGTTGAACGGGCTGCGAGAGAAAATCGTCAAAAGCGCGATGACCGGCGGTCAGGAGCTGGCGGCGCAGGCCTTCATTTTTGGTCAGGGCACCTTCGAGTTCGTCGTCAGTTTTTTCATCATGCTGTACCTGCTGTTTTTCTTCCTGCGCGACGGTGCGGAACTGGCGCGCAAGGTGCGTGCGGCGGTGCCGTTGCAGGAACAGCAGAAACGTCGTTTGCAGCTCAAGTTCAATCGTGTGGTGCGGGCCACGGTGAAGGGCAACCTGCTGGTGGCCATCACGCAAGGCGCACTGGGCGGTCTGATTTTCTGGTTTCTGGACATCCCCAGCGTATTGCTCTGGGCGGTGTTGATGGCGTTTCTGTCACTGCTGCCAGCGGTGGGGGCGGGAATAGTCTGGGCGCCGGTGGCGGTGTTTTTCCTGCTCACCGGGGCGATCTGGCAGGGCATAGTGCTGGGGTTGTTTGGGGTTTTCGTGATCGGCCTGGTGGATAACGTGCTTCGACCGATTCTGGTGGGCAAGGACACCAGGATGCCGGACTACATGATCCTGATCTCTACCCTCGGCGGCCTGGCGATTTTCGGACTCAACGGCTTTGTCATCGGCCCGCTGATCGCGGCCCTGTTCATGTCGAGCTGGGCCATTTTCATTGAAACCAAACCGCGGGTGCAGTTGCCTTAGGCGTTGAGCCTGCCGGACTGGCCGGTGCCGATGCGTTGCGACAGCTCCTTGGCGGCGGGTAGCGAAGTAAGCGGGCCGCTGATCTGCACGCCATCCTGCACCAGATACCAGCAGGCGAGCATGCCCAGCTCTCTGAGCTGTGCGGGGACGGCGCTGCCGATAACGGACATGATCTGAACCTTGGACACGACAAGTACCTCCATCAATCTGTGGAGTTACTTTAAGGTCAGGGTGCCTTTAGGGGTAATCAACGCTTTCGATAGTGGTCATTGATGCCAGAGGGGGCAAACGACCGTTGGTCGGTCAGCTGACCACCTGATCGAGCATATGAACCACTTCCTGCTCGTTGAGCAGGCCCTTGCGTACCAGGCTTTGCGTCAGCAGCGAGAGAAATTTGGCGCTGCGATGACCTTCCAGGTGCTTGAGTTCGGTCAGTGCGTTGTACACCTTGCTGGAGGTGCACAGACCGACGATGCGGTGCGGGTTTTGCGTTGGCATGTGGTCGTCCTTGTTGTTTTCAACTGTTATCGACGGACAGCACCGAGCTTGCGGAACTGTCATGACAAAAATATGACCGTTTTTTGCCGCACGGCAGAAATCGGGTCGAGTCCATCTTGCCCATTTTTGCCACGGGTACTGTCCCGATAGCGACCTTGGCGAGATTTATCCAGACCTGTACCGACAAACGGGCATAAAAAAGCCCCGCTTTATCAGCGGGGCTGGATGAGTTCGTTACCAGCGGCCGTGGCCGTAGTAGCCGCGTGGCGGGCCGTAGTAACCATGGGGTGGTCCGTAGTACACCGGGGCCGGGCGGTAGTAGATCGGTTGTTGCACGTAGACCGGGGCCGGTTGGTAGTAAACCGGAGGCGGTGGTGCGTAATAAACCGGCGCGGGCTGGTAGTAGACCGGTTGCGGTGCGACATAAACCGGGCGGTTGGCGTTGATCAGAGCCGAGCCGACGATGGCAGTACCGACGATCGCGCCAAACACCGCCGGGCCCTGCCAGTAATTACCACCACCATGGGCTTGCGCCTGTCCTGCGATAGCGAGGGCGCCGATCAGCAAGGCTACTGTGGGGACTTTACGGATCATGATAGTTCCTCGGTTCTTCAGCCCGGCGCTTGTGTCTGCAATAGACCCAAGGATTGTCGCGGGGATACTTCTAAGACAGCGTTTTTCTGAAAAACAGCACGGCCGTTAGGTAAATTTTGTGTAAGGTCTGTACCGACTTTCTTACCGACCCGTGTAAGGCCGTGTTAACACACTTATATGATCGATCAGAACCCGATGGAGGGCTAATCCCGTCCATCCGAAAAGTGCATTTGAAGGAGCTTGCCCGTGCAGATGAACCCCAACAAAGACACCCAGCTGTGCATGTCCCTTTCAGGACGCCCCGGGAACTTTGGTCTGCGTTTTCACAATCATCTGTATGAACAGCTGGGCCTGAATTTCTACTACAAGGCCTTTGCCAGCCAGGACCTGCCGGGTGCCGTTGTCGGCATTCGCGCCCTGCGCATTCGTGGCTGTGGCGTGTCGATGCCGTTCAAGGAAGCCTGCATTGCCCTGGTGGATGAACTCGACGCATCGGCCGCCGCCATTCAATCGATCAACACCATCGTCAACACCGACGGTCATCTCAAAGCCTACAACACCGACTACATCGCCGTTGCCCAGTTGCTGGAAAAACACCAGGTGCCCAAGGACTCGACCTTTGCCTTGCGCGGCAGTGGCGGCATGGCCAAGGCCGTGGCGAGCGCCTTGCGCGATGGCGGCTATGAAAGCGGCCTGATCGTGGCCCGCAACGAGCGCGCCGGACAGGCACTGGCGCAGTCGTTGGGGTATGAGTGGCAGGCCGAGCTGGGGAGTCGTCGCCCGCAAATGCTGGTCAACGTCACCCCGATCGGCATGACGGGGGGGCCGGAGGCCGAGCAACTGGCCTTTGAGCCTGACGTGATCGAAAAAGCGGACACTGTCTTCGATGTGGTGGCGATTCCCTCCGAAACTCCGCTGATCATGCGTGCTCGTGCCGAAGGCAAGCGGGTCATCACCGGGCTGGAAGTGATCGCGATCCAGGCATTGGAGCAATTTGTGCTCTATACCGGCGTGCGGCCAACGGATGAGCAATTCCAGAAGGCCGTGGCGTTTGCCCGCAGCTAGGAGGTGTCCATGCATCCCCCCATTCTCAACCTGAATTCAGTCGAACTTGAACCGCTGCCCGAAGCGTTTGCGCCGAGCGGTGAAACCGCCGGTCGCTACCAACAGCGCCTGGCCCGCGTCGGTCAGCAACTGGGGGCACAAAAGCTGGGTTATCGCCTGTATGTGCTGGAGCCAGGCATGCGCGGCAGCCCGTTCCACAGTCATCGGGTCAATGAGGAAATGTTCTACGTCGTGGCCGGGGAAGGGGAGGTTCGCCTGGGAACCGAACGTTTTCCGATCCGCGCCGGTGATGTGATCGCTTGTCCACCGGGCGGGCCTGAAAAGGCGCATCAGATCATCAATACCAGTAACGGCGAGTTGCGGTACCTGGCCGTCAGCACCCAGCAATCGCCGGAGATCTGTGAATACCCGGATTCCGGTAAATACGCCGTGATGGATGACTTCAAGGTGGATGCCGAGGGTAATGCGTCAGGCTTTGTTGCCGTTGCCCGGCAAGCCGATGGGGTGGATTACTGGGACGGCGAGTAGCGATACAGGATGACGGATACTTTTGTGGCGAGGGAGCTTGCTCCCGCTGGAGTGCGAAGCAGTCCCCTTTTCGGGGCCGCTTCGCAGCCCAGCGGGAGCAAGCTCCCTCGCCACAGTGGGCATCTTTGAAAGTTAAGAAGTCATTCCAGTCGTGCCAAACGCTCTTCCAGCGCCGCAATCCGCGCTTCCAGTTCTTCGATCCGTTCAACCGAAACCCCGCTGCTGCCACGTTCGGCCGGGTTGTTCCTTGCAGCCATGATCGCTTCGATATCCGCCGGGTCGCCCAGGGCGTGCGTGTAACGATCTTCGCGCTGGCCGGCCTGACGCGGAATCAGTACGGCCAGGCCCCGGGCAATCAGGCGTTCGAGTTGATGCACCACCTGTTCGGCATCTTCGAACTCATGCATGCGGCCGCTGCGGGTCAGCAGTTCATTGACGGTCTGCGGGCCGCGCAGAAACATCAGCCCGGTCAGGATGACCTGCGCCGGCACCAGTTCCAGAGCCTTGTCGACCTTGTGTTCCCAGCGGTCGGCGCGGCTGCCCATCACCAGTCTGGCGAAACCGTGTCCTTCGAGGACGCGCAGGCTATGGCCGACCTGGCCTGGTGTGAGGTTCATCACCGGCTCGCGGCTGGTTTTCTGGTTGCAGGCAATCACCAGGGCATTGAGGGTCAGGGGATAGGTTTCCGGGCTGGTGGCCTGTTTCTCGATCAACGAGCCCAGAATGCGGATTTCCGTACTGTCGAGCCGCTGCTCGTCTAAAGTCGTCTCTTGCTCAGTGCTCATGGTTCTGCATCCTTACCCGATTCATGTTTTTCACTCGCGTGAGTGCACTTTAGATGGGCAAGCGCCAATGGCAACCGAATTCGTTGCGCCATCAAGTGAATGATGACAAAAAGTGTATGAAATCTTAACGCCATTTTTACAAATGGCCGGGCACCGTATGCGGGGCGCGCGCGAGTGCGTCCAAAGGGCGGGGTATTGTTGGCGCCATCGTCCTGAATAGCTGAACCCTGCATCGAGTCGGCCGGTGTACGACACCTTGATTCGCCTCTGATAAAAGAAATCCAATAAAGGCGAGAGTGACTCCATGAGCCAAGACATTTTTGTATCCGTACTGATCCCCGCCAAGAATGAAGCGAACAACCTCAAGCCGCTGCTTGAGGAAATTCGCGTCGCATTGGCCGCTGAATCGTACGAAATCATCGTCGTCGACGATGGCAGCACCGACGCAACCCTGCAGGAATTGCGGCAGATCCGCCACGACGGCTTGAACACCCTGCGCATCCTGCATCACGAACGTTCGCTGGGGCAGAGCACCTCGCTGTACCACGCCGCCCGTGAGGCCCGCGGACAGTGGCTGGCGACCCTCGATGGCGACGGCCAGAACGACCCGGCGGACATTCCCGGCATGCTGGCGCTGGTGCGCGGCGAACCGGGCAAGGTCGATGTGCAACTGGTCGCCGGGCATCGGGTCAATCGCCGCGACACCGCAAGCAAACGCTACGCCTCGCGGTTCGCCAACAACCTGCGCCGCCGCCTGCTCAAGGACGCCACCCCGGACACCGGTTGCGGCCTGAAGCTGATCGAGCGCGCGGCGTTCTTGCGCCTGCCGTACTTCGACCACATGCATCGCTACATTCCGGCGCTGATCCAGCGCCATAACGGGCGCATGATCGTGCACCCGGTCAACCACCGACCGCGCACGGCCGGGGTCTCGAAATACGGCAACATCGACCGCGCGCTGGTCGGCATTCTCGATTTGTTCGGTGTCTGGTGGCTGATCAAGCGCACGCGGCTGAACACCATCGCCCAGGAGATCAAAGGATGAATCTCTCCCGCGAAGCCCTTTGGCTGATCGTCGGTTTTGTCGGGCAGATCGCCTTTACCGGGCGGTTTGTCCTGCAGTGGCTGTACAGCGAATACAAGAAACGCAGCGTGATCCCGGTGAGCTTCTGGTACCTGAGCATCGTCGGCAGCACCTTGTTGCTCGCCTATGCCATTTACCGTGAAGACCCGGTGTTCATCGCCGGACAGGCCTTTGGCTCTCTCGTTTATTTTCGCAACTTGCAGCTGATCGCAAAAAGCAAACACCTGAAGGAGTAGGTCATGCCCGGATCGTTATCGACCCGATACATTACGTTGCTCGTGGCCATCGCGGTTGCGTTGCTGTTTTTCTGGGGGCTGGGCAGCGTGCCGTTCCTCAGTGTCAACGAGGCCCGCCGCGCCGTTACCGTGCGCGAAATGCGAGAGGCAGGCAATTGGCTGCTGCCTTACATGAACGGCGACTTGTACTTGTCCAAGCCGCCGTTTTTCTATTGGGCCGGTCTGGTTTCAACGGCGGTGCTGGGCAGCTTGTCCGAGTGGAGCGTGCGCCTGCCTTCGGCGCTGGCTGCCGCCTTGTGCTGTGTTGGCACCTATCTGTACGGCGTTCGGCAGGCGGGGCGGCAGGTCGGACTGTTCGCCGTGGTGTTCCTGGCCGCGAACGGCGCCTTCAGCCTGTTCGCACGACGCTCGGAAATCGAGATGTTGCTGACCCTGCTGTGCTTCGGTGCGCTGCTGGCGGCCTGGCAGTTCATCTTCCTGCAAGGTCGGGTCTTGTGGAGTCGGTTGAGCTACGTGCTGCTGGGTTGCGCGTTGCTGACCAAAGGGCCGGTTTGCCTGTTGTGGGTGACGGCGCCGATCCTGGCCTATGCCTTGATCTACCGCGATGCCCGGGCCAAGGCTTATCTGTGCGACGGTTGGGGCTGGCTGATTGCCCTGGTGCTGGGCGGTTCCTGGTACGTGGCGGTGTCTGTGAACCAGGGCTGGGGCATCTGGGCCTCGATCATCAGCGAAGACATCGTGAAGAAGATCGACGGGCAGGGTGCCGAGGCCTGGTATGCGTACCTGTTGTACCTGGCCGGGGATTTCTTCCCGTTCTGGCTGATCGCATTCGTGCAACCGCGCAAGTTCTGGGCAATGATCCGCTCGCGCCGCGAGGCGGGCATGTTGCTGATTTGCAGTTTGCTGCCGCTGCTGGTGTTTTCCTTGTTTACTGAAAAACACGGCAAATACCTGTTGCCAGTCTATCCGTCCATGGCGTTGCTGCTGGCGATGCACTGGTCGGCGCTGCTCGACGACCTGAAGGGGCGCTGGCGCACGGTCCTGGCCGTTGTGCCCTACGTGATGCTGGCCGGTTTTGTGGTGTTCTACATGTTCGTCGAAGCGCGGGTATTGTCGCACCGGTTCGGTGGTCTTGAGCAGGTCGCCACGCTGGCTAATGGGCAACCGGGTCAGAAGGCTTATACCCTCGGTGAGCCGGATATCCGTCTGGTCTACTACATGGGCCGGCCAGTGGCGCCACTGACAGTGGCGCAGTTGCAGTCCGAGTCCCGTCCGGCGGGGTTGCTGTTTGTGCAAGAACCCCTCGCACCGGAACTACAGAACCTGGCGTCGTGCCAGGTCGGTGAAGTCAACCCGTACCTCAAACCGCACCGTGCGGCGCTGCTGGTGCGCATGGGTGGAGATTGCCGCTGATCGGCTTCCCGGCCGAACAGTCACCGCAGCACATCACCCGTTCGGACTAGGCAGGGCTAACGATTCTGCCGCGTCCGGCCGGCGCCAAACTTCATGCTCAAAGGGGTGTTGCGCCACGCGCGCCCCGCCAAACGAGCAGAAGGCGCCGCGATGGAGTTTGCATTCAGCGACGAACAGGAAATGATCCGCGCATCGGCCGAGGGCTTCCTCGCCGATGTCTCGGATTCTGCCGCCGTGCGCGCGGCAATGGTCAGTGAGCGGGGTTTCGACGAAGCCCTCTGGCAGCGTCTGTGCCAGGAAATGTACTGGCCAGCGATTCATATCCCCGAAACCTATGGTGGCCTGGGCCTCGGCTTTGTCGAGCTGACGATCCTGCTGGAACAGATGGGCCGGCGTTTGCTGTGCTCGCCGTTTTTCGCCACCGCCTGCATGGCCACCCCTGCGCTGTTGCTGGCGGCCAATGATGAACAGAAGCAGCGTTGGTTGCCGTCGATTGCCGACGGCAGCGTGACCGCGACCCTGGCGTTCAGCAGTGCCAACGGCTGGTCCGCCGACGATGTCCAGGCAACGGTGGTGGCTGAAGGCGACGGGTTCGTCCTCGACGGTACCCTCAAGCATGTGCTCGACGGCCATGGCGCCGACCTGTTGATCATTGCCGCACGACAACCCGGAACCACTGGCGAAACGGGCATCAGCCTGTTTGCCGTGAGCGCCGTCCGCGCAGGCATCGAACGGCAGATGTTGCCGACCATGGACCAGACCCGGCGTCAGGCGCGGATCCAGCTCAAGGGCCTGTACCTTGAAGCCGACTGCCTGCTGGGTGAGTTCGGCAACGGCTGGTCGCACCTTGAGCGAGTTCTGCAACTGGCCTGCATCGGCCTGGCTGCCGAACAGACCGGCGGCGCGCAGCAGGTGCTCGACCTCAGCGTGGCCTACATGCAGGAGCGCCAGCAGTTCGGTCGCCCGATTGCCAGTTTCCAGGCCCTCAAGCACCGCGCCGCCGACATGATGCTGCAAGTCGAATGCGCCCGTTCGGCCAGTTATTACGCCGCGTGCGTGGCCCAGGAAGTCCTCGATCCCCAGGGTGATCCCCAGGTCGCGGCCGAACTGCCGCTGGCGGCGGCGCTGGCCAAGGCGCAGTGCTCCGAGACCTACTTCCATTGCGCGTCCGAATCGATCCAGTTGCATGGTGGCGTCGGTTTCACCTGGGAATACGACCCGCACCTCTACTTCAAGCGCGCCCGTGCCAGCGAGAGTTTCCTCGGGCTACCGGCCTGGCATCGCGAGCGCATTGCTTCGGTGATTCTGGGAGAGCAGCCATGAAAATCAGTTTCAGCGAGCAGGACGAACACTTCCGTCGGGAAGTCGCCGACTGGATGAGCGCCAACCTCAGCGGCGAGTTCGAAGCCTTGCGTTTTCGCGGTGGACCAGGCGATGAGCACATGTTTCCCGAAGAGCGCAAAGCCTGGGAGCGCAAACTCGCCGAAGGCGGCTGGACCTGCGTCGGCTGGGCGCCGGAGCATGGCGGGCGCGGCTTGTCGATCACCGAGCAGGTGATCTTCAACGAGGAATACGCCCGCGCGGGCGGTCCCGGCCGCATGGGGCACATCGGCGAAGGCCTGGCCGGGCCGACCATCGCCGCGTTCGGTACGGTCGAACAGCAGCAGCGCTTTTTGCCGGGGATCGTCAGCGGTACGTCGTTCTGGTGCCAGGGCTATTCAGAGCCGGGCGCCGGTTCCGACCTGGCCAACGTCAAGACCCGCGCAACGCTGGATGAAGCCACCGGCAGTTGGATCATCAATGGCCAGAAAGTCTGGACGTCCCTGGCCCACGAATCGGATTGGTGCTTTGTCATCGCCCGCACCGAACCGGGCAGCGTCGGCCATCGCGGTCTGTCGTTCCTGCTGGTGCCGATGGCCCAGACGGAAATCACCGTACGCCCCATCGAACAACTCACCGGCACCTCGGAATTCAACGAAGTGTTCTTCGACGATGCCCGAACCGACGCCACCAACATCATCGGCGCGCCGGGCGAAGGCTGGAAGATCGCCATGGCGCTGCTGGGCTTCGAGCGGGGTGTCTCCACCCTCGGCCAGCAGATGCAGTTTCAGAACGAACTCAACGAAATCATCGCCATCGCCAAGGCCAACGGCGCCGACCGCGACCCGATCCTGCGTCAGCGCCTGGCCGAAGCCTGGAGCGGGCTGCGGATCATGCGCTACAACTCGTTGCGCATGCTCTCGGGTAGCCAGGACGGTTCGCTGCGCAAAGAGGCAACCATCTACAAGCTGTTCTGGTCGACCTGGCACGCCAGCCTCGGCAAGTTGGCGATGGACGTCCTCGGCGCCGAGGCGGAATTGCTCGAAGCCGGACCTTACCAACTGACCCGTTTGCAGTCGCTGTACCTGTTCAGCCGCGCCGACACCCTCTACGGCGGCAGCAACGAAATCCAGCGCAACATCATCGCCGAGCGTGCCTTGGGCATGCCCAAAGAGCCGCGTCCGCGCGCCTGAAAGGAGAGAGTTCATGTCTGTACCTCAATATGTTGAAGGTCGCGGTCTGCTGCGCGGCAAGTCGGTACTGATCACCGCCGCCGCCGGTGCCGGGATCGGTTTTTCCGCCGCCGTACGTGCCGCCGAAGAAGGCTGTCGTGCGCTGATGATCAGCGATATCCATGAAGGCCGGTTGGCCGAAGCGGTGCTGAAAATCCGCGAAACCACCGGGCTGCAGCAGGTCTTCGGCCAGGTCTGCAACGTTGCCGACGAAGCCCAGGTGCAGCAACTGATCGCCTGCGCCGAGCGTGACCTGCAAGGCGTCGATGTGCTGATCAACAACGCGGGCCTCGGTGGCTCGCGGTTGCTGGTGGATATGGCTGACGAAGAGTGGAATCGGGTCATCGACGTGACGCTCACCGGCACCATGCGCATGACCCGTGCCATGCTGCCGAAAATGATGGAGCGTCGTGCTGGAGTCATCGTCAACAACGCCTCGGTACTGGGCTGGCGTGCGCAGAAAGAGCAGGCGCACTACGCCGCCGCCAAGGCTGGCGTGATGGCGCTGACCCGCTGCGCAGCGGTCGAAGCCGCCGACTACGGCATCCGCATCAACGCGGTCAGCCCGAGCATTGCCCTGCACGATTTCCTGCGCAAATCCGCGCCCCAGGCGGTGCTCGATCAACTGGCCGCCAACGAAGCGTTCGGTCGTGCCGCCGAAGTCTGGGAAGTGGCCAACGTGATGATGTTCCTGGCCAGCGACTACAGCTCCTACATGACCGGCGAAGTGTTGTCGGTGTCCAGCCAGAGGGCGTGACCATGCCACGTATTTTCGACACGCCTATGGCCTTGTTCGACGCCGTGGGCGAATCGCTTGGCGCCAGTGACTGGCTGCTGCTGGAACAGGACCGAATCAATCTGTTTGCCGACGCCACCGGTGATCACCAGTGGATTCACGTCGATCCGGTCAAGGCTGCCAGCGGCCCGTTCGGCACCTGCATTGCCCATGGCTACTTGAGCCTGTCGCTGGTCAATCTGTTCTTGCCGCAGATCGTCGAAGTCCGTGGCCTGGCCATGGGCGTCAATTACGGCTGTGAGCGGGTGCGCTTCCCCTCGGTGGTGCGCGTCGGCTCGCGGGTGCGCGGCAGTGCGCAACTGATCGCGGTCGAGGAAGTGAAGGGCGGCGTACAGGCGACCATCCGCGTCAGCGTGGAAATCGACGGCGAGGAACGTCCCGGCTGTGTGGTCGACACCATCAGTCGCTATTACCCGGCCTGACCTTCAATAGCATTTTCGAGGAATCCAGCATGAAAGAAGCCGTCATCGTTTCCACCGCCCGCACTCCGATCGGCAAAGCCTTTCGCGGTGCGTTCAATGACACCGAAGCGCCGCAACTGGGCGGCCATGTGGTGCGCGAAGCCGTGCGCCGTGCCGGCATCGAGCCGGGTGAAGTGGACGACGTGATCATCGGCGCCGCGGCGCAGCAGGGCACCCAGTCCTATAACCTGGGTCGCCTGTGCGCGATTGCCGGCGGCTTGCCGGCGTCGGTTGCCGGGATGGCTGTCGAGCGCCAGTGTTCGTCGGGCCTGATGAGTATCGCCATGGCCGCCAAAGGCATCATGTGCGACGAAATCGACATCGCCGTGGCCGGTGGCCTGGAGTCGATTTCCCTGGTGCAGAACAAGCACAAGAACCTGTATCGCAACCAGTCGGGTTCGGTGATCGAGCTGGATCCGCACGCCTATATCCCGATGATCGAAACCGCCGAGATCGTTTCCGCGCGCTACGGCATCTCCCGCGACGAGCAGGACGAATACAGCTACCAGAGCCAGCTGCGCACCGCGCAGGCCCAGAGTGCCGGGCGCTTCGACCGTGAACTGGCGCCGCTGGCCAGCCGCAAGGCACTGTTCGACAAGGCCACCGGCGAAACCAGTTATGAAACCGTCACCTTGCTGCGCGACGAGTGCAACCGTATCGACACCACCCTCCAGAGCCTGAAGGCGCTGGAGCCGGTGTGGCCGGGCGGTCAGTGGAGCGACAAGGGGCGTTTCATCACCGCCGGCAATGCCTCGCAGTTGTCCGACGGTGCATCGGCCTCGGTGTTGATGAGCGCCAAAATGGCCGAGAAGCGTGGCCTGGAACCGCTGGGGATCTATCGCGGCATGGCTGTCGCCGGCTGCAATTCCGACGAGATGGGCATCGGCCCGGTGTACGCCATCCCCAAGCTGCTCAAGCGCCACGGCCTGACCATGGACCACATCGGCCTCTGGGAGTTGAACGAAGCGTTCGCCTGTCAGGTGCTGTACTGCCGCGACACCCTGGGCATTCCGGCCGAGCGCCTGAACGTCAACGGCGGGGCGATCTCCATCGGCCATCCGTTCGGCATGTCCGGTGCGCGGATGGTCGGCCACGCGTTGGTCGAAGGCCAGCGTCGCGGTTTGCGTTATGTGGTGGTGAGCATGTGCATCGGTGGCGGCATGGGCGCTGCTGCGCTGTTCGAGGTGGTCTGAATGATCAGCGCTCAACAGATTCAGGCGACCATGGCGCGTTATGTGGAGCTGGTGGATGCCAGCGACATCGAGGGCATCCTCGCGCTTTACGCCAAGGACGCCACCGTTGAAGACCCGGTCGGCCACGCGCCGTTGCAGGGCATCGACGCCATCGCGCGCTTTTACCGTGAAGGGCTGGGGGCGATGAAAGTCTCCGCAACCCAGACCGGCCCGGTGCGCGCGACACTCAACGGTTGCGGCGCGATGCCGTTCCGGGTCGACATGGAGTGGGGCGGGCAACCGTGCTCGCTGCATGTGATCGACGTGATGGAGTTCGATGCCGACGGCAAAGTCCGTTCGATGAAAGCCTTCTGGAGTGAGGTCAACGTGACAGCGCGAGGTGCAGTATGAATCTGGAGCAGCGGATCGCCCGCCTGGAAGCGCTGGAGGAGATCCGCCAGCTCAAGCATCGCTACCTCAACGCCTGCGATCTCAAGCAGGTCGAGGTGATCGCCGACTGCTTTGCCGAAGGTGAAGTGCTGATCGATTACGGACCGTTGGGGGTCTTTCGCGAGCGCGACAGTTTTGTCGCGCTGTATCGCGAACTGGCTTGCCATCAGCGGGTGATCGACCTGCATCACGGCGCCAACCCGGAAATCGAAGTGCTGAACGAGGATCAGGCCCAGGGCCGTTGGGCCCTGTGGTATTTCAACCTGGATGGCGAGAGCGGGGCGACGCGGCAGTTGGGTGGGTTCTATCAGGACCGTTACCAGCGTATCGCCGGCCAATGGAAGATCGTCGCCACCCGTTTTACCGCTCACTCGGAAGTGGCGCGCTCCTGAAGGCGGGTTTCGATCCGGTCGGGATTCTGTGTCCGGCCGGTTTCGTAGAAGGCCTTGAGGTTCTCGGCAATCTGCTGCACGACCTTGTTGAAGGCCTTGGCCAGCAACCTTTCAAACAGCCTGCCACCGCGCAGGCTGTATCTCATTTGCAGGGTGATGCGGGTCACATCCCCCTCCGGCTGCAAGGCATAACTGAAACTCGCCTCGCGAAACGGAAAGGGCGAGTCATTGCCGCCCTTGTGCAACCGCAGCACGAACCCCGTGCCTTCCCGCCACTGCACCACGCTTTCATCCAGATACTGACCGCCCTTGCGCAACACCCGGCGGCTGGCGCCCAGGCCTTCCTGCACGCCGGGATGAAACTGGCAACCGGTCAGGCCCGGCACGTAGTGCGGGGCCAGGCTCAGGTCGCGCAGTTTGGCCCAGGCGGCTTGTTGCGTGAGGTTCAGTACAACGCTGTGGCTGGCTACGGGCATGTCAAAGCTCCTCTTATGAATGGGATTGGGCCGCGTCGAGAAACGCCGGGCGTTCGCCCGCGCCATGCACCGCGATGTCCGCACCGCTGACGTAACGGGCCAGCTTCGAGGCCAGGTACAGGCAGGTGTCGCCAATATCTTCCGGGGTCGCCAGACGTTGCAATGGAATGGTCGCTGCCACCCGGGCTATGCCCGCGTCGTCACCATAATGCATGGCCGACTGCTCGGTGAGAATCAGCCCGGCGGTCACTGCGTTGACCCGCACCTTCGGCGCCCATTCCACCGCCAGCGAGGTGGTCAGGTTCAGCAGACCGGCCTTGGCCGCGCCGTAAGCGGCGGTGCCGGGGGAAGGGCGGGTGGCGCTGACGCTGCAGATGTTGATGATCGCACCGCCGTCGGCCTGGGCCTGCATCACCTGGTTGGCCTGCTGGCACAGGTTCAGTGGCGCGATCAGGTTTAATCGGATGATTGCCTCGCTGAAACGCGGTGAGGCTGTCGCGGCGTCGGCATTCGGCGAACCGCCGGCGTTGTTGATCAGCACGTCGAGACGACCGAAGCGCTCGACGATTTGTGTGATCAAGCGCCCGGATTGCTCGACATCCCGCAGGTCGCAGGGCACGAACAGCGCCTCGCGCCCGGCGCTGGCAGGCAAGGTTTGTGGGGCTTCGCGACCGCAAATCACCACCTCGGCGCCACAGTCCAGGAAGCGCTGGCTGATGCCGCGACCCACACCTTTGCCACCGCCGGTGACCAGTACCACTTTGCCGCGAAAGTCCATCGGATCAAGCATGGGAATTCTCTTTTTGTCGCTCGGGAATGCTATCGATGCTAGGTCGACCGTCTTTGTAGGCCAACGTCCGATGAGACTAGAAACTGTAGGAGCGAGCTTGCTCGCGATGGACGTCAACGATAATGCGTAAAACCTGATGCCCTGCGGTGTCCTGACGTTTTTCGCGAGCAAGCTCGCTCCTGCAGGGGCGTAGTCCTGTCGGACGATGTTGGCGACTCGGCCCCTCGGAATAATCCCGCTACAACAACAGGCCGGGAGGACACCTTATGGGCGCTTCAGCGCAAGGGCACTTCGTTACGCTGCCGGATGGTTTGCAGCTGCACTACAAAGACATCGGCGGGCAAGACACCGGCAACGGCGAGCCGGTGATTTTCATCCATGGCAGCGGGCCAGGCGCCAGCGGTCACAGCAACTTCAAGCAGAACTACCCGGTGTTCGCCGAGGCCGGTTACCGGGTGATCGTCCCGGATCTGCCGGGCTACGGCGCTTCGGACAAGCCCGACACCCTCTACACCCTGGACTTCTTTGTCGCAGCGTTGAGCGGTTTGCTCGATGCCCTCGACATCCAGCGTTGTGCGCTGGTCGGCAACTCCCTGGGCGGCGCGATCGCGATCAAACTGGCCCTCGACCAACCGCAGCGTGTCAGCCGTCTGGTGCTGATGGCGCCCGGTGGCCTGATGGAAAAGGAACAGTATTACCTGCAGATGGAAGGCATCCAGAAAATGGGCGCGGCGTTCGCCAAAGGTGAACTGAACGACGCAGCGGGCATGCGTCGCCTGCTGGCCCTGCAACTGTTCGATGAAAGCCTGATCAGCGATGAAACGGTCAACGAGCGCGTGGCCGTGGTGCAACAGCAGCCGGTGTGCGTGCTGTCGACCATGCAGGTGCCGAACATGACGTCGCGCCTGGGCGAGTTGCAGTGCCCAATCCTCGGTTTCTGGGGCATGAACGACAAGTTCTGCCCGTCCTCCGGTGCCCAGACCATGCTTGAAAACTGCTCCGGCATCCGTTTCGTGATGCTCAGCGAGTGCGGGCATTGGGTCCAGGTCGAACACCGTGACTTTTTCAACCGCCAGTGCCTGGCGTTTCTTCAGGAGGCCCGCGGATGAGCGTGCAATTGCGCCGTGAGTTCGGCGAAGAGCTTTATCAGGCGCTGCTCAGCGGCTCCACCCTGGCGCCGCTGACCGAGCGTTGGCCGTCGATCAGCATCGAAGACGCCTATCACATTTCCCTGTACGCCATTGAGCGTCGGGTGGCGGCCGGTGACCAGATCGTCGGCAAGAAAATCGGCGTGACCTCGGCGGCGGTGCAGCAGATGCTCAACGTGCATCAGCCGGATTTCGGCTTCATCACGCGACAGATGTCGTTCGATGACGATGCGCAAATTTCCCTGTCCGCCAACAAACTGATCCAGCCCCGTGCTGAAGGCGAGATCGCCTTCAAGCTCAAGCATGATCTGGTCGGCCCCGGTATCACTGAAGCCGACGTGCTGGCCGCCACTGAGTACGTGATGCCGTGCTTCGAGATCGTCGACTCGCGGATTCACGACTGGCGCATTCGCATCCAGGACACCGTCGCTGACAACGCCTCCTGCGGTGTGTTCGTGCTGGGCGACAGCCAGGTCGACCCGCGCGAGCTGGACCTGCCGAACTTGCGCATGCGTGTGTTCAAGAATGGCGAGCCCTTGAGCGAAGGCCTGGGTTCGGCGGTGCAGGGCAATCCGCTGACCGCCGTGGCCTGGCTGGCCAACACCCTGGGCGCCTTCGGCATTCCGTTCAAGGCCGGGGAAATCATTCTGTCCGGCTCGCTGGTGCCGCTGGAACCGGCTCGTGCCGGCGACCGTTTTGAACTGACCATTGATGGCCTGGGCAGTGCCCGGGTGTCTTTCTGCGCCTGACTTTTGGAGTTTTAACCTAATGAGCAAAAAACTCAGAGCGGCCATTATCGGCCCGGGCAACATCGGCACCGATCTGCTGATGAAAATGTGCCGATCGGAATGGATCGAGCCGGTGTGGATGGTGGGTGTCGACCCTGAATCCGAAGGACTGAAACGTGCTCGGGAAATGGGCATCAAAACCACCGCCGGTGGTGTCGACGGCTTGCTGCCCCACGTGCTCGACGATGACATTCGCATCGCCTTCGATGCCACCTCGGCCTACGTGCATGCGGAAAACAGCCGCAAGCTCAACGAGCTGGGGGTGATCATGATCGACCTCACGCCAGCGGCCATCGGCCCGTTCTGCGTGCCGCCGGTCAACCTCAAGGAGCACGCGTCGAGCCTGGCGATGAACGTCAACATGGTCACCTGCGGTGGCCAGGCGACCATCCCGATGGTGGCGGCGGTTTCGCGGGTGCAACCGGTGAGCTACGGCGAAATCGTCGCCACGGTGTCCTCCGGTTCGGTTGGTCCGGGCACACGGCAGAACATCGACGAGTTCACCCGCACCACCGCCGGTGCGGTGGAGAAGATCGGCGGCGCCCGACGCGGCAAGGCGATCATCGTGATCAACCCGGCCGAGCCGCCGTTGATGATGCGCGACACCATCCACTGCCTGACCGATGACGAGCCGAACCAGGATGCGATCCGCACCTCGGTGCTGGAGATGGTCCGCGAAGTTCAGCGCTATGTGCCGGGCTACAAGTTGATCAACGGGCCGGTGTTCGACGGGCGCAAGGTGTCGATTTTCATTGAGGTCGAAGGCCTCGGCGATTTCCTGCCCAAGTCCGCCGGCAACCTCGACATCATGACTGCCGCCGGTTTGCGCACAGCCGAGATGTTCGCCGAAGAAGCCCACAAGGGCACCCTGCAACTGCCTGCCCGTTGAGTGGAGAATCCCGATGAATTTGCAAGGTAAGAGCATCCGTCTGCATGACATGAGCCTGCGCGACGGCATGCACGCCAAACAGCACCAGATCAGCATTGAACAAATGGTTTCGGTGGCCACCGGCCTCGATGCGGCCGGTGTGCCGCTGATCGAAATCACCCACGGCGATGGCCTGGGCGGCGCTTCCCTGAACTACGGCTTCCCGGCCCACAGTGACGAGGAGTATTTCTCCGCGGTGATCCCGCAGATGAAACAGGCCAAGGTCTCGGCCCTGTTGTTGCCGGGGATCGGTACCCTCGATCACCTGAAAATGGCCCATGAACACGGCGTGTCGACCATTCGTGTGGCGACCCACTGCACCGAAGCGGACGTGTCCGGCCAGCACATCGGCATGTCGGCGAAGATGGGCCTGGACACCGTCGGCTTCCTGATGATGGCGCACATGGTCAGCCCGGAGAAGCTGCTGGAGCAGGCGCGTCTGATGGAAAGCTACGGCGCCAATTGCATCTACTGCACCGACTCGGCCGGCTACATGCTGCCCGATGAAGTGACGCAAAAGATCGGGGCCCTGCGTGCCGGCCTGAACGCCGGGACCGAAGTCGGTTTCCACGGCCACCACAACATGGGTATGGCCATCGCCAACTCCCTGGCCGCCATCGAGGCCGGTGCTGCGCGCATCGACGGCTCGGTTGCGGGTCTTGGCGCGGGGGCGGGCAATACGCCGCTGGAAGTGTTTGTCGCGGTGCTGGAGCGCATGGGCGTCAACAGCGGTGTTGACCTGTACAAGATCATGGACGTGGCCGAAGACCTGGTGGTGCCGATGATGGACCAGCCGATCCGCCTCGACCGCGATGCACTGACCCTCGGTTACGCCGGGGTCTACAGCTCGTTCCTGCTGTTCGCCAAACGTGCCGAGCAGAAGTACGGCATCGCTGCTCGCGAGCTGCTGGTGGAGCTGGGCCGACGCGGAACCGTGGGTGGCCAGGAGGACATGATCGAAGACCTGGCGCTGACCCTGTCGCGGGCCAGGGGTGTACTGCCTACCTGATTATTGCGGCCATAAAAAAACCACCGATCCGGTGGTTTTTTTATGGCCGGTGGAAACTGTGCTCAAGGCAGCAGGTTGCGCACCACGGGCGGATAGCAATTGATCGCCGTGCTCGAACAGCTGAAGTAGGCGGTGGTCGGTCGGTAGGCTTCGTTCTTGAACAGCTGGCACAGACTGGTGGAAGCACCCGCACAGAGGATGATGAACAGAGCACAAGTAGTTTTGCGCATGATGAGTCTCGACACGGTTTTATTGTTGTAGAAACAGGTTATGGCGGCGGTTCGCGACTGACTTCGTCCGAATGGACTAGCTGATGACATTCCATTGTTCTGTGATCAATTGTGGCGAGTCATTCGAGACTGGCATCAGTCGCGGCGGGCGAGGGCGCCCATGGCCATGAACAGCGCCGCAATCGCCCGGGCTTCATGCAGTTCACCACGGGCCACCAGTTCGGGGATCTGTGCCAGAGGCACGCGCAGGCATTCCAGGGGTTCGGGTTCGTCGCCTTGCAGTTGGCAGGGGCTCAGCTCTTCGGCCAGCACCACTCGGTAGCGATGGCACAAGTGCCCGGGTGCCAGTGTCAGCTCGCCCAGCTCGGTGAGGCGTGCTGCGCGCATTCCGACTTCTTCGCTCAGTTCGCGCTGCGCCGCCTGCAAATAGTCTTCATCGGGCTCGGCGCCGCCCTTGGGCAGGCCGAGAATGGTTTTTTCCACACCGACCGCGTATTCGCGCACCAGCAGCACATGCGCAGGATCAGGCATCGCCACCAGCATCACCGAGCGATAACCGGTGCCGCGCAGGCGTTCGTAGACCCGCTGTTGGCCGTTGCTGAATTGCAGGTGCAGGGCTTCGATCTGAAAGTGGCCGCTTTGCGCCAGCAGTTCAGTCTTGAGGATGGTTGGGCAGTTGCGCATGGGGCAGTCCCCTCTTTGGGATAAAGACACTGTGCGCTGTACAACGGGAGCCGCCATCGTCCGAGCGGACGAGGGCGGCACTGAGGGTTAACCGAGGGTCGCCACGCTGCGCAGGATCAGGCGCACGAGCATGGTCTGGCGGGTCACGCCGGTCTTGGAGAAGGTCGAGCGCAGGTGTGCCCGCGAGGTGTTGCGGCTGATCCCCAGCTCTTCCGACGCTTCGTCGAGGGTCAAGCCGTTGGCCAGCAGCATCGCCAGCTGGGTTTCCGCCGGGGTGAAGTCGAACAGTGCGCGGACGATTTCCTGCGGTGCGGTGGACTGTTGCTCCGGATCGCTGATGAAAATCACCACGGTCGGGCACTGTTTGCCTTCGCTCCAGTCGGTCAATGGCACCGAGCGCACGATGATCCCCAGGTCCGCTTTGCCGGACGGCCGCTGCACGCGCAGGGCTTCGACCACCGACGGGTTGCTGCTCTTTTGCGACAGCAGCGACTGTTTGACCAGGCGTCGGAACTCTTGGGTGTCCCGGGCCGTACCGACCTGCAGGCCATCGTTGACCAGTTTGATGCCGTCCTTTTCCTGGATCAGCCGGTCGGCGACCTGGTTGGTCTGCAGGACCTTGCCGGACTCGTCGAGGATGATCGTGCCGACCGCCATCTGGTTCACCGCGCCGGCGTACAGATTGCGTTCGGCTTCGATGCGGTTGAGTTGCATGTGGATCTTGATCGAACGTTCCAGGTGCGCAATGAAATGCGTGAGCATGGCCTTTTCTTCATTGCCGAAAGGCTTGTCGTCACGTCCGCGACTGATACGAATGCGGCACTGGGCGCCGTCGACGGTGTTGATGTCGGCACCGAGGATGTGGAACACGTCCACCGGTTCAAGGAAGTTCTTGTAGAACTCGGAATTCTGCCAGTCGTCGTTGGAGACGAACTCGGCGAGGGTCACGACCTGGCGGTTGGGCAGGTCGACGAACGGGTCAAGGCTGAAAAAGTGTTTGTTGTACGACGCGGTCGCCTCGGTCGAAGTGCCGGTGGTGTTGACCATCAGACCGTCCACGTGGGCGCTGGGCGGACGCAGGATGAAGGTCACGTACTTGCTGTTCAGATGCACATTGAGCTGATTGAGAAAAGTCGCCCAGGGAATGGTTTCCAGCGGACCCTGATAGAGGTTGCCGATCAAATCACTGAACGTATCGAGGCTGAGGCTCTGCTGCATAGGGAAAACCGTTTTTATTATTAGCATTGGCGGTGGCCGAGAATAAGCGCCGGTATCGACTCCTTGCAACGCTTGGGCTCAGGGCCTGACAGGCGGCTGCCGATCAGGCCCGGGGCGGGCGAAAAGCCGCTGGCGTCAGACCCGTTCGCTGGCGCGCACGACAAACTTCTTGTGTTCGGCAACGTCGGCCGACAGCGCTTCCACATCGGTATAGAACTGCTCGTACCAACGACGCAACTGGTAGACCGGACCGTCGCCGTCACACAGCAGCGGGTTATCGACGCGGGTCTTGCTGTGCCAGATGGCCACGTCCTCGTAGAAGGCTGCCTGGGCCTGCGCGACGTAGGCCTTGGCCATCGCCTGGTTCTGCTCTTCGCTGAGCCCCGGGATCTTTTTCACCAGCACGCCGTAGCGCAGGGTGAAGCTGTCCAGATCGATCGGCACGTGGCAGTTGAGCAGGATCGAGTGAATCGGCTGGCCGTTCATGGCGCCGTTCATTTCGGTGATCTGATAGGCCGGGCCGAAGTAGGTGGCTTCGGTGGTCAACACGCTGTCGCCGGACAGGCGCTCACTGCGGGCGCGCATGATCTGGGTGGCCAGGTGGCCCTGGAAAATGTTGATGAACTCTTCGACCGGCGCACCGTGCACAGTGCCGAAGTGCGCCATGTCGGCGATGTTGTCGATCAGTTCGCGGCAGTTGGTGCCAATCTGCAGCTCGGCGACTTCCCACGCCGCCCATTCGTCGTTGTAGCAGGCGTCGATGCGCGGAATGCGTTGTTCCGGCAGTGGCGGGTTGCCTTCGGGATCATTCCAGACGAACAGCAGCTGGTTTTCTTCCATGATCGGCCAGCTTTTGATCTTGGCCCGTGGCGGGATGCGCTTGGCATAAGGGATGTCATCGCATACGCCATCGGCGCCCCAGCGCCAGGCGTGGAACGGGCAGCGGATCGAGTTGCCTTCAACGCAACCGGTGCTCAGGTCGGCGCCCATGTGCGGGCAGTAGCCATCAAGAATATGCAGATCGCCGTCTTCACCCTGGAACGCCACCAGACGGGTGCCGAACACCTCCAGGCGATGGGCCTTGCCGTCGCGGTATTGCGCGGCCAGGCCCAGGCAATGCCAGCCGCGGGCGTAGCGGTCTTCCAGCAGTTTGGCTTCGATGCGGTGCAGGGTACTCATCTTATTATTCTCCCAAGGGATCACGGGTTTGGCGCATGTAAGGGATTCTGCCGCCCCTGTAAAAGCGGGCATCGTCTGAATGGACGATGGCCGCTTCAAGTAGGCCCGCTCTACTGGCGCCATTGGACCCATGGCAGGAGTTGGCGATGAGTAATGAACAAGGGCCGGTAGCGCTGATTACCGGGGCCGCCAGTGGTATTGGCCGCGGCCTGGCCGAACACGCGGCGACGCTGGGCATTCGCCTGGTGCTGGCGGATCGGGATGCAGCGGGCCTGCAAGCCCTGTGCGACGAATTGCAGGCCAGCGGTGTGCAAGCGATTGCCTGCGTTACCGATGTCGGTGATGTAACGCAGGTCGAGCGCTTGCGTGACCGGGCTGTGGAGCACTTTGGCGGGGTCGACCTGCTGTTCAACAACGCCGGGGTGATGCAAACCGGCTTCAGCTGGGAAATCACCGAGGCGCAATGGCAGCGCATGCTGGACGTCAACCTCAATGGCGTGATCAACGGCATTCGCACCTTTGTGCCGCTGTTGCTCAGCCAGGGCCGGGCCGCCCATGTGATCAACACGGCGTCCCTTGCCGGGCTGGTCAGCAGCCCGCTGATGGCGCCGTACAACGTGACCAAGCAGGCCGTGGTTGCGCTCTCGGAAACCCTGCATTACGAACTCGCCATGATCGGTGCGCCGGTATCGGTTTCGGTGCTGTGCCCGGGGCCGGTGGCCAGTGAAATCATGGCGTCGAACCAGGTGGTGGACACCGCCGGATCCGACTTCAGCCAACTGCTCGACAGCACCATTCGCCAGGGCATGACCCCGGCGGAACTGGCCGCGCAAGTGTTCGCCGCCGTCGCGCAAAAACGCTTCTGGATCCTGCCCCACAAGGGTTTCAAGCCGGCCCTTGAGCGCCGGGTACAAAGCATCCTGGGCGAGACCAATCCGCAGTTTCAAATGGCCGACGTAGAGGACGATGCCCATGCCGCTCGATAAGCAGATCGCTGGGGTTCTCCAGCAGTTTCGCGACATCCCGGAGCCCGATTTCAGTCAGGTCGATGCCGCTCAGTACCGGCAGTTCTCCGACAATATGCTGCCGGCCATCCCCGGCGAACCGATGAGCGAGGTGCGCGACCTACGGGTGGCCGGCGCGGACGGTGAACTGGACGCACGGCTGTACCGGCCATCGGAAGAACCCGACCTGCCGTTGCTGGTGTTTTTCCATGGCGGCGGCTTTGTCATGGGCAATCTCGATACCCACGACAATCTCTGCCGCTCATTGGCTCGCCAGACCGAAGCGGCGGTGGTGTCGGTCGCGTACCGACTGGCCCCGGAAAACCCGTTCCCGGCGGCACCCCTCGATTGTTATGCGGCGACCTGCTGGCTGGTCGAGCACGCGGCTGAACTGCGCGTCGATGGCAGTCGACTGGCTGTGGCCGGGGACAGCGCCGGAGGCAATCTGGCGCTGGCGGTCAGTCAGTTGGCGGTACAGCGCGGGGGGCCGAAGATCAGTTATCAGTGCCTGTTTTACCCGGTCACCGATGCGGGTTGCGACAGTCAGTCCTTCGAAGACTTCGCCGAGAGCTATCTGCTTTCCGCCGGGATGATGCGCTGGTTCTGGCAGCAGTACCTGCAAGATGTCGGGCAGGCGGATGATCCTTTGGCCTCGCCATTGCGCGCCGAGAGCCTGGCAGGCTTGCCGCCGACCACATTGTTCACCGCCGGGTTCGATCCGCTGCGGGACGAGGGCGAGGCATTGGCCGAGTACCTGCGCGAAGCCGGTGTGGCGGTGCGCGTGCAGCGTTACGAAGGCATGATTCACGGCTTTATCAGCATGGCGCCGTTTGTTGAAGCAGCAGCACAAGCGTTGACAGAAGCTTGCGCCGATTTGCGCGGGGCACTCAAATGAGCGGCCTGGTTTTCAACACGGTGCCGCAACTGATCGAGGCCATCGGCGCCGGTCGGATGGTGGTGATCACCGACGACGAGCACAACGGCGAAGGCTCGCTACTGATGGCCGCCGAACAGGCCGGGGCCGAGGCTGTCACCTTCATGGCAGTGCAGGCACGCGGGCTGATTTGCCTGGCCCTGACCGAGCAGCGCTGCCGCGCGCTGGGCCTGGACCTGATGGTGCCCAACTCCCGGGCGCAACATGGCGTGGGTTTTACCCGCTCGATCGAAGCCGCCACCGGGGTGTCCACCGGCATCTCGGCGGCGGACCGGGCGCGGTCGATCCAGGTGGCGGTCGACCCGGCCAGCGTTCCGACGGACCTGGTGCAACCGGGGCATATCTTCCCGGTGCAGGCCTTGCCCGGTGGCGTGATGCAGCGGGCCGGCCATGTCGAGGCCGCTTGCGACCTGACACGACTGGCGGGGCTGCAACCGGCGGCAACCCTGGTGGGCATTCTCAACGAGGACGGTGAACTGGCCCGTGGTGCCGAGCTGCATGAATTCGCCCAGCGCCATGGCTTGCGGATCGGCACCATTGCCGACCTGATTCACTACCGCATCCTGCATGAAGGCACGATCGAGCGCGGCGGCGAATATCCGTTGCAAACCCGTCACGGCGAGTTCCAGGTGACCACCTATCAGGACACCTACCAGGGCTCGTTGCACCTGGCGCTGGTCAAGGGCCGGATCGACAGCACGCAACCGGCGCTGGTGCGGGTGCAAAGCATCGAGACGTTGCGTGACGTACTGGGCTGTGAAAGCGAAGGCGGGCCGCAACAGTGGACCCTGGAACGTTCGCTGGCCAGTATCGCGGCGGCCGGTAGCGGTGTGCTGGTGCTGCTGGCGCAAAAGGAATCGGCCGAGGGCGTGCTCGAACAACTGCGTCAGCGCAGTGGAGGCAAACACCGGGCGCCACAGTTTCCGCAACGGACTTTGGGCATCGGCGCGCAGATCCTGCGGGACCAGAACGTGCGCAAAATGCGCCTGATGAGTTCGCCGGTGCCGTACACCGCCGTTTCCGGGTTTGACCTGGAAGTGACGGAATTCGTGCCGTTTCAACCGTGACTTGAATTGACATACACCTGTGGCGAGGGAGCTTGCTCCCGTTCGGCTGCGCAGCAGTCGTAAAAATCTTACGGCCGCTTCGCGCCCGAGCGGGAGCAAGCTCCCTCGCCACATGTTTGTATTTTCCACAGGTTCCGTGTTGGCTTAAGGCTTGATCCCGCGCAACATCTTCTTCGCCTGATCCTGCACCGCCTGCGGCGCGGTCATGTTGCCGTCGATCACGGTGATCACCGCGTGGCCTTGCCACAGTTGATAGGCATCGGCCTTTTGCTGGGCTTCGGTCGGTGTCGACGGCGGGGCCAGGTTGACGTGGACCACGCCATCGGCGCCGCGCTGTGAGGTGAAGTTCACGCGGTCCCAGTTGCCGATAGGCGCAAAGCTCACGCCTTTGACTTCATCGGGTTTCAGGGGCGGGTAGTTGAGGTTCAGGCCGCTGGCACCCGGCAGGCCGAGCACGTTCAAATCACACTGATGTTTGTTCCTGGCGCAGGCCTGTCTGGCTTCTGTACCGGCCAGGCTCGCCTGTTCGATGACCTTCACGGCAAAGCGCGCCGTGTCGTCCATGGCGCCGAGGGTCTTGCGGTAGCCGGCCTGCTGGTCGCGGATGATCAGGTCCATGTCGATGGCCGTGGACACCGCCACCGCCGGAATCCCCTTGAACATGGCGCGCACGGCGGCGTTGAGGGTGCCGGACATCTGCGTCAGCGGGCCGACGTTTTCACCGAAGTTGCTGCCGGACACCACCAGGTCTGGCGGCGAATCCTTGAGGATCACATCGAGGCCGACATTGACCGCATCCACAGGCGTGCCAATGGCGGAGGTCTTGCCGGCAGGTGGGCTGTAGCCCTCTGGCGGCCCGACGCAAAACCGGCCCGGCGCCAGTTCGGTCACCGCCAGGGCCTGGCCGGGTACGACCACGCTGGCGGCGCTGATGCCGCTGCTGTCGTTCAACGGGCCGACCAGGGTGACCTTGTGCCCGGCAGTGGTCAGGGCGCGGTACATCGCATCGATGCCGGGTGCGCGGCAGCCATCGTCGTTGGTCAGCAGGATGTTCAGGGCGTTGGCTTGCATCGACAGGCCAACGCTGGCCATGGCGATGATGCCGGTGAGGAATTTGTTCATGGGGAGTCTTCCGTGGGAGGCGCGGATTTTACAAAGCACAACGCCCCGACCGAATGATTCGGTCGGGGCGCGGTGAGTTTAGCGGGTGCCGAGTTTGCGCAGGTTGCCAGGGGTGAATTCGTCTTCGGTGAAGGCGGTGGCATTGAGCTTGGCCGGTTTCTGATCGATCAGCATGCGGTCAACCAGGTAGGAGCCGGCGATCAGGTCGTGGTAGATCCCGAGGCGAGCGTGGTAGCGCTGTATCTCGTAGGCGTAGATCGAGGTCTGCATGTTGGTGCGCCACAACTGGCCACGGCTGTCGTAGTTGTCGGCCATGGTCGCGGACCAGGTGTCCTCGTCGAGGTACAGCACGCGCTTGGCGTACACGTGGCGGGCACCTTCCTTGAGGTTGGCCTGCAACACCCAGACGCGGTGTTTCTCGTAGCGCATGTACTGCGGATCGACGTGACCGGTGGTGGCCAGGATCTGGTCGGAGGTCACGCTCGGGTCGTCGATCTTGTAGTTGTGGTACGGAATGTAGATCTCTTTTTTACCGACGATGGTCCAGTTGTAGCGGTCTGGCGCACCGTTGAACAAACGGTCTTCGTCGTACACACGAAAACCTCCCGCACCGGTCGGCGAGTCATAGCCCACGGTCGGCGCGCGACGTACCCGGCGTTGGCCCGGGCTGTACTGCCAGGCCTGGCGCGGAGAGGCGGTCGGGTTGATGAATTCGTGACCGACCACGATCTCGCCTTTCTTGCGCACCGGTTCCAGGGTGGTGATCAGGAAGTTGGTGAGCACGCCGTCAGCGGTCTCCAGGGTCTTGTCCGGGCTCGACCAGATCGAGAAGATCTTGTAGTTGACCTCTTCGAGTACCTTTTCCTTGTTGGAGTAGATCACCGCCTGGCCGTAGTTGGCTTCTTCGGTGTTGGCACGCCCCTGCAAGGTGTGGTTGAACATCAACTCGCTGCCGTTCTTCGGGATCGGGAACGGCGAGGCACCCCAGGCGTTTTTCGTGTCGTTGTTGTCATTGTCGAGTTCGGCAGTGACGGCGTTTTTCTTGATCAGGTCTTCCAGCTTCTGATCAAGGCGGAAGTCGCGATGGCTTGGGTACACCGGGATCTTGAAGGTGTCAGGGTAACGCTTGAGCAGCGCTTTCTGGCCATCGGTCAGGTTGTCGGCGTACTTGTCCATGTTCTTCGAATCAATCACGAACAGCGGTTTTTCCGCCGCGTACGGATCCGGGTACGGCGTGCCGGGACCGGCGTATTTGAGACCAGGTGGCAGACCGCGCCATTTGCCGGACCAGGCCGGGATGCTGCCGTCGGCGTTGCCGGCTTTTTCGGCGCCCATCGGGGTCAGGTCCTGGCCAAGGCGGTTGGCTTCTTCGGGGCTGACCTTGGCGTAGGCCAGGCCACTGCCGAGCAGGCCGACGGTCAGCGCCGTGCTCAATATGGTTTGGGTGAATCTGGACATGCTGTGCTCCTCCGACAGGGGAATCAGAACCGGTACTTGAAGTTGAGCGCGACGTTGTCGCGGTCGGCCAACGGGCTGTTGTTGGCATTGCCGAGGTAGGCGTTGTAGCGGGCCTCGACGGTGAAGTTGCCCAGGTAGCGCCACGAACTGCCGATGCTGGCGCGGTTATCGTTCTGGCCGGCGTTGATCGAGCCGACCATCGAGCTGTCGCCGTGAGCGGCGGCGCTGAAAGTGACAGGCACCGACATGTCCCATCCGCTGAACACGTCGTTGTAGTCAAAGTTCGCCTGCACCGTGTAGCCCCAGGCATCGCGGTCATAGACCAGGCTGTCGGTTCCCGGCAGCGCGAAGCCCGGCGCCAGGGTCACCGGTTGCGACTTGTCGTTGCTGACCACGGTGTTGTAGACCACCTCGCCAGTCAGGCTGGTGTTGTCGGCGAAGGCGGTCGGGCCGAGCACATAGATCATCGACGTCTGCGCTTGTACGGTCTTGCCACGCACGGGGCTGGAGAAACCGTTGTTGACCATCACCGGCGTGCCGTCGCGGTAGCTGACTTCACCAGCCCAACTGACGTCGCCCAGCACGGTGGCGAAGCTCGCGCCGAACAGGTCGATGTTGTCGAAGTAGCGCACCTGGTAGCGGCCCAGGTTTGTCGCGAAATCCAGCGACGGCGTCTTGTCGTGATAGCGCGAGTAGAAGAGGCCGAACTCGGTGTTGTTCAGCGACTCGGCGGCGTAGGTGAAGGCGACACCGTACTGGCCGCTGTCGCTCGGTTTGTCGTCCTTCAGACGGGTGACGAAACCGGAGGCGTCGTTGAAGCCGCCCTCATCGATGAAGTCGGTGGTGGAGAAGTAGCTACCCACGCCGAACAGCTCGGTCTTTTCCCACTTGTATTGGTAGTAGGCCTGGATACCCAGGCTTTCGGTCAGGGCAAACTGGGTGAACAGTTGGCCGACCGGCAGCAGAATTTCCTTGACCTCGACGCCGGGGGTGGTCGCCTTGGTCGCGTCCACCGGGCTCTGGGCCGCGGAAATACCCGGATAGAACAGGCTCTCACCCCAGCTCACCACCTGGTTACCCAGGCGCGCGTTGAAGGCATGGCCGCCCACGTCCCAGGTGCCATAGGCATAGTAATCGAGCATGCGCAGTTCATTGCGGTGCTGGTCGATGGTGTCCTGGGAGAAGCGGTCAGGCTGACTGCAATGGCCGCCGGCGAAGCAGTTGGAAGTGCCGGTGGTGTTGTCGTTGTCCTGATCGTAGACGTTGTCGTAGAAGCCCGTCGCCCGGACAAACACGCCGTAGTCGTCTTGCCACTTGATGTTGGCTTCGGTGAGAAAGCCGCTGCGGTTGTTGATCAGGCTGCCTTTGTCGAACGCGTTGTCGCCGTCGTTGCCGTTGGCATTGGCGGTCAGTTTGTGATCGCGTGACTCGGTCCGCCAGGCGAGGCTGTACGTCAGTGTGGTGTCCCAGTCGATGCTCAAGTCTTCGCTTGGCTGAAAGCTCATGGCGTTAACGTGAGCGCTAAGTCCGCCAGCCAGCATCAATAGAACAAGCTGTGTGCGAGGGTGCTGTGTTGGTGGGGCGATTATTGTTTTTATCATGTCGTCCTCATGGCCCAGGTCAGACCTGCCCGACCTGCATTTCAGGGGGGTGATTGGTGCTGTGGGCGACTATGGAGTCACGACTTGCGCGCAACATCGTCCAAGCGGACTAAGCGATTTGTACAGGGCGGCAGCCGTCCTGGCCTTAGTCTTATCGGACGATGAACACCCGGCGCGCGCGGCGAACAATCCCGAGACCGACTGCACCGGGCGAAGATCCGGCGGTGGCGGTTTCTGCCTGATGGGCGCTGAACAAGGGTGATCGCATGAACGCTGCCGGGATCAAATGGGACGAGTGCTGTGATGTGTTGGTGATTGGCTCGGGAGCCGGGGGCATGACCGCTGCGCTGCGCGCCCACGACCTGGGCCTGAATGCGCTGTTGATCGAAAAGAGCGGCGAGTACGGCGGCACCTCGGCAGTGTCCGGCGGCGGCATCTGGATCCCCAACAACCACCGGATCAATGCGATAGGCGGCAGTGATTCTGCGGCCGAAGCGATTGCCTACATCCGCGCCGTGACCCATGGCGAGATCGACGACGGGCGCATCGAAGCCTATGTCGAGCACGGCCGGGAGATGGTCGAGTACCTGGAACAACACACCCGCGTGCGCTTCGAAGCGCAACCGCGCTACGCCGATTACTATCCGGAGGTCGAGGGTGGAAAACCGGGCTATCGCTCGATGGATCCACAACCGTTCGATGCCGCTGAACTCGGTGAAGAATTTTTGCGCATGCGCGCTCCGTCCCCCGGCACCCTGATGATGGGGCGCATGGCGATGACCATGAAAGAGGCGCAGGTGCTGCTGTGCCGTGGCCCCGGCTGGTTGCGCCTGACCTTGCGGGTGATGTGGCGCTACTGGCGTGATCGCGAGGGGCGGCGCTTGTCCCGTCGCGACCGTTTCCTGACCCTGGGCAATGCCTTGATCGGTGCCTTGCGCTGTTCGTTGCAGGATCGCGGCAAGTCGCTGTGGCTCAACTGTGCGCTCGAAGAGCTGCTGCTGGTCGGCGACCGGGTCGGCGGGGCGCGGGTCAATCGCAACGGTCAGTTGCTCAACGTCAAGGCGCGCTACGGGGTGATCATCGCCGCCGGTGGTTTCGAGCGTAACCAGGCGATGCGCGAGCAGTACCTGCCGCAGCCGTCCCGGGCCAACTGGAGCGCCACGCCGCCCAACAATACCGGCGACGGCATCCGCGCCGGCCAGGCCCTTGGCGCGCGGACCGCGCTGATGGAGCACAGCTGGTGGGCGCCGACCACCTACGTCAAGGGCGAAGAAAAACAGCGCGCGCTGTTCGTTGAACGCACCCTGCCGGGGTGTGTGATGGTCAACGCGGCGGGGGAGCGTTTCGTCAACGAGGCCGCGCCCTATACCGATATCGTTTACGCGATGTACGCCAACAACCGCGAAGGCGCCGCGAGCGTGCCGTGCTGGATGGTGTTCGACGCCGAGTTCCGCCGCAAATACCCTTGCGGCGCCTTGCTGCCGGGTTATGCCCAGCGCGATTGGCAATTGCCCGAGCACCTGCGCGACTACTTCCACAAGGCGTCGAGCCTGGAAGAACTGGCGACGAAAATCGGCGTCGACGCCGACGGGCTGGTGCGCACCGTGCAGCGCTTCAACGGCATGGCCGTGCAGGGTGTCGACGAGGATTTCCACAAGGGTGAATCGCTGTTCGATCGCTACTACGGCGACCCGAACGTGCAACCCAATCCGTGCCTGGCGCCGTTGCTCAAGGGGCCGTTCTACGCCGTGCGCATCGACGCTGGCGACATCGGCACCAAGGGTGGCCTGCTGACCGACGTGCACGCCCGCGTGCTGCATGAAGACGGCGAACCGATCAACGGCCTGTACGCCATCGGCAACAGCGCGGCCTCGATGATGGGCCGCACCTATCCGGGCGCCGGTTCGACCATCGGCCCGGCCATGACCTTCGGTTACCTGGCCGCCAATCACATCAAGCGCCAGAGCGAAACCGCTTCGGCGAAAACCTTGTTCGGGAGTGTCGAATGAACAACCAGCATCCACAGTTCGCCGTAGTGACCGGCGCCAGTCGCGGAGTCGGGCAGGGTATTGCCCTGGCCCTCGGGGCGGCGGGCATGACGGTGTATGTCACCGGTCGCGCCCCGACGCAGGGCGGATCGAATTTGTACGGGCATGCCTTGCGCGGCTCGCTGGAGGACACCGCCGCCGCGATCACCGCTGCCGGTGGGCGTGGTATCGCGGTGGTTTGTGATCACGCCGATGACGCGCAGGTTCAGGCGCTGTTTGCCCGAGTAGAAGCAGAGTGCGGGCATCTGGATCTGCTGGTGAACAACGCTGCGTTCATCCATGACCAGTTGATCGAACCGGGGCCGTTCTGGGCCAAACCGCTGGACCTGGTGCGCATTCTTGACGTCGGTCTGCGCTCGGCCTACATCGCCAGCTTCTACGCCGCGCCGCTGTTGCTGAAGAGTGCCCAGGGGCTGATTTGCTTCACCTCGTCGTTCGGTGCCGGCTGCTACATGCATGGCCCGGCGTACGGCGCGCAAAAGGCCGGCGTCGACAAGCTGGCGGCGGACATGGCGATCGATTTCGAAGGGCAGGGCGTGGCGGCGTTGTCGCTGTGGCTTGGCCCGCAACTGACCGAACGCACGAAGATTGCCGGTGAGCAGCATGGCGAGCAGTACCAGGCGTTTCTCGCCCACGCCGAAACCCCGCAATTCAACGGGCGGGTGATCCATGCCTTGCTCAATGATCCGCAGTTGATGGCGTTGTCCGGGCAGACCCTGATCACCGCCGAAATCGCCCCAGGCTACGGCATCAG
Organism: Pseudomonas sp. GL-RE-26; assembly: GCF_019956275.1. Classification (NCBI taxonomy): domain Bacteria; kingdom Pseudomonadati; phylum Pseudomonadota; class Gammaproteobacteria; order Pseudomonadales; family Pseudomonadaceae; genus Pseudomonas; species Pseudomonas sp. GL-RE-26. Next base: position 244,726 of record NZ_JAHBDI010000022.1, read on the forward strand.
CGAAGCCGAAGGTCGCCAGCCACCATCCCACCGCGCCATGCTCGGCGACCCGCGCCAGCAGCATCCGGCGCGGGTGGTCTGACTCGTCGGTAAAACTCAAAACCTGTGGGAGCGAGCTTGCTCGCGATTGGGCCAGATCAGACAACAGTGATGTTGAATGTTCTACCGCTATCGCGAGCAGGCTCACTCCTACAGTTGAACTGTGTCGGGCGGGAAATTTTTGTGCACCCCCGAACCCTGTAGGAGCGAGCCTGCTCGCGATGGTCTATCAGTTGCATTGATGTCGACTGACACACCATCGCGAGCAGGCTCGCTCCTACAGGGATTGCGTTTAGTCGGCGGGCTGCAATGCCCACTCGCGCAACACATTCTTCGTCACTTTCCCCGCTGCATTGATCGGCATCTTCTGCAGCACCTGCACCCGGCGCGGAACCTTGTAGTTGGCCATCTGCTCACGGCACCAGGCGAGGAACCGTGCCTGTTCGATTTCCATCCCCGGCGCGGGCAGCAGGAACGCCATCGCCACCTCACCCATGCGCTCATCGGGAATCCCGATCACCGCTGCCTGGGCCACACCCGGATAGGTCAGCAGACACTGTTCGATCTCCGCCGGGTACACATTGAAGCCGCCAGTGATGAACATGTCCTTGAGGCGGTCGGTGATGCGCAGGTAACCCTGTTCGTCGAGCATGCCGATGTCGCCGGTATGCAGCCAGCCATCGGCGTCGAGAATCTCCTCGCTGGCTTCGGGGTTGTTGAGATAACCCTGCATCAGGTTGTAGCCACGAATCTGCACTTCACCGGGAATGTTCGCTGGCTGGCTGCGGCCGTTGTTGCCGACACAGCGTACTTCTACCCCCGGCATCGCCCGGCCACTGGTGTTGGCGACCAGTTCCGCGGAGTCGCCGGCGCGGCAGATCGTGGCGAAACCGCAGACTTCCGTCAGGCCATACGCGGTGACGATGGTGGCGAAGCCGAGTTCGTCGCGCATGCGGTGGATCATCTCCACCGGGATCGCCGCCGCCCCGGTCACCGCCACACGCAGGGAACTCAGGTCGAAGTCACTGCGTTGCGGATGGGCCAGCAGTGACTGATACAACGTGGGTGGCCCCGGTAACACGGTGATGCGTTCCCGTTGCACGCATTCGAGCACGGCCTGCACATCGAACACTTGCTGGGGCAGGAGGGTGCAGCCACGCATCAAGGCGGCCAGCCAACCGGCCTTGTAGCCGAAAGAGTGGAAGAACGGATTGACGATCAGGTAGCGATCGCTTTCGCGCAAGCCGACGATATCGCTCCAGTCCCGAACGATTCGCAGGTTCTGGCCGTGGCTGGTCATCACGCCTTTGGGCTTGCCGGTGGTGCCCGAGGTGAACAGCACGTCGGAGAGGGCCTGCGGAGTTACGCTTTGTTCGCGGGTGCGCAAGGCCAGGTGCGGCACGTCGACGCCCAGGTCCATAAACCGTTCCCAGGCCAGGGTGCCCGAATTGGCGCCACGCACGCTGACGATGTGACGCAGCTCAGGCAGGTCTTCCGACGCCAGCATGCCGGGGTAGTCCGTGCCGAGGAATTCGCCGATGGCAAACAGTACGCAGGTGCCGCTTTCGCGCAGGATGTAGCCGGCCTCGCTGCCCTTCATCCGGGTATTGAGCGGTACCAGAGCGGCGCCGACACTTTGCAGGGCGCCGGCGGCAACGATCCATTCCCACACGTTGGGCGCCCAGATTGCCACGCGGTCCCCGACCTGTACGTCGAGGGCCAGCAGTGCGCGGGCAGCCTGGCGACGCAGTTGGTCCAGTTGTCGATAGCTGATGACGTGGCCCGCGTCCTCGATGGCCGGGCGGTCGCCGTAGGCCTGGGCAGCGTTGGCGAACAGTTGAGCGATGGTCAGTGCGGTGGCGACAGGCGGCATGGGGCCTCCCCGGTTAGAAGACAAGTACGAAAAAGGGAGTAGGCCGGGCAGGGCGCCCGGCCGGATTGCGAATTACTGGGCGGGCGGGGCGAAACGGCGACCGGCGGAGAAACCACCGTCCACGGCGATCATCTGGCCGCTGACAAAGGACGCTTCGTCCGAGGCCAGGAACAGCGCGACGTTGGCCACTTCTTCCGGTTGCCCGGAGCGGCTGAGCATGTGCTGCGAGGCGAAAAACGCGTGGAACGCGTCATTGTCACGGACCATGCTGGTCATCGGCGTTTCGATCAGGCCCGGGCACAGGCCGTTGACGCGAACGTTAGCGTAGCCGTAGTCGATGGCCATCGAGCGGGTCAGCTGATTGATGCCGCCCTTGGACACGTTGTACGCCACGTTGCCGTCGCAGCCTTGCAGGCCGAAGATCGAACCGACGTTGATGATCGAGCCTCCGCGTTGCGACACCATCGATTCCAGCGCGTATTTGCTGGTGAGCATGCTGCCGGTCAGGTTGATGTCCATCACCCGTTGCCAGTTGGCGGTGGTGGTCTGGGTCACGCTGCCCTGGTCGGCGACACCGGCGGCATTGACCAGTACATCGATGCGCCCGAAGCGGCTGATGACTTCTTGCATGACCTGCTGCACCTGCGCCTCGTCGCGCACGTCCAGGGTCATGAACAGGCCGGGAAAGTCTGCCGGTGCACTGCCGATGTCGAGCCCGACCACTTGCGCACCTTCGGCAGCGAAACGGCGCACACAGGCCAGACCGATACCCGAAGCGCCGCCGGTGACCACCGCGACCTTATTCTGCAAACGAGCCATAACTGCACCTCTTTTATTGTTGTGGGCTAATGCTGGGGCCGAGTCTAACCGCAGACCGGGCCCGAGTGATCGTCCGTTGAGACTAAGGCGACAAAGCCCCGGCCACGCAATGTTGGCCAGTCAAAAGCGACCTGTGGCGAGGGGGCTTGCCCCCGTTGGGCTGCGAAGCGGCCCCAAAATCTTAAAGCGACGACTGCTTCGCAGCCGAACGGGGTGGTGCGGCATTCCGACAAGCCCCCTCGCCACAGGTACAGTGTTTGTCCTGAATATCAGTCAGGGAATTTCAGGTGTACCCGGGCACCCGTCGGTCGGCTCTGGCAGGCCAGCGTCCAACCGTCGGCGAGTTCCTTGGGCGTCAGCACATCGTTGCGCGCCAACTGAACCTCTCCTTCCTTGACCACGCACATGCAGGCCCCGCAGAAACCTTCTTCACAGGACGAAGGCACGTCGAGGCCGGCGGCCTTGCAACTTTGCAGCAGGGTGTCGCCGGGCTGGCAGGCGATTTCGTGTTGTTCGCCATCGAGCTCGACGATCATCGCTTCGCACTGCGACCCCATCGCTGCCTCGCGGGCGTGGGCTTCTTCGGCCAACAGTTTGTCGGGGTCCGGTGGCGAGACGAAACGTTCGACATGGATCCGCTCGGCCGCTTCGCCCAGTGCCAGCAGGGTGCGCTCCACGGTGTCCATGAACGGTCCCGGCCCGCAGATGAAGTAGTCGCCGCCGGCCGATCCGCGCAGCAGATGACGGACCTGATGGTCCGTCAGGAAACCCTGCACCGAATCGAGGACGTGCACCACGTGCAGTTGATCAGGATGCGCCTTGATCAACTGGCACAGCTCGTCCTTGAAAATCACCGAGGCTTCATCGCGGTTGGCGTAGATCAACTTGATCGGCCGCCGACTGCTGTGCAGCACCGACTTGAGAATGGAAAACACCGGGGTGATGCCCGAACCGCCACCGAACAGGACCAGGGGCTTTTCGGTGTCCGCCTGCGGGTCCAGGCAGAAAAGTCCGGCCGGTGGCAGTACTTCCAGCCAGTCGCCGACCTGCACTTCGTTCATCCAGTTCGACACTCGGCCGCCATCGACCCGTTTCACCGTGACCTTGGGCAGCGCATCCGCGAGGGGTGAGCTGGCCATGGAGTAGCAGCGGGTCAACAGTTTGCCGGCCAAGGGCACGCGAAAACTCAGGAACTGGCCCGGTTTGTAGCGAAAGCGCTCACGCAGGGTTGGCGGTACGTCCAGCACCAGCGAGCGCGCATCGGCGGTCTCGTCGATCACCGCGCACACTTGCAATGAGACGCTTCCTGTCGTGTGTTCGGCCGGGGTCAGGTTCTGTTGTTGCGTGCCCATGTTCACCTCGACCTCAGAGCCCGCTGATCAGCTGGGCGTTGTCGACGCGGATCTCGGCACCGTTGACGAATCGCGACTCGTCGGTGGCGAGGAACAGCACCACGTTGGCAATGTCCCGTGGCGCGGCCATGCGGTTCATCGGGTCCTGGTCCAGCGCTTCCTGCGGGATTGGCTGACCACCGGCCAGGGCCTGGGTCATCGGCGTGTTCACGCCATCGGGGTGTACGCTGTTGCAGCGGATGCGGTAACCCTGCTGCTTGCAGTGCAGGGCAATGGAGCGGGTCATCGCCGCCACTGCGCCTTTGGACGCCGAGTAGGCGCAGAACATCGGCATCGCGCCCAGCGCGGCCACCGACGACATGTTGATGATTGAGCCGCCACCGCTTTCCTTCATCGCCTGGATGGCGTATTTGCAGCCGAGGAAGTAGCCGTCACCGTTGATCTTCTGCACTTTCTGCCACAGTTCCAGGGTGGTGTCTTCGATGCTGCCCAAGGCCAGGATCGCGGCGTTGTTGACCAGCACGTCGAGACGGCCGAAGTGTTCGACGGTGGTCTTGACCACGTGTTGCCAGTCGCTTTCGTTGGCGATGTCATGGCGGATGAACAGCGCGTTGGCGCCGATTTCTGCAGCCACCTGGCGACCGGCCTCTTCATTGAGGTCGGTCAGTACCACTTTGGCACCTTCACGGGCCAGCAGCAGGGCGTCTTCGCGACCGATGCCGCTGGCGGCGCCGGTGATGATGCAGACTTTGCCTTCTACACGTTGCATTGTTGTTCTCCTGATCGTGCGGTTTGAAGTGCGAATTGGTCGGCCACGTGGGCGGCAGCCCGGCGACCGGAGTAAATGCAATCGGCCAGGGACAGGCCGGAGACATACAGGTTGGAGGCGACCCCGACCGCATTGCGGCCGGCGCTGTAGAGACCGTTTATTGGCTGGCCGGCGTGGTCCAGCACACGCCCGCTGTCCTCGCAGACCTTCAGCCCGCCCAGGGTGATGACCGGGCAGGGGAAGAGTTTGCTGTCGAAAGACAGGTCGAGGGCGTACCACGGACCCTGGTCGAGGTTGGCGAGCATCGCGGCGGACTTGCCGAACTCGTCGGCGACCTCACCCCGTGCCGCACGGGAATAGCGTTCGACACTCTGGCGCAGCAGTTCGGGCGGCAGATTGCAGCGCTTGGCCAAGCCGGCCAGGCTGGTGCTGCGTTTGGCGTTGAATACCAGATTGAGCAGTACCGGCAGGCGCTGGAAATTCCACACCTTGCCGGGACCGACCTGACTGAGTGCTTCTCGAACCAGCGCCCGATTGAGAATCAGAATGGCGCGACCATCCTGTTCTTCGACCATGGCGTGGCCGAGGGTTGCGCCGTAGATTTCTTCGTTGGCATAACGTTGTCCGCGGGCATTGACGATTAGCCCGCGCGCCCAGGCCAGTGGCGGATTGATGAAACGCCAGGCGCTGACCTTGTCCATCCGCGCCACGCTGCCACCGACGCTCTGGCCCAGGGCGATGCCGCTGCCGTTGCACCCGGTAGCGCCTAGTGGCAGGCCGGCCAGATACTGCGGCGCGTGTTGGCGCACCAGATCGCGATTGAAGATAAAACCACCGCTGCTCAGCAACACCGCCTGTTCGGCGCGAATCAATTGCCGAATGGCGCTGGTCTGTTCGATGCGGCGCTGACGGGCGCGCAAGCGATCGGCCAACGCCGGAGCGTACATATGAATGGCAGCGGCCCAGCGTGACAGACGCGCATGTTGTTTGGCAGCGCGGCTACCCGACGGCAACTGCCAGGCTTCGACGCCAATGACCTTGTCGTCGAGGTCGAGCACCAGTCGCCGCACTTCGCACTGGCTGCGCAGGCGTGCGCCATGACGCAAGGCGCTGGCCTTGAGCGGGGCGAACAGACTGGCGCCGGACATGCCCGGACCTTTGGTGCGATGACCGCGGGGCGCCGGTTTGGCGCTGGCGGCATAGGCCGGCACGGCTTCGTTGCCGGAGTAATAGAGGTAGTACTGGTCACTCGGGTACGAGGTTTTGTGCGGTGGCACGCTGGCCTCGAAGGCCGCGCCTTGTCGCTCCAGCCAGGCCAGTTGCTCGCGGCTGTCGTCGCAGAAATTGCGCAATGTCTCGTGGCTGACGGCTTCGCCGACTTCCTGACGCAGGTAATTGAACATGGCTTCGCTGCTGTCTTCATAGCCAGCCTGACGCTGATACGGCGTACCACCGCCGGCATACACCACGCCACCGCTGAGCGCCGTGGCGCCGCCGCCTTCGAAGCGATCCAGTGCGAGCACCGACAGGCCGCGAGTGCTGGCTTCGATGGCGGCACAGGCGCCGGCACCGCCAAACCCGATGATCAGCAAATCGCAGCGGTCATCCCATGGCAACTGGTCGGCGCTGTTCACTCGCAACGCCGTCAACCGGTTCAGGCTGTCCATGTTCGGGCCTCAGCCAGCAGCAGCGAGAGAAGGTGCGGGTTTGGCGGTGGTGGTGTAGCTGCCGTCGAGGTAGACCAGCGGGGTGATGGCGTCGGTGGTGTGAATCTGCAGGATGCGCCCGATGAACACGGTGTGGGTGCCGTAGCTGAAGTGGCCGTCCTGGCGGCAGAGGATCGCCGACTGCGCGTCACCCAGGTAAGGAATGCCGCCGGGGCTGGTCAGCCAGTTGCCCCGGTCGAAGCGTGCTTCGCCCTTGATCGCGCCGCTGCACAGGTTGGCGAGGTCTTGTTGTTCGACGCCGAGGATGTTGACGCAGAAGTCGGCGCCGGTTGCCAGTGCGGCGTGGGGCGAGGCGGTCTTGTTCACGCAGATCAGCAGCGATGGCGGCTCGGTGCTCAGCGAGTCGACGGCCGTGGCGGCCATGGCGAAGCGTTCGGAGCCGTTGCTGGTGCTGATAATGGTGACTGACTTGGCCAGGCGGCGCATGGCCTGGAGCATGTCGGCTTTGAGATTGACGTCGTTCATCGCACTGGGCCTTTTTGTTGGTTGGGGAGTGCGATGGATTCTTGCTCTGACGTCCAGTCGTCACATCGTCCGAGGGGACTAGGCCTTGGCGGCCTCTGGGCCGACCAGGCTGGTGGTTTGGGTTGAGTACATATCCATTTCTGCGGTAATGGCGGCTTACGGTTCCGCTCTTACAGCGGGTCACTTTTGGCAAACGCCCCAAAAGTAACCAAAAGGTCTCGCCCCTTACGTACGGCCCCTCGCTAAGGCTCGGCGTTCCTTCGCTGCGGTATTCATCCGGGGGCATTGCCCTCCGGTCGGCTTCGCTTCGACCTACATGCAATGAGTTCGACTGCGTCGAACGGCGCTGCGCGCCAATCCCCGGATGAACACCTCCACTCAGCCTGCCGAGGGGGCGGGTGGATCAAGATCAAGAGCTGCAGGCGAGCTAACGCTCGGCCTGATGAGTGGTGAAAAGCGGCGCAGTGTGGGCTGCTCTGCCTTTGCTCTTCTGTGGGAGCGAGCTTGCTCGTGAAGGCGGCCTGACAGCCGACCTGGTATTTGCAGATGTCCGCAATCCCTGTGGGAGCTGGCTTGCCTGCGATGGCGGCCTGTCAGCCGACCAATTTCTTTCGAATGTACCCAGCTCAACTGTAGGAGCGAGCCTGCTCGCGATGACGGCCTGCCAGCCAACCAATTGCTTGCAGATGTACTCAGTACCTGTGGGAGCGAGCTTGCTCGCGATGGCGGCGGGCCCACGGAGCAGGACCGGAGCGAGGGCATGCCGAGCCACAGCGAGGCACCGAATGTCAGGGGCAAGAGCCCTTGGTTACTTGGGGCTTTTCCAAGTGACCCGCTGTAAGAGCGGAACCCTAAGCGGCCGTTACCGCAGAAACGGATATGTACACCCTCAAAAATCCATGCCGCCTGACACAAAGCCATCGCGAGCAAGCTCGCTCCCACAGGGATCTTCAGTGGCCATAAGTCCCGAGTAAAACCGGGGGACCAATGTGGGCCTGCCTGCGAAGACGGCCTGCCAGCCAACACATCACTTTCTGATACACCCCCCAGATACCTGTTCCCCCAATCCCACATGGTCCGTTTGAGGGATGTCCCCTGCGTTGTGCATTGCTTGAATGCGAGTGTAGGGGCGCTACACCCGCCCCGTTGCACGCGCGCCCCGGCGGATGGGGTGAACAAAGGAGAACAATAAAAATGCTCAACCAAGACCTGATTCGCCAGCGTCTGAGCCAACGTGCCCGCGAGTTGGTGCCGATCCTGCGTGAACGCGCCCTGAATGCCGCGCAAGCAGGCCAGTTGCCTGAAGAAACCCTGAAGGATTTCCAGGACGCCGGGTTCTTCCGCATCCTTCAGCCATCCCGTTGGGAAGGCTATGAACTGGAGCCCAAGGATTTCTTCGACGTACAGATGACCCTCGCCGAAGGCTGCATGTCCTCGGCCTGGGTGCTAGGGGTGGTGGCGATCCACAACTGGCAACTGGCGCTGTTCGATGACCGCGCGGCCCAGGATGTCTGGGGCAGCGACTCCAGCGTGCTGATCTCGTCTTCCTATATGCCGGTAGGCAAGGTCGAGCGGGTCGACGGTGGCTTCAAGTTGAGCGGCCGCTGGGGCTTTTCTTCCGGCAGCAAGCATTGCGACTGGGCGTTCCTCGGTGCGCTGGTGCCGCCGGCAGAGGCGGGCGGGGCGCCGGATTACCGGACGTTCCTGGTGCCGCGCAGCGACTACCAGATTATCGACAACTGGAACGTCATGGGCCTGGAAGCCACCGGTTCCCACGACATTCTGGTCGAGAACGCTTTCGTTCCAGAGTACCGCACTCATCGCTCCCTGGACGGTTTCATGCAGAACAGTCCGGGTAACGCGGTGAACACTGCACCGTTGTTCCGCCTGCCATTCGGGCAGATTTTCGTGCGTGCGGTTTCGTCGTCCGCTATCGGTGCCCTGCAAGGCGCGGTGGATCAGTTTGTCGAGCACAACCGCGCCCGGGTCGGGGTCAATGACGGTCGCAAAATGGTCCAGGACCCGGCCGCGCAAGCGGCTCTGGCCAATGCCATGGTCTGCGTCGACGAGTGCAAGACCGCGCTGCATCGCAACTTCGCCCTGATGCTGGAGCGTGCGCAAAAAGGCGAGCCGTTGAGCATGCCGGAGCGGGTGAAGATGCGTTACGACTCGGCGCTGGTGGCCGACAAGTGCGCCAAGGCCGTTGGCGACCTGATGTTCAACAGCGGTGCTTCGACGATCTTCCGCAGCCATCCGATCAACCGTGCGTTCCGCGACATTCACACCGGTCGCGCCCACGTCGCCAACAGCCCGGCCAAGTACGCCTGGAACCTGGGTGGCGTGAGCATGGGTCAGGACAGCAGCGACTTTTTCCTCTAACGCTGGCGTACAAATCGGCTAGTCCGTTTGCGTGATTCGAGCGCCCCGTCGATGCACGAGCATTGACGGTAAGGCGAAGGTCTACGGCGCCGACTGCGCATCCAAATAAGCACAAGGATCAACCATGAAATTTTCCCTGATTTACGAAGCACAGACGGTGGATTCCAGCCGTGAAGGCGACCGCAAGATTTTTGAAGACACCGTCGAACAAGCTGTGCTGGCCGACAAGCTGGGCTTCGACACCTTCTGGTGCGTGGAACACACCGCGCTGAGTAACTACTCGCACATGTCCGCGCCGGAAACCATGCTGGCGTTCGTTGCCGGTAAAACCGAACGCATCGGCATCGGCCACGGTGTGGTCTGCCTGCCGCCGGCGATGAACCACCCGGTGAAGGTCGCCGAGCGCATCGCCACCCTCGACCTGTTGTCCAAGGGCCGTGTGCACTTTGGCGTGGGCAAAGGCGGCACCCAGCAGGAAGCCGGCACCTTCGGCTACGACTTGGCGACCTTGCAGCCGCAGATCGACGAGATGATGTACCTGATCCCGAAAATGTTCGTGCAGGACGAGATCGAGCACAACGGCGACTTCGTGCAGATCCCCAAGCGCCCGATCCATCCAAAGCCTTACCAGGATCCGCACCCGCCGATGTACCTGGCGTGCACCAACACCGAGTCGCTGAAGAATGCCGGCGGTCGTGGCATGGGCGCTCTGGTGCTGGGCTTCGGTGGCCCGGAAGAAATCGCCAAGAAGGTCGAGGTGTATCACACGGCCTACGACAACCGCGATGAGAAGAAGCAAGTGGGCTTCCGTCCTAACCGCCACATTGCCGCGCTGTGCCCGGCCATCGTGCTGGATGACAACGAAGAAGCGCGCCGCATCGGTATCCGTGGTCAGCGTTACTTCATGGAATCCCTGGGCTACTGGTACGGCGGTGGTGAGCGTCCGGACCCGGAGAAGTGGAAAGACGACACCTTCGTCGACGGCAACGGCCAAAGCGTGATCAAGTCGCGCTTCGCCTCCGAAGAAGTCAGCGTCGACTTCTCCGACCCGACCATGGCGATGATGAACCCGAACCACGCCTACGGCACCGTCGAGGATTGCATCGGCTACGTGCAGCGCCTGATCGATGCCGGCGCCGACGAAATCCTGTTCATCTGCCAGATGGGCACCGTGCCGCAGTGGGCGCAGCTGGAGACCTTGAAGAACATTGGCGAGAAAGTGATTCCGCATTTTCGCAAGGCGTGATGCCCCGCTGTAGGAGCGAGCTTGCTCGCGATAAACCGAAGAGCGCCGCGTGGCGTCAGGCTTGCAGCGTTATCGTTGACGACCATCGCGAGCAGGCTCGCTCCTACAGGTGATCGCATTTCAGGCCTGGCATGGACGTCAGGCCACCTTTCCAACGGGTCCCCAAGGCCCGTTTTTTTATGCCTGCCAGATAAGATTGAACACCGCCTACCCCTTGTAGGAGCGAGCCTGCTCGCGATAAACCGGAGAACGCCGCGGGGTGTCAGGTTTTCTGCGTTATCGTTGACGACCATCGCGAGCAGGCTCGCTCCTACAGGTTATTGCGCTAGTTCGCGCCACCGATTTGGCCTTTGAATAGAGCCTGTTTAACGGCTGTCAGCGTTACTTGATGAAAGCTACAACGCCTTGCGTCGTTGCCTACAGGTACGCCAGAATCCGCCGGCTTGTGCGCCTTGGGGCCCCTCGGTAACTTGATTCGCATCACTGCTCATCAGTGATCGGGTTTAGCAGCTCGGGTATAACCTAAGTCGTACGACGCTTCTATCAGTCAGGTTTTGTGCCTGTATTTTGATGGTGGCTGTACGCAGGGCGCCCTTGGGCGCGCCGGCTTCTTAGGTTCCCCGGTCTGCTAACCTGCGTGCAGCTGCCACCCTCTTCGTTTAGCAGCAGGAGGTTGGCACATCATTAGGAACCTGAGATATGTTCAAGGTCACACCAAACCCGCCGGACACCGATCCAGCATCCCCGTACGAACCCGATTCAAAAAAACTCAACGAGGCCGCCGAGCGTGCCCTCGCTTACCACTTCCCCTCGACAGCCGACATCAAAGCCACCCCTCGAACAATCAGCACACTGTTTACCGTCGACCCTGAGGCCACGACCGAAACCCTGGTGGTCTATCTGGTCGAGACCCTGGCCTCGGTGGATGTGATGGTGCATCAACTGGTGGATCATCTGGAGGGCGGTGATCGCAATGCCCTGCTGGGTATTTCCAATAGCGTCATGCTGGCCGAAATCACCGCGAACCGCGTGCTCGATCAAATCGACCCGCCTGCATAAACCCGCAACACCACATCCCCCCTGTAGGAGTGAGCCTGCTCGCGATAGCGGTCTTACATTCAATATCAATGTTGACTGTAAGGCCCTCATCGCGAGCAGGCTCACTCCTACAGTTTTTAATGCGTGTACCCCGTCATTTCCGCTAGTCCCATTGGACGATGTTGCCCCTCCCCGAACCCGTTTGAATAGCTCCTACATATAGCCCCTACATAAAGTCTCCCCCGGCACCAGCCGAAGGGCGGCACGGCCTGAGTAAAACGAGGAGTGCATCCATGGATATCCGTGGTCTGGGTTACGTCACCCTGTTATCCAGCGACCTGGCGCAATGGCGCCACTACGCAAGCCAGGTGTTGGGCATGATGGTCAGCGGCGACGATGAGCTGCTGTACCTGAAAATGGACGAGCGTCATTACCGCATCCTGGTACAGAAGCACGCCGAGAACGGATTCGGTGCCTGCGGCTGGGAAGTCGCCGGCAAGGCGGCGCTGGAACAGGCGGTCAGCGAACTGCAACAGGCTGACGTGCAAGTGACCCGTGGCACCGCCGCTGAAGCGGAGCTGCGCAAGGTCCAGGAACTGGTGCACTTCAGCGACCCGGATGGCAATCGCCACGAACTGTTCTGGGGCCCGTTGCAGGACTTCGCCCGTTTCGTCTCGCCGGTGGGCGTCAAAGGTTTTGTCACCAACGACCTCGGCATGGGCCACGTCGTGCTGCCGGCGCCGGCCTTCGAACGCTGCCGCGATTTCTACGAACAGGTGATGGGTTTCGGCCTGTCGGACCTGATGAAAGTCCGTTTCACCCCGGACCCGGCCGAGCCGCAAAAGCGCATTCACTTCCTGCACTGCAACAACGGCCGGCACCACTCGCTGGCGATTTTCGAGTGCCCGATGCCCCACGGTTGCGTGCACATGATGGTCGAGGTCAACGCGCTGGACGAAGTCGGCCGTGCGCTCGACCGCGTTCACGCCAACGGCGTGAAGCTGTCGGCCACCCTCGGCCAGCACACCAACGACCAGATGATTTCTTTCTATATCAAGACCCCGTCCGGGTTTGACCTGGAGTACGGCTGCGATGGCCTGGTGGTCGACTGGGACCGCCACACGCCGTTCGAAAGCACCGTGGTCAGCCACTGGGGCCACGACTTCAGTGTCGGTCGCCAATGAGGAACAAGACGATGGACAAGCAAATGACCACTGCCGAGATTGTCGGCCAACTGCGTGACGGCATGACCATCGGTATCGGTGGCTGGGGCCCGCGCCGCAAGCCGATGGCGCTGGTGCGCGAGATTCTGCGTTCGGACCTCAAGGACCTGACCGTGGTCGCCTACGGTGGCGCTGATGTCGGCATGCTCTGCGCGGCCGGCAAGATCAAGAAACTGGTGTTCGCCTTCGTTTCCCTGGACTTCATTCCGCTGGAGCCGTATTTCCGCAAGGCGCGCCAGGAAGCGGCGCTGGAAGTGATGGAAATCGACGAAGGTATGCTGCTGCTCGGTCTGCGGGCGGCGGCGATGAATGTGCCGTTCATTCCGACCGCCGTGGGTCTGGGCACCGATGTGCTACGCCACAACCGCCAGATCAAGTTGATTGCCTCGCCCTATGCCGATGGCAAGGACTGGGTGGCCATGCCGGCGCTCAAGCTCGACGCGGCGCTGGTCCACGTCGACCGCGCCGACAAACGCGGTGTGTGCCAGATCAGCGGTCCGGATCACTACATGGACGACCTGTTCGTGCGGGCCGCGACCCACAGCTACGTGACCTGCGATGAGTTGGTCGACAGCGAGTATTTCCATCAGGACAGCGCCCACGCCCATCAAGTGTTCTGGGAGCGCAACCTGACCACCGCCGTGGCCCACGTACCGGGCGGGGCGCATCCGTCTTCGTGCGCGCCGCTGTACGGTTTCGACGTCGCGCATTTCAAGGCCTACAACGCCACGGTCCAGGTGGCCGACGGCTGGCAGGGCTATGTCCGCGACTATGTCGACTGCACCCACGAACAGTATCTGGAAAAGGTCGGCGGCCTGGCTGCGATCCGTGAACTGCCGTTGCCGATTTTCTAAGGAGCCTTTCGATGAGCACTACTGATTACAGCCTCGCCGAGTTGATGATCTGCGCGGCCTCCGAAGCCTGGCGCGAAGACGGCGAGGTTCTGGCCTCCGGCATCGGCGTGATCCCGCGTCTGGCGGCATCGCTGGCCATGTTGACCAGCAACCCGCAACTGCTGATGACCGACTCCGAAGCCTACATGGTTGCCGAACCGGTGCCGTTGGGCGCGCGCAAAGGCTATGAACCCAAGCGTGACAGCTGGATGGGTTTCTCGCGGATTTTCGACAACGTCTGGGGTGGCAAGCGTCATGCCCTGGTCGGCCCGACCCAGATCGACCGTTACGGTCAGGCGAACATTTCCTGCATCGGCGACTACGCCAAACCCAAGGCGCAGATGCTTGGCGTACGCGGTTTCCCCGGCAACTCGATCAGCCACGCCAACTCGTTTTGCGTGCCGAGCCATAACCGCCGAGTGTTCGTCGAAGGCGAGGTCGATATGGTCGCCTCGGTCGGCTACAACCCGGCTCGCCTGGCGCGGGGCTGGTCGCTGGACGACATTGACATCCGCCTGATCATCACCGACCTCTGCATCCTGGACTTCCAGGGCCCGCAGCGGCAGATGCGCATCCGTTCGCTGCACCCCGGCGTGACGGCGGCGCAAGTCCAGGACAACACCGGCTTCGAGCTGCACGTGCCGGACGATTGCCCGACCACGGCAGCACCGACGGCCGAGCAGTTGCAGCTGATTCAGCGTCTGGACCCGCACAACCTGCGCGCCCTGCAACTCAAAGACAACCCGCCAGGCCAACGCTGAGCAACGCGTTGCGGAGAAAAGTGATGGCTGAACATAACGATAACAATCAGGCCGAGGTGGTGCTGTACGAGGTGCGTGGCGCGGTGGCCCTGGTCACCATGAACCGCCCCGAGTTCCACAACGCGCAGAACTCGCAGATGACCTATGCGCTGGACGCGGCGTTTCGCCGGGCCTGCGATGACGATGAAGTGAAGGTCATTGTGCTGCGTGGCGCCGGCAAGCATTTCTCCGCCGGGCATGACATCGGCACGCCCGGCCGCGACGTCGACAAGAGCTTCGACCGCGCCAGCCTGTGGTACGACCATGTGAACAAACCGGGTGGCGAGTTTCTCTATGCCCGGGAGCAGGAAGTCTATCTGGGCATGTGCCGTCGCTGGCGCGAGATGCCCAAGCCGACCATCGCGATGGTCCAGGGCGCGTGCATTGCCGGTGGCTTGATGCTGGCCTGGGTCTGCGACCTGATCGTCGCCAGCGAGGATGCTTACTTTGCCGATCCGGTGGTGCGCATGGGCATTCCGGGGGTGGAGTATTTCGCCCACGTGCATGAACTGAACCCACGCATCGCCAAGGAGTTCCTGTTCCTCGGCGAGCGCATGCCGGCACCGCGTGCCTATCAGATGGGCATGCTCAATCGGGTGGTTGCTCGCGACGAGCTGGAGCAACAAACCCTCGACATCGCCGGGCGCATCGCGCAGATGCCGCGCCTGGGCCTGCAGCTGAGCAAGCAAGCGGTGAACAACGCCGAAGATTTGATGGGCAAGCGCGCGACCATGGACATGGTGTTCGGCCTGCATCACTTCGCCCATGCCCACAATGAACTGGTGTCCGGCGACCGCCTCGGCGGTTACGACGCCAAGGCCATGGCCAGTTCCCAGCGCAAAACGGGCGAGGCGTGAGCATGGCGATCTCGTTGAATACCCGTTTGACTGAACTGCTCGGTTGCCGCTACCCGATCATCCAGACCGCGATGGGCTGGGTCACCGACCCGAAACTGGTGGCCGCCACGGGCAATGCCGGTGGTTTCGGTTTTCTCGCCGGGGCGACCATCGAACCGCAGCAGATGGAAGCGGCGATTATCGAAACCCGGCGCCTGACCGATCAGCCGTTTGGGGTGAATTTCCATATGTACCAAGCCAATGCCAGCGAGATCGTCGAGCTGGTGTTGCGCCATAAAGTCCGGGCGGTCAGCTACAGCCGTTCGCCGGGCAAGCAAATGATCAGCCGCCTGAAGGATGCCGGCGTGGTGTGCATTCCCACAGTGGGCGCGCTCAAGCATGCGCAGAAAGCCGTGGAAATGGGCGCCGATGCGGTGACCGTACAGGGCGGCGAGGGCGGGGGACATACCGGTTCCGTACCGACCTCGATGCTGCTTGATCAAGTGGTCAATGCCGTGTCGGTGCCCGTGGTGGCGGCCGGTGGTTTCAAGGACGGCAAGGGCCTGGTTTCGGCCTTGGCCTACGGTGCTGAAGGCATCGCCATGGGCACGCGGTTCCTGATGTGCGCCGACAGCCCGGTGCCGCAGGAAACACTGGCCCGTTACCTGGCGGTCAAGGACCCGGCGGCGATCATCATCAGCCGCGCCATCGACGGCATGCCGCAACGGATGATCCGCAACGAATTGCTCAATCAGCTGGAAAACAGCGGCGGCCTCAAGCGCCTGTTGCTGGCCTTGCAGAGTGGCCTGGCCTACCGCCGCCACACCGGCATGAGCCTGACCCAGTTGTTCACCAGCGCGCTGAAGATGCGCGGCAGTGGAGAGTTGACCGCCGCGCAAAGCATCATGGCCGCCAACGCGCCGATGGTGATCCAGAAAGCCATGGTCGACGGGCAACCGGCCGCGGGCGTGTTGCCCGCCGGGCAGATCGCCGCATCCATCGACAGCTTGCCCAGCTGCGCCCAATTGATTGAACAGATCGTCCGCGACGCCGAAGCGCGCCTGGGCGAGCTGTGCCGCCGTGTGTCGTAAGGGGCCATGCATTGTGAAGGAAGGAAACCATGAAACCATTTAGCGTCAGTATCGATAACGGCATTGCCGAACTGGTCTTCAACCGACCACCGGTCAACGCCTTCAATTGCCAGGGCTGGGCCGATATCGCCAGCGAGATCGAGGGCCTGGGTCGCAACAGCGATGTGCGGGTGATCGTGATCCGTGCCGAAGGCCGCGGCTTCTGCGCCGGGGTCGATATCAAGGAACTGGCCGCCGACGGCAACCTGATCGTCGCGGTGAACAAGGGCAACTACGACAGCTTCAAGGCCATCCACCGCAACCCGAAACCGGTGATCGTGGCCGTGCACGGCTTCGTGCTGGGCGGCGGCATCGGTATCTGCGGCGCCGCCGACATCATCGTCGCGTCCGAGTGCGCCACCTTCGGCGTGCCGGAAGTGGATCGCGGGGCCATGGGCGGCGGTGCGCATTTGCAGCGCCTGTTCCCGGTGCAGAAAGTCCGCCACATGTACTTCACCGGCGAGGCCATCGACGCCGCAGAAGCCTACCGCCTGGGCGCGGTGGAGCGGGTGGTCAAGCGCGAAGACTTGCGCGAAGCCGCGTTGCAGATCGCCCGCACCATCGCCGCCAAGAGCCCCGGCATGATCAGCCTGGCCAAGGAAGCGCTGAGCGGCATCGAAGACGGCAATCTGGAAGACAAATACCGCTGGGAGCAAGGCTTCACCCTCGAAGCCTATCGCTCACTGGACTCTCAGGAAGCACGCGACTCGTTCGTCGAGAAACGCGATGCCCGATTCAACGGCTGAAGGCATATCCATGGACCTGACTTATACCCCGGCCCAGCAGGCCTTTCGCGCCGAGGCGCGGACCTGGCTGGCGGCCAATGTACCGAGTGAACCGCTGCAATCGTTCGACACCGAGTCTGGCTTTGCCCAGCACCGGGCCTGGGAAGCCAAGCTCAATGAAGGCCGTTGGGGCATGGTCACCTGGCCGACCGAACTCGGCGGGCGCGGCTGCGACCTGATCGAGTGGCTGATTTTCGAAGAGGAATACTACCGTTCCGGGGCACCGGCACGGGTCAACCAGAACGGTATCTTCCTGCTCGGCCCGACCCTGATGGAGTACGGCAGCGCAGAGCAGAAAGCGCGATTCCTGCCGCGCATGGCCACAGGCGAAGACATCTGGGCCCAGGCCTGGTCCGAGCCGGGTGCCGGTTCCGACATGGCGGCGATCCGTTCCAAGGCTGAACGGGTGGGTGACCACTACGTGATCAACGGCCAGAAAACCTGGTCGACCCGTGCGGTGTGGGCGGATTGGGCGTTCGGTATTTTCCGTACCGACTCGCAGTCCCAGCGACATCACGGCCTGACCTTCATCCTGCTGCCGCTGGACACGCCTGGCATCACCGTGCGGCCGATTCCGCAGCTCAACGGTTTGCCGGGTTTCGCCGAGATCTTCTTCGACGACGTCAAGGTGCCGGTGGAGAACGCCCTCGGTGGCGAAGGCATGGGCTGGCATGTGGCGATGTCCACCGCCGGTTTCGAGCGCGGCTTGTTGCTGCGTTCACCGGCGCGCTTCCAGGAAACCGCCAAGCGCCTGGTGCAGCTGTACCTGGCCAATCGTGAGCACGCCGACCGCGATCCGGCCATTGGTGAGGCCGTGATGCGCGCCTGGCTGGATGCCGAGGCCTACACCCTGAGCACCTACATGACTGCTTCGCAACTTGTGCAGGGCGGCAAGATCGGGCCGGAGTCGTCGACCAACAAGATCTTCTGGTCCGAACTTGACCAGCGCATGCACGACACCGCCATGAGCATTCTCGGCTTGCGTGGCGAACTGCTGCCCGATGCCCCGGCGGCCGGTGACGTCGGCCATTGGCTGGAAGGTTTCCTGTTTGCCCAGGCCGGGCCGATCTACGCCGGCACCAACGAGATCCAGCGCAACATCATTGCCGAACGCATGCTCGGCATGCCGCGTGCCTGAGGAATAGACCATGGACTTTAGTTTCAGCCGCGACCAACTGCTGTTTCAGGACAACGTCCGCAGCTTCTTGATCAACGAAGTCACTCCGGAACGCATTCGCGAACTGTGGCAGAGCGACAGCGGGCGCAGTGATCAGCTCTGGGCACAACTGGTGGAGCTGGGCCTGACCGCCCTGACCGTGCCCGAGGCGCAGGACGGCATGGGCATGAATGAGCTGGACTTCGTGCTGATTGCCCAGGAATGCGGTTACGCCGGGCTGCCCGAACCGCTGGTGGACACCATGCTGGTCGGCGTTCCGCTGCTCGCCGCACTGGATGAGCAACAAGCGCCACTCAAACAAAAATGGTTGTCGCGAGTGGCCGAGGGCCGAGCGCGTCTCGCGGTTTCCGAGCCAGGTAATCCGCTGGTCAGCGATGCCCACGTTGCCGATCTACTGTTGCTGGCCAATGGTGACGAAGTGCATGCCCTGGAGCGTGATGCCGTGCGCTTGACCCGCAACGAGTCGGTTGATCCGAGCCGGCAGTTGTTCCAGGTCGAGTGGACGCCAACACCTGCCACGTGCGTGGCCAGCGGTGAACAAGGACGGCAACTGTGGGCGGCCACCTTCAACCGTGGCGCCCTCGCCAGTGCTGCGCAATTGCTGGGGCTGGCCAAGCGCATGGTCGACCTGGCAGTGGACTACACCTTCGAGCGCAAGCAGTTCGGTAAACCGGTGGGCTCGTTCCAGGCGGTCAAGCACTTGATGGCCAACGTCGCGGTGCAGATCGAGTTCGCAAAAGGCCCGCTCTACCGTGCCGCTTATGCGCTGGCCGAGCAGCAGCCGGGGCACGACGTGCTGGTGTCCCACGCCAAGCTGGCAACGGCGGAAGCGGCAATGCTTGCGGCGAAGAACACCATCCAGGCCCATGGCGCCATGGGTTACACCTGGGAAGTCGACCTGCATCTGTTCATGAAACGCGCCTGGGCGCTGGACAAGGTCTGGGGCGACCGTGGTCATCACAAGGGGCGGATACGCGCGGCCCTGTTTGACGGTAACCCAGAGCTGGGTGCGGGCAATACGTTCTAACCAGTCAGTAAGGGGGACGCCCCCCTTGTGGGAGCGAGCAAGCTCGCTCCCACAGGTTTTTCGGCGCTCTCAATACCAGATTTCAATTTTTTCACCGAGGTAGACCATGCCTGAAGCTTATATCGTCGACGCCCTGCGTACGCCTACCGGGCGGCGCAAGGGTGGTCTGAGCCAGATCCACGCCGCCGACCTGGGCGCCCATGTGTTGCGTGCGCTGGTCGAGCGCAACGCCATTCCCGACGAGGATTACGACGACGTGATTTTCGGCTGTGTCGACACCATCGGCCCGCTGGCCGGTGACATCGCCCGCACCAGTTGGCTGGCGGCCGGCCTGTCGCAATCGGTGCCGGGTACCACCATCGATCGCCAGTGCGGTTCGTCTCAGCAAGCGGTGCACTTCGCGGCGCAAGCAGTGATGAGCGGCACTCAGGACGTGGTCGTCGCCGGTGGCGTGCAGACCATGACCCAGATCCCGATTTCCTCGGCGATGATCGCCGCCGAGCCCTTGGGCTTCACCGATCCGTTCAGCGGTTCCGAAGGCTGGGTGCGGCGCTATGGCGCGCAACCGCCAACGCAGTTCCGTTCGGCGCAGATGATCGCGGAAAAGTGGGACCTGTCCCGGGCCCAGCTTGAAGCCTATTCGCTTGAGTCCCATCGACGTGCCTTGCAGGCCATCGAGCAAGGCCGCTTCAATCGCGAAATCGTGCCACTGGCCGGCGTGCTGCATGACGAAACGCCACGCCAGACCAGCCTGGAAAAAATGGCCGAGCTGGAAGTCCTGTTCGGCTGCGACCGGGTGACCGCCGCGGTGTCGAGCCAGACCTGTGACGCGGCCAGCGCGATGCTGATTGTCTCGGAGGCGGCGCTCAAGCGTTACGGCCTGACGCCACGGGCACGCATCCATCACCTGAGCGTGCGCGCCGAAGACCCTATCTGGATGCTCACTGCGCCGATCCCGGCCACCGCCTACGCACTCAAGCGTGCCGGGATGAAGCTGGAAGATATCGACCGGGTGGAGATCAACGAAGCCTTCGCGTCGGTGGCCATGGCCTGGTTGAAAGAGACCGGTTATCCCCATGAACAGACCAACGTCAACGGCGGCGCGATTGCCCTCGGTCATCCATTGGGCGCCACCGGCACCCGCTTGATGTGCACCTTGCTGCATGAACTGGAACGCAGCGGCGGTCGCTTCGGCATGCAGACCATGTGCGAAGGCGGCGGCCAGGCCAACGTAACGATCATCGAACGCTTGTAAACCAGGATGCACACCGATCCTGTAGGAGCGAGCCTGCTCGCGAAGACGTAGTGTCAGCTACATCAATGTTGGCTGACCCACCACTATCGCGAGCAGGTTCGCTCCTACAGGGATTGTGTTGACCCGTGATGAATTTGAAGGATGTAGAACATGAAGATCTGTGAAAACCGTGTGGTGATCATCACCGGTGCCGGCGGTGGCCTGGGCCGCTCCTACGCGCTGGCCTTCGCTGCCGAAGGCGCGAAAGTGGTGGTCAACGACATCAACCGCGAAGCGGCGCTGGCCGTGGTCGGCGAAATCCTCGGCCAGGGTGGCAGCGCCGTGGCCAACAGCGACGACATCACCCGCTATGACTCGGCGGGGCTGATCGTGCGCCAGGCCATCGAAACCTTCGGCGACCTGAACGTGGTGGTCAACAACGCCGGCATCTGCCGCGACCGCATGTTCGCCAGCCTCAGCGAAGCCGACTGGGATGCCGTGGTGGCCGTGCACCTCAAAGGCCACTTCTGCATTTCCAGTCACGCCGTGAAGTACTGGCGCGAGCAGGCCAAGGGTGGCGCCAAGGTCGATGCGCGGATCATCAACACCAGTTCCGGCGCCGGTTTGCAGGGCTCCATTGGCCAGTCCAACTACGCGGCGGCCAAGGGCGGTATTGCCTCGCTGACGCTGGTGCAGGCGGCTGAACTGCGCCGCTACGGGATCACCGCCAACGCCTTGGCCCCGGCCGCTCGCACCGGGATGACCGAGCAAGTGTTCGCCGACACCATGAAAAAACCGGAAGAAGGCTTCGATTACTTCGCCCCGGAAAACGTCGCGCCGTTGGTGGTGTGGCTCGGCTCCGAGGCTTCCGCCGAGGTGACCGGGCAGATGTTCGAGGTCGAGGGCGGCAAGTTGTCCATCGCCGACGGCTGGCGCCGTGGTCCGCAACTGGATCGCCAGGGCCGTTGGGCGGTCGGCGAGATGGGCGACGCCGTTGCACAGTTGGTGGCTCAGGCCGTTCCGGCGGCCAAAGTGTACGGCAGCTGAAAAAGTCCGGTCTCGGGAGGGCGGCGCGCGGCTATAATCGGCCGACGTTTCCCTCTGTCACCACACGAGACCTGCCATGACCATTTCCCTGTACGACGCTTCCGTGCCTGTTTTCCAGCAAATGCTCAACGCTCTGAGCGATGTACTGAAAAAAGCCGAAGCTCACGCCACCGAAAAAAACATCGACCCTAACGCCTTCCTGCAAGCGCGCCTGTTCCCGGACATGTTCCCGCTGGTGCGTCAGGTGCAGATCGCCGTTGATTTCAGCAAGGGCGTTACCGGTCGCCTGGCCGAAGTCGAATTGCCGAAGTACGACGACACAGAAACCACCTTCGCGGATTTGCAAGCGCTGATCGCCAAGGCCCTGGCTTTCATCGGCAGCATTACGCCTGCGCAGATCAACGGCAAGGAAGGCATCGAGATCGTCACCCGTCCGGGCACGCCTAAAGAGAAGCGCTTCAGCGGCCAGTCCTACCTGCTGACCTACGGCCTGCCGCAGTTCTTCTTCCACGTCACCACCACTTACGCACTGCTGCGCCACAACGGCGTGGAAGTGGGCAAGCGCGACTACATGGGCGCGTTCTAAACCGTCCAGGCACAAAAAAGCCCCCGCAACCTCAGGTTGCGGGGGCTTTTTCATGTGTACGCATTTATCAGCTACACCACGGTTCCTGTAGGAGTGAGCCTGCTCGCGATGGCGGAGTATCAGGCGACATCTATGTTGAATGATTAAACGCTATCGCGAGCAGGCTCACTCCTACAAGGATTTGTGTCAGGCCAGGCGTTCTGCTTTTGCCTCTTCACCCAGGCAAGCCGCGGCGGTGAACAACACATCGGTGGAGGAGTTCAGCGCAGTCTCCGCCGAGTCCTGCAACACGCCGATGATGAAGCCGACCGCGACCACCTGCATGGCGATTTCGCTCGGGATGCCGAACAGGCTGCAGGCCAGTGGAATCAGCAACAGCGAACCACCGGCCACACCCGAAGCACCGCAGGCGCAGATTGCCGCGACGACGCTCAGCAGGATCGCGGTGGGAATGTCCACGGCGATGCCCTGCGTGTGCACGGCCGCCAGGGTCAGCACGGTGATGGTGATTGCCGCGCCGGCCATGTTGATGGTCGCGCCCAGCGGGATCGATACCGAGTAGGTGTCTTCGTGCAGGCCCAGTCGCTTGCTCAACTCCAGGTTGACCGGAATGTTCGCCGCCGAACTACGGGTGAAGAACGCCGTGATGCCGCTTTCGCGCAGGCAGGTCAGCACCAGCGGGTACGGGTTGCGACGCAGTTTCCAGAACACGATGAGCGGGTTCATCACCAGCGCCACGAACAGCATGCAGCCCAGCAGCACAGCCAGCAGGTGCGCATAGCCGATCAAGGCGCCGAAACCGGAAGTGGCCAGGGTCGATGCCACCAGGCCGAAGATGCCCAGCGGGGCGAAGCTGATCACCAGACGCACGATCACCGTCACGCCGTTGGACAGGTCGCCCAGCACTTCACGGGTGGTGTCGCCGGCGTGGCGGATGGCAATGCCCATACCGATGGCCCACGCCAGGATGCCGATGAAATTGGCATTCATCAGGGCGCTGACCGGATTATCGACCACGCTCAGCAACAGGCTTTGCAACACTTCGCCAATCCCGCCTGGCGCAGTCACCGCGACGTCCTGGGTCGACAGCACCAGGCTCGACGGGAACGTCATGCTGGCAACCACCGCGACCACGGCCGCGGCGAAAGTGCCCAGCAGATACAAGAACAGAATCGGCCGGATGTGGGTTTCCTGACCGTGTTTGTGGTTGGCAATCGACGCCATGACCAGCACGAACACCAGAATCGGCGCGACGGCTTTCAGCGCCGAGACAAACACTTTGCCGATGAACGCCGTGGACTTCGCCAGGTCGGGGGCAATCAGCGCCAGGGCAATACCGGCGATCAGGCCAATCACGATCTGTGTGACCAGGCTCAAGCGTTTAAGGCGTTGCAATAGAGAAGGGGATGAAGCAGTCATAAAACGGCATCTCTGGTTTTTTATAAGTGCATGGTTTCGCCGCAGTTGCAGCAACAAGCAGGGCAGGCCGCAGGCGGGAAACCGAGAGGGGAACACGGGGCTAATGCCAGCGCTGATTCCTGTGGCGAGGGAGCAAGCTCCCTCGCCACAAAGGGCGCGGACTTTATCACAGCGTAGGAGCTATCTTTCAGACCTGTGACGAACTGCCACCCTGGCATTCAACGAGATAGGCAGGTTCGAGCAACCGCATCCGAAAACACTCTGTTAAGATTCGCCATCCTCATTTTCATGTCTGCCAGTGGGCCTTCGGGCTATCGCTGGTGTTTTCGTTTTCTGGAGTTTTGCATGCTGTTGCCCATTCTTCTGTTGTCCGCCGCCGGCTTCACGGTGCTGACCACGGAATTCATCATCGTTGGCCTGTTGCCAGCTATCGCCCGGGACCTGGAGGTCAGCATCCCGCAGGCCGGTTTGCTGGTGACCCTGTTTGCTTTCACCGTGGCCGCGTTCGGGCCGTTCCTGACGGCGTATTTCGCTCGCTTCGAGCGCCGCAAGCTGTTCATCTCGGTGCTGATCATGTTCGGCCTGGCCAACACGCTCGCGGCGCTGGCGCCGAATATCTGGGTGATGGCGTTTGCCCGCTTGATCCCGGCGCTGGGGCTGCCGGTGTTCTGGGCCTTGGCCAGCGAAACGGCGGTGGACATCGTCGGGCCGGATTACGCCGGTCGCGCCATCGCCAAGATCGGCTTCGGCATCGTTTGCGCTACGGTATTCGGCATTCCCGTGGGCACGCTGATTTCCGATGCGTTTGGCTGGCGCAGTGCCTTCGCGATTCTGGCGGTCATCGCCTTTGCCAAGGCGTTGCTGCTGTTTATCTATCTGCCCAAGACCAACCTGCACCAGCATCAGGTGAGCTTTCGCTCGCAGTTCAAGATCCTGCGCAGCCCGCTGATGCTCGGTCACGTGCTGCTGTCAGTGATTGTGTTCAGCGGCATGTTCACCGCGTACACCTATCTGGCGGACATCCTTGAACGACTGGCCGGGTTCAACGGCACCGTGGTTGGCTGGTGCCTGATGGGCTTCGGCGCGGTCGGGCTGATCGGTAACTCCCTGGGTGGCCGGGCGGTGGATCGTCATCCGCTGATGGCGTCGATGATGTTCTGTGCATTCATGATTGCCGGCCTGGTGGCGCTGGTGCCGAACATCCATTCGCCGCTCGGTCTGGCGGCGGCGATGGGCATCTGGGGCGTGACCCAGGCGGCGTTGTTCCTGGTCAGCCATGTGCGCCTGATGAAAGCTGCGCCCGAAGCACCGGCGTTTGCCGCGTCGTTGAACATCGCCGGGGGCAACCTCGGTATCGGTCTGGGCGCGATGATCGGTGGCCGGGTGATCGACAGTGTTGGCCTGCAAGGCCTTGGCTTTGCGGCCGCCGCTTTCATTCTGGCTTCGATACTGCTGGCCATCGCCCTGATGACCTTCAAGCCGCGCGAAGAGGTTACAGCGCTGTAAACAGCTCGCGTCGGGCACCTTCGGTAATGGCGACAATGCCGGGGTGCTTGACCTTGCGTTCCACTGAGATGGCATAGAACGACTCGCTCACCGCGTCGGTCTGGCCAATCACCTCCACGCCATACTGGCGTTGCACTTCATCGGCAATCACGCTCGGGCCAATGAAGATTCCGCTGCCGGATTGGCCGAAGGCCTGCATCAGGGCGCTGTCGTCGAACTCACCGACAATTTTTGGCTGGATCTGCTGCTCGGCGAACCAGCGTTGCAAGCGGCTGCGCACCACGGTTTCCGGCCCGGGAATCAGCAGCGGCGCACCGTGCAGATTGCGCGGAAAGTCGTGTCCATAACGTGCCGCCAGTTCCGGGGTGGCGAAGAAGCTGATCCCGCACTCACCAAGTTTCTGGCTGTAGCCCTTGATGTCCAGGTGCGACGGCATCGGGCTGTCGGAGATCACCAGGTCCAGGCGCTGGATCGCCAGGTCGGCCAACAAACGTTCAAGCTTGTCTTCGCGGCACGTGATGCGTAGCGGTTCGCTCAGTTCCATGGTCGGTGCAATCAGGCGATAGACGATGGACTTGGGCACCACGTCGGCCACGCCGACGCGAAACAGGATCTGCTGTTCATTGGGTTGTGCCCGCAGCATCAGTTCCAGTTCGCCACCGAGCTGGAACATTTGTTCAGCGTAGGGCAGGGCCTGGCGGCCGGCCTCGGTCAGTTCGAGTTGCCGTCCGACGCGCCGGAACAATTCAATGCCAAAGGTCTGTTCCAGTAATGAAATCTGCCCGCTGATGGTTTGTGGCGTGAGATTGAGCTGCTCGCAGGCACGCACGATGCTGCCGGTCTTGGCCACCACCCAGAAGTAATGCAATTGCCGATAGTTGAGCATGGTGTCTAACACTTCGTAAAAATCGAAGTATAACCGCTGAAAATACGAATTTTCCTGAAGTATTCATTTCCCTAGAATGCATCGCTATCAACGGGCCATCGTTTAGGTCCCGTTCGTTCTATCGAGGAAAGCATCATGAAGCTTAAAGCCACGGCACTGTTGATCACGTCTTTACTGGTACTGGCCGGTTGCGACCAGGCCGAGAAAAGCGCGCAACAATTGATGGGCAAGGCTGCCGAAAGCGCCAAACAGGCGATTGACGATACCCACAAGGCCGCCGAGCAAGCACTCAGTGACGCCACCAGCGGGTTGATCAGCAAAAAAGAATCATCGGAAAAAGAATCGGAAAAAACCGAATCTTCCTCCCAGGAAATCTAAACCGTATTACAACGAGTCAGGACTGACCCATGGACTACCTTTTACAACTTGCCGCCAGCCCCACCGCCTGGGTCGCCCTTGCCACCCTGATTGTGATGGAGATCGTGCTCGGCATCGATAACCTGATCTTCATCTCGATCCTGACCAACAAGCTGCCCTTGCACAATCGACAGCGGGCTCGGCGCATTGGTATCGGCATGGCGTTGATCCTGCGTCTGGGCTTGCTGAGCACCATCGCGTTCATCGTCCAGTTGACCGCACCGGTGATCGAGATTCTCGGCCACGCGCTCTCCTGGAAAGACATGATCCTGATTGCCGGTGGCCTGTTCCTGTTGTGGAAGGCAACCACCGAGATCCATCACAGCATGGACCCGGCACCGGAAGATCCGAAGTCGGCGACCTCGACCGTGACCCTGGGCTTCGCTGCCGCGATCGGTCAGATCCTGATGCTGGACATGGTGTTCTCCATCGACAGCATCATTACCGCTGTCGGCATGACCGAGCATTTGCCTATCATGGTCATCGCGGTGGTGGTGTCGGTACTGGTGATGTTGCTGGCGGCTGATCCGCTGGCCAAGTTCATCAACGACAATCCGACGGTGGTGATGCTGGCCCTGGGCTTCCTGATCATGATCGGCATGACGCTGATCGCCGAAGGCTTCGGCGCCCATGTACCGAAAGGCTACGTCTATGCGGCCATGGCATTCTCGGCTTCGATCGAGGTGTTGAACATGATGTCCCGCCGGGCCAGGCAGAAGCAGGTGGCCACTGAGGCTTAACCCACGCTAATAGAAACGGCCGCCTGGACTCCAAGGAGTGCAGGCGGCCGTTTTTGTTGGTATCGGATAAAGGTGGTGTCAGTGAGCGTTGGCGTGTTGGTTCGACGTCTCGTCCGCTTCTGGCGCAGGGGCTGGCTGGACAGGGTGATGGTGGCGGCGAGTAATGCGCAGCACGCCCCACAGCATGGCGGCGGCTACCGCCAGCCAGCCGCAAACCAACATTACTATGATCATGGTCAGGCTCATCTGTGCCTCCTCTTTGCCCTTCTTTGGGCACTCACGCTTCGCTGTCATCTCTTCAGGGAACAGTCTAGCCGTTGCTGCATTTCAGGCTATTGACCGAAAGTCGTCTGTCACCAACCAGTTCGCTCTATCGAATTCACTCCACTACCGTTTAGAGCTATACCGTAGCGGCGCGGCGACCTATGATCGACGACCAAGCCGGGAATGGGATTGCCTGGCGTCTGAACCTGAACAAGAGAGAGATGATGGTGCGGGTATTTTCTCGAATTTTGTCGGCCATGCTGATCGCCGGTTGCGTGGCAAGCCTGGCGGGCTGTGCCGGGAGCGTTGCGCCCGAGATCAAGCGCTTGCCGGAGCGAGTCGAACTCAGCGGCCGGTTCTACCGGGGCGATGCATACCAAAGCGGGCCGCAAGTGCTGGCCAGCATGCTGTCCCAGCAGGGCATCGTGATTACCCCGGGGCTGCTCGACAAACCCTTGCATTTGCCGGGGGGCGAAGCCCAGTTACAACAGAACATGCAGAACCTGGCCCGCGAGTACGGGATGGTCGTTTATCCCCTGGACAGCAACCTTGCGGCCTTGTTGACCCAAGTCGCCGCCGGTTATCCGGTGATGGTGCGCTTTACCGAAGGCTCGGCCATGTGGGCCGAACCGCGTTACGCCATTCTGGCCGGCTACAACCGCCAGAAGCAGACGGTCCTGTTGCGGGCCGGGATGAATCACCGCGAGCTGATGAGCTTCAGCTCCTTCGAGTCGGCGTTCAAGGACGCCGGAGGGTGGGCCGTGCTGATCCAGAATCCGACGCAAATCCCGGCCCAGGTCGATCAGCAGCGTTGGCTCAAGGCCGCCAACGATCTGGCCCAGGCCGGTCAGGAGCAGGCCGCCGCCAGGGCGAAAAAAGCCCTGGCCAGCCAGTAAGTCCGTTGGTCACCCGCCGGGCACCATCGCCCATCGCCAGCCTCTGATCTTAAGGGCCCGAAACATTACTTCGGGCCGAGATCAGGAGGCACCCATGGCTCATTCCAAAGCGCCCGTCGGTCCGCACTTGGCTGAACACTCGTCTGGCAATGAGCTGGGTTTCGATCCCGATTCCCCGGACCTTGCCGATCCTCAGGTCGACCCGATCGGGCCCGCCAAGGCACCGAGGGACGTGAAACCGGGTGACAACCCCAAGGCTCCGGCCAAGCCCTATGATCCACTGGGTAATCTGAAGCCTTAGGTCCAATGGAGGTGCGTATGTCTACCGATTCCAGTTTCGACGACAAACGTCCGGAAACTGTCCCCACAACCCCCGAGCAAAGCACCGATCCAGTGATGGATCCCGACAGCCCGTTGAGGGACCCTCTGGCGCGGCCAACGGTGGTGCCCACTGAAAAGCCGAAGGGTTGGAGAGATCCAAGCACCGGCGACGGTATCCCGGATGACGACCAGATGCCGTTGCCCAACGACTGAATGTCGGGCGAAAAAAAGCCCCGAATGATCGGGGCTTTTCGTGCGTTGCCGATTTGTTACTTCGAGGCTTCAACCACGCCGCTTTGGCGTTGCTTGAGGTTCTTGTCCGATTTGTACTGCAGGGCCACAGAGGGCACGTCAGCACTGTGCCCGGTTTCGACCCAGTTGCGAATTCGCGTGGCATCGGCAAAGTGGGTGTACTTGCCGTAGGCGTCGAGGATCACCAGCGTAACCGGGCGATTCGCCATATGTGTCACCAGCACCAGGCAGTGACCAGCCTCGTTGGTGAAACCGGTCTTGGTCAGCTCGATGTTCCAGTTCGCTTTGTTGACCAGATGGTCGGTGTTGCGGAAACCCAGGCTGTAGTTGGGCTTGCGGAACGACACGGTTTTTTCCTTGGTGGTACTCAGCTCGGTCAACAATGGGTACCTGTGTGCAGCGACCAGCAGTTTGCTCAGGTCGCGGGCGGTGGATACGTTGCGCGGCGACAGGCCGGTGGGCTCGACGAAGTGGGTGTTGGTCATGCCCAGCGCCTTGGCCTTGGCGTTCATCGCGGCGATAAACGCGGCGTAGCCACCTGGATAGTGGTGCGCCAGGCTCGCGGCGGCGCGGTTTTCCGATGACATCAAGGCGATCAGCAGCATTTCCCGGCGCGGCATTTCGCTGTTGAGCTTGACCCGCGAGTACACACCTTTCATTTCCGGCGTGTCGCTGATGTTGATATTGATGTATTCGTCCATGTTCTGGCGGGCTTCAACCACCACCAGGCCCGTCATCAGCTTGCTGACTGAAGCGATGGGGACGACCACGTCAGGATTGCTGGCGTAGATGACTTTATTGGTCTGCATATCCACGAGCAGGGCGCTGCCGGAAGCGATCTTGAGATGTGAAGTATCTCGCGGGGCTGCGGTGGTTTCGCCAGCGTTGGCGATTGGCGTGATGAAAGTCCCTGTAACTGCAAAAAATAGGCTCAGGATGGAAAGACGGATTTTCACGCTGGCAGACTCATAAGGTGTTGATAAGCCGTTTTGTAACGGGCTATTTCGTAAAAAGCGCGACATTCTGGAGTATGGCTGAATAACTGTCGATGGTTGATCAAGTAACAGGTGAAAGTCCTGAGAAACATGAAAAAAAAGTCATTTTCCGTCGGGTGGTCGAGGTCGTTTTGCAGGCAAAAAAAACCCCGCCAGGGGGCGGGGTTCATCGTCACGCTGTCAGTGTCCGCGTTGAAACTCAGCTGTGCAGGGTTTCAGCGGCGTAAAGGGTGTTTTCCAGCAGGCAGGCACGGGTCATCGGGCCTACGCCGCCCGGTACCGGAGTGATCCAGCCGGCGCGGGGCAGGGCGGTTTCGTAGATCACGTCACCGACCAGCTTGCCGTCGTCCTGACGGTTGATGCCGACATCGATCACGATTGCGCCTTCCTTTATCCATTCGCCCTTGACCAGGCCCGGCTTGCCAGCGGCGACAACAACCAGGTCCGCACGGCCGACATGACCGGCCAGGTCCTTGGTAAAGCGGTGGGTGACGGTCACGGTGCAACCGGCCAGCAGCAATTCCATGGCCATCGGGCGGCCAACGATATTGGACGCGCCGACAACCACGGCATCCATCCCGTAAAGGTCGACACCGGTGCTTTCCAGCAGGGTCATGATGCCTTTGGGGGTGCAGGGGCGCAGCAGCGGGATACGCTGGGCCAGGCGACCGACGTTATAAGGATGGAAACCGTCGACGTCTTTATCCGGACGAATGCGTTCCAGCAGCCTGGAGGCGTCAAGGTGTTCGGGAAGCGGAAGCTGAAGCAGAACGCCGTCGATTGCAGGATCGTCGTTCAGGCGATCGATCAGCTCGGTCAGCGCTTCTTGAGTGGTTTCGGAAGGCAGGTCATAGGCTTGGGATAGAAAGCCGACCTCTTCACAGTCTTTACGCTTGTGCGAGACATAAACCTGAGAGGCAGGATCGCTGCCGACCAGGATCACCGCAAGGCCGGGCGTGCGCAGGCCTTGCTGGCGACGCTCGGTGACACGTTGGGCGATCTGCTGGCGCAGGCTGGCGGCGATCGATTTGCCGTCGATAAGTTGTGCAGTCATTGCGCGTGATTAACCATCGAGAGGGGAAAAAAAGAGAACGCATTCTCGCATGTCGTGCGGTGAGGGCAAAGGCGCTTGGTCTGCAAATTCCCCTAACTCCTTTAATTAAATGAATTTTTTTTAAAAAGGATTTGACGACCTTCGGGTGGCTCTATACTATTCGTCGCACTTGTCGGGCACAGCCTAGCACTGGTTAGGAAGGTTGAGCGGGATTACGATTCTGCGAGACTGGAAAGCACTTAGTTTGTAGTCCTCCAAGGTTACAGCTAACAAGGCGCCCGTAGCTCAGCTGGATAGAGCATCCGCCTTCTAAGCGGATGGTCGCAGGTTCGAGTCCTGCCGGGTGCGCCATTAGGCAGCTTTGGCACAAGTAGCGCGATATGGTGGGCGTAGCTCAGTTGGTAGAGCACGGGATTGTGACTCCCGTTGTCGTGGGTTCGATCCCCATCGTCCACCCCATATTTCGAAAGGCGCCAGATTAACAGTCTGGCGCCTTTGCTTTAAAGGCTTCACCCGCGGATGTGGTGGAATTGGTAGACACACTGGATTTAGGTTCCAGCGCCGCGAGGCGTAAGAGTTCGAGTCTCTTCATCCGCACCAATTAAAGCTTCACTCAGGCGTTTGACCTGGCTGGAGCTTGATAAAGAAGTTTGTTTGGCTTCTTTAACAGGCAATATGGTGGGCGTAGCTCAGTTGGTAGAGCACGGGATTGTGACTCCCGTTGTCGTGGGTTCGATCCCCATCGTCCACCCCATATTTCGAAAGGCGCCAGATTGAAAAGTCTGGCGCCTTTTTTGTTTCAGCGGCCGCAGGTTCCGGGTCGCAGGGGTAGGGCGTTTCGTCGTATTTATGTTTCTCGATGATGCAGTCCTGCCCGCCGGCCTTGCTTGCGAGATCGGCTGTCAGGGAGATGATTGGCGACCTTGTCTATATATAGAAAGGTTGGCGCAGAGCCCTGGCGTGATTGGTTGTATTTGCTATCGGGGCGAGGTGCATTCGTGCATTCGCACCTATAAATTGCCTGCTGCGTTTTTACCCGTTTTCAGTAGGGTGACTTCTTGAGTTTGACCCACTAGAATGCATGCCCTTGATTCTGGGGTCGGAAACGGCCGGCTAACGTCTGTGCAACGAGGAATATCCATGCAAGTTTCTGTTGAAAATACTACTGCTCTTGAGCGCCGCATGAGCGTCACCGTGCCGGCTGAGCGCATCGAGAGCCAGGTCAACAAGCGTCTGCAGCAGACCGCCCAAAAGGCCAAGATTGCTGGCTTCCGTCCAGGCAAAGTGCCAATGAGCGAAATCAAGCGCCGTTTCGGTGCTGACGCTCGCCAGGAAGCTGTAGGCGACGTGATCCAGTCTTCCTTCTACGAAGCTGTGGTTGAGCAGAAGCTGAACCCGGCTGGTCAGCCTTCGATCGAGCCAAAATCCCTGGAAGCGGGCAAGGACCTGGAATACGTAGCCGTATTCGAAGTGTTCCCTGAGTTCACCGTTGCCGGTTTCGAAGGTATCACTGTAGAGCGCCTGAGCGCTGACGTGTCTGATGCCGATCTGGACAAGATGCTGGACATCCTGCGCAAGCAGAACACCCGTTTCGAAGTGGCCGATCGCGCCGCTCAAAACGAAGACCAACTGAACATTGACTTCGTCGGCAAGGTTGACGGTGAAGTGTTCGCTGGCGGTTCCGCCAAGGGTACTCAGCTGGTTCTGGGTTCCGGCCGCATGATCCCTGGTTTCGAAGATGGCCTGGTTGGCGCAAAAGCCGGTGAAGAACGCGTTCTGAACCTGACTTTCCCAGAGGACTATCAGAACCTGGACCTGGCTGGCAAAGCCGCCGAGTTCACCGTGACCGTCAACACTGTTTCCGAGCCAAAGCTGCCAGAACTGACCGAAGAGTTCTTCGCTCAATTCGGCATCAAGGAAACCGGTCTGGAAGGCTTCCGCGCCGAAGTTCGCAAGAACATGGAGCGTGAGCTGCGTCAGGCGATCAAATCCAAGGTCAAGAATCAGGTGATGGACGGTCTGCTGGCCACCAACCCGATCGAAGTGCCAAAGGCTCTGCTGTCCAACGAAGTTGACCGTCTGCGCGTGCAGGCTGTTCAGCAGTTCGGTGGCAACATCAAGCCTGACCAGCTGCCGGCCGAGCTGTTCGAAGAGCAGGCCAAGCGCCGTGTAGTGCTGGGCCTGATCGTGGCTGAAGTGGTCAAGCAATTCGACCTGAAGCCTGACGAAGCCCGCGTTCGCGAGATGATTCAGGAAATGGCTTCGGCCTACCAGGAGCCTGAGCAAGTTGTGTCCTGGTACTACAAGAACGACCAGCAACTGAACGAAGTTCGCTCGGTTGTGCTGGAAGAGCAAGTTGTGGATACTGTTCTGCAGAAAGCTAGCGTGACCGACAAATCGGTCTCTTACGAAGAAGCGGTCAAGCCGGTAGAAGCACCACAAGCCGACTGATCACTTTTGCGGTAAGAAGCAAACACCATAAGCCAGCTTTCGAGCTGGCTTATGCGTATTCAAGACATAACTATTTGGGAGTGACTGCAGAGCATGTTCCGTAATTCGTATATTCAGCAGAACTCTGATATCCAGGCCGCAGGCGGCCTGGTCCCGATGGTTGTCGAGCAGTCCGCTCGTGGCGAGCGCGCCTACGACATCTACTCGCGTCTCCTCAAGGAGCGGGTGATCTTTCTGGTTGGTCCGGTAGAGGACTACATGGCCAACCTGATCTGTGCGCAATTGCTGTTCCTTGAAGCGGAAAACCCGGACAAGGACATCCATCTCTATATCAACTCCCCGGGCGGTTCGGTGACGGCTGGCATGTCGATCTACGACACCATGCAGTTCATCAAACCCAACGTGTCGACCACTTGTATCGGTCAGGCGTGCAGCATGGGCGCGTTCCTGCTGACTGCCGGTGCACAAGGCAAGCGTTACTGCCTGCCGAACTCGCGTGTGATGATTCACCAGCCACTGGGTGGTTTCCAGGGCCAGGCGTCGGATATCGAAATCCATGCCAAGGAAATCCTCTTCATTCGCGAGCGTCTCAACACGCTGATGGCCAAGCACAGCGGGCGCACTCTCGAAGAAATCGAGCGCGATACCAACCGCGACAACTTCATGAGTGCAGATGCCGCGCGTGAGTACGGGTTGATCGATGAAGTGATCAGCCAGCGTCCTGCTTAAACCAAGCAGCTCAAAATAAGGTTGGTCGGCGGGTCCGATCACCAGCGGGCTTGAAAAAGCCCGCAATAGCCTTCATCTTGTGTTGCAAGCCTATCGGATTTGGATCGAACGAATGACTGACACCCGCAACGGCGAGGACAACGGCAAGCTGCTCTATTGCTCCTTCTGTGGCAAAAGCCAGCATGAAGTGCGCAAATTGATTGCCGGCCCCTCGGTCTTTATCTGCGACGAGTGCGTCGACTTGTGCAACGACATCATCCGCGAGGAGGTGCAGGAAGCACAGGCCGAAAGCAGCGCGCATAAATTGCCTTCGCCTAAAGAAATCAGCGGCATCCTTGATCAGTATGTGATTGGTCAGGAGCGTGCGAAAAAGGTTCTGGCCGTAGCGGTGTACAACCACTACAAACGCCTGAATCAGCGTGACAAAAAGAATGACGACGTCGAACTCGGCAAGAGCAACATCCTGCTGATCGGCCCGACAGGCTCGGGTAAGACCCTGCTTGCCGAAACACTGGCCCGCTTGCTGAACGTTCCGTTCACCATCGCCGACGCAACCACCCTCACCGAGGCGGGTTACGTGGGTGAAGATGTCGAGAACATCATTCAGAAGCTGTTGCAGAAGTGCGATTACGACGTGGAAAAAGCCCAGATGGGCATTGTCTACATCGATGAGATCGACAAGATTTCGCGCAAGTCTGACAACCCGTCGATCACCCGGGACGTTTCTGGTGAAGGCGTGCAACAAGCCCTGCTCAAGTTGATCGAAGGCACGGTCGCTTCCGTTCCACCACAAGGTGGTCGCAAGCATCCGCAGCAGGAATTCCTGCAGGTCGACACCCGTAACATCCTGTTTATCTGCGGTGGCGCGTTCTCTGGTCTTGAGAAGGTCATTCAAAACCGTTCCACCAAAGGTGGCATCGGTTTCAACGCAGAAGTGCGCAGCAAGGAAGAAGGCAAGAAAGTCGGTGAGTCCCTGCGTGAAGTCGAGCCTGACGATCTGGTCAAGTTCGGTCTGATCCCGGAATTCGTCGGTCGTCTGCCGGTACTTGCCACGCTGGACGAGCTTGACGAGGCTGCACTGATGCAGATCCTCACCGAGCCGAAAAATGCCCTGACCAAGCAGTATGCCAAGCTGTTCGAGATGGAAGGCGTTGATCTGGAATTCCGTTCCGACGCTCTGAAGTCGGTCGCCAAGCGTGCCCTGGAACGTAAAACCGGTGCCCGTGGCCTGCGTTCGATTCTCGAAGGTGTGTTGCTCGACACTATGTATGAAATCCCCTCGCAATCCGAGGTGAGCAAAGTAGTGATCGATGAAAGCGTGATAGAAGGCAAGTCCAAGCCACTGTACATCTACGAAAACAGTGAGCCGACCGCCAAGGCCGCGCCAGACGCTTAAGCGTCACGCAGCCGGTACAAAGAAGGGGCCTTCGGGCCCCTTTGCTTTTTGCGCGTTTTACACAGTCTTTGTGCTTGTTTTTTTTGAAGGCTGCCCCCATCTTGGTTTCAAGCTTACTTCCATCTGTTTCCGGCCTTACGGCCGCCGTAGAGGCGAAATCATGAAGACAACCATCGAATTGCCTCTCCTGCCATTGCGTGATGTCGTGGTTTATCCGCACATGGTTATCCCGCTGTTCGTGGGGCGCGAGAAATCCATCGAAGCCCTCGAGGCTGCGATGACGGGTGACAAGCAGATTCTTCTGCTGGCCCAGAGAAACCCGGCTGACGACGATCCCGGTGAAGAGGCCCTGTACCGCGTTGGTACGATTGCCACCGTTCTGCAGCTGCTGAAGCTGCCTGACGGAACGGTCAAGGTTCTGGTCGAAGGCGAGCAGCGGGGCGCCGTTGAGCGCTTCAGTGAAGTGGATGGCCACTGTCGTGCCGAAGTCTCCCTGATCGACGAAGTTGAAGCACCAGAGCGCGAGTCGGAAGTGTTCGTTCGCAGCCTGCTGTCTCAGTTCGAGCAATATGTGCAGTTGGGCAAGAAAGTCCCGGCTGAAGTCCTGTCGTCGCTCAACAGCATCGATGAGCCAGGCCGCCTGGTAGACACCATGGCCGCGCACATGGCCCTGAAGATCGAACAGAAGCAGGAAATCCTCGAAATCATCGATTTGTCGGCCCGGGTCGAGCATGTTCTGGCGCTGCTGGATGCCGAGATCGATCTGCTGCAAGTCGAAAAACGCATTCGCGGCCGCGTCAAAAAACAAATGGAGCGCAGTCAGCGCGAGTACTACCTGAATGAGCAGATGAAGGCCATTCAGAAAGAGCTCGGCGACAGCGACGAAGGTCACAACGAAGTCGAAGAGCTGAAAAAGCGTATCGATGCCGCCGGCCTGCCGAAAGAAGCGCTGGCCAAGGCGACGGCCGAACTGAACAAGCTCAAGCAGATGTCACCGATGTCCGCGGAAGCGACCGTGGTGCGCTCGTACATCGACTGGCTGGTTCAGGTGCCGTGGAAGGCCCAGAGCAAGGTGCGCCTGGACCTGGCGCGTGCAGAAGACATTCTGGATGCCGACCACTATGGCCTCGAAGAGGTCAAGGAACGCATCCTCGAATACCTCGCCGTGCAAAAGCGCGTGAAGAAAATTCGTGGTCCGGTGTTGTGCCTGGTCGGTCCTCCAGGGGTGGGTAAAACATCCCTGGCGGAGTCGATTGCTCACGCCACCAACCGCAAATTCGTGCGCATGGCCCTCGGTGGCGTGCGTGACGAGGCGGAAATTCGTGGCCATCGCCGTACTTACATCGGTTCGATGCCAGGAAGATTGATTCAAAAGATGACAAAAGTGGGTGTCCGCAACCCGCTGTTCCTGCTCGATGAAATCGACAAGATGGGCAGCGACATGCGTGGCGATCCGGCATCGGCGTTGCTGGAAGTGCTCGATCCGGAGCAGAACCACAACTTCAACGATCACTATCTGGAAGTCGATTACGACCTGTCCGATGTGATGTTCCTGTGCACCTCGAACTCGATGAACATCCCGCCGGCGTTGCTGGACCGGATGGAAGTGATCCGTCTGCCGGGCTACACCGAAGACGAGAAGATCAACATCGCCGTCAAATACCTTTCGCCAAAGCAGATTACGGCCAACGGCCTGAAGAAAGGCGAGCTGGAGTTTGACGCAGAAGCGATCCGCGACATCATCCGCTACTACACCCGTGAAGCCGGTGTGCGTGGGCTGGAGCGCCAGATTGCCAAGGTCTGCCGAAAGGCGGTCAAGGAACATGCGCTGGAAAAACGCTTCTCGGTGAAGGTCACCGCAGACATGCTGGAACACTTCCTGGGCGTGCGTAAATTCCGCTACGGCCTGGCCGAGCAGCAGGATCAGATCGGTCAGGTGACCGGGCTGGCGTGGACTCAGGTAGGTGGCGAACTGCTGACTATCGAAGCGGCCGTCGTACCGGGCAAGGGCCAGTTGATCAAGACCGGTTCCCTGGGTGACGTGATGGTCGAATCGATCACTGCGGCCTTGACCGTTGTCCGCAGCCGGGCGAAGAGCCTGGGGATCCCCCTGGACTTCCATGAGAAGCGCGACACGCACATCCATATGCCAGAAGGGGCAACTCCCAAGGACGGCCCTAGCGCTGGTGTAGGCATGTGTACGGCCCTTGTATCGGCATTGACCGGCATTCCGGTGCGCGCGGATGTCGCCATGACCGGCGAAATCACGTTGCGTGGCCAGGTATTGGCCATTGGCGGCTTGAAAGAAAAACTGCTGGCGGCCCATCGCGGTGGAATCAAGACCGTGATCATTCCTGAAGAGAATGTGCGCGATCTCAAAGAGATTCCGGACAATATCAAGCAGGATCTACAGATTAAACCGGTTAAATGGATTGACGAGGTCCTGCAAATTGCGCTGCAATACGCGCCGGAGCCCTTGCCGGATGTGGCTCCGGAGATAGTCGCGAAGGATGAGAAACGCGACGCAGATTCTAAGGAAAGAATTAGCACGCATTAAGTACGTATTTGCCTGGGGGGCTTTCTTGACAGCTTTTTAGAGCCCTTGTTATAAAGCGGCTCTTAAGTGTCTGTAGGCCATTCAGCACTCGTTTTTGCTTTCACCAAAAAAACTTAGAATCATACTCAAATAGATATAAGGGGACTTAGAGTGAACAAGTCGGAACTGATTGATGCTATCGCTGCATCCGCTGATATCCCGAAAGCTGCTGCTGGCCGTGCGCTGGACGCTGTAATCGAATCCGTCACTGGCGCTCTCAAGGCTGGCGACTCTGTTGTTCTGGTTGGTTTCGGTACCTTCTCCGTAACTGATCGTCCGGCTCGCATTGGTCGTAACCCACAGACCGGTAAGACGCTGGAAATCGCAGCAGCCAAAAAACCAGGTTTCAAAGCCGGTAAAGCACTGAAAGAAGCTGTCAACTAAGTTCGATTCAGGTTTTTACCCATCCGGGTCGGGGTCATGCCTGACTTGGCAGCGGAGCGGCAGTCCTGACAGCAGGTCGCCGGTTCAAGACACCGAGGGTCGCCAGTTCGAGCCCTCGATCCGCTCCGCCAGTTACGAGAAGGCGCATCCTCGGATGCGCCTTTCTTCTATCCGGACTCTACCCACGCTCCACGGTTGCCTAATTTTGAAGTTCAACCGTTTCTGGGGGACGCATGCTGCAGAATATCAGGGACAATTCACAAGGCTGGATTGCCAAGACTATTATCGGGGTCATCGTTGTTCTGATGGCTTTGACCGGTTTCGATGCCATCTTCAAGGCTACGTCGCACAGTAATGATGCGGCCAAGGTCAACGGCGATGAAATCAGCCAGAACGAACTGAGCCAGGCGGTCGATATGCAACGCCGCCAGCTCATGCAACAGCTGGGCAAGGATTTTGATGCTTCCTTGCTGGATGAAAAAATGTTGCGCGACTCGGCTCTGAAGGGCCTGATCGATCGCAAGCTGC
Source organism: Pseudomonas sp. GL-RE-26 (assembly GCF_019956275.1). Taxonomy (NCBI): domain Bacteria; kingdom Pseudomonadati; phylum Pseudomonadota; class Gammaproteobacteria; order Pseudomonadales; family Pseudomonadaceae; genus Pseudomonas; species Pseudomonas sp. GL-RE-26. Next base: position 284,005 of record NZ_JAHBDI010000022.1, read on the forward strand.
TGCTGCAAGGCGCAGAAAACTCGAAATTCGCTTTTTCCGAAGCGGCGCTTGATCAGGTCATCCTGCAAACACCTGAGTTTCAGGTTGATGGCAAGTTCAGTTCCGATCGTTTCGACCAAGTGATTCGCCAACTCGGCTATACCCGCATGCAATTCCGCCAGATGCTGGCTCAGGAAATGCTGATTGGTCAGCTGCGTGCCGGTCTGGCCGGTAGCGGTTTCGTGACCGATGCACAGGTGCTGGCGTTTGCCCGTCTGGAAAAACAGACCCGCGATTTCGCTTCCCTGAACATCAAGGCCGACCCGGCAGCGGTGAAACTGACCGACGATGAGGTCAAGGCTTACTACGACGAGCACGCCAAGGAATTCATGACGCCGGATCAGGTGATCATCGATTACCTCGAGCTGAAGAAGGCTTCCTTCTTCGATCAGGTCAGCGTTAATGACGAAGACCTGCAGGTGGCCTATCAGAAAGAAATTGCGAACCTGTCCGAGCAACGCCAGGCGGCGCACATTCTGATTGAAGTGAACGACAAGACCACCGAGGCTCAAGCCAAGGCGAAGATCGAAGAGATTCAGGCCCGTCTGGCCAAGGGCGAGAAGTTCGAGGCCCTGGCCAAGGAGTTCTCCCAGGATCCGGGTTCGGCGAACAACGGCGGTGACCTGGGTTATGCCGGTCCTGGCGTCTACGACCCGGCGTTCGAGAAAGCCTTGTATTCGTTGGCCAAGGACCAGGTTTCCGCGCCGGTTCGCACCGATTTCGGGTATCACCTGATCAAGCTGTTGGGCGTGGAAGCGCCTGAAGTACCGACATTCGCCAGCCTGAAAGACAAGCTGACCCGTGGTCTGAAGACCCAGCAGGTCGAGCAGCGTTTCGTCGAAGCGAGCAAGCAACTGGAAGACGCCTCGTTCGAAGCCTCTGACTTGGCTCAGCCAGCGCAGGACCTGAAACTGACCGTCCACACGTCCAAGCCGTTCGGCCGTGAAGGCGGTGAGGGTATTGCGGCCAACCGTGCCGTGATCACTGCCGCGTTCAGCCCGGAAGTGCTGGATGAGGGTGCGAACAGCACCGCCATCGAGCTCGATCCGGAAACCGTGGTCGTGTTGCGTGCCAAGGAGCACCTGAAGCCTTCGCAATTGCCGCTGGAAAGCGTCTCTGCCGCGATCCGTGTGCAATTGGCCAAGGAACACGCCAGCGCCGATGCCAAGACCAAGGCTGAAGCCCTGATTGCCAGCCTGCGCGATGGCAAGACCCCGCTGGATCAGGCGGTCGACGGCCAGGCCTGGAAAGTCACCGAGGCGGCTACTCGCGCTCAGGAAGGTGTCGACCCAGCGGTGCTGCAAGCGCTGTTCCGCATGGCGAAGCCTGCGGCCAAGGACAAACCGACCTTCACCAGCGTGACGCTGGCTGATGGCAGCCTGATGATCGTGCGCCTCAATGGCGTGAACGAAGCCGCGGCGCCGACTGAAGAAGAGAAATCGCAGTATCGTCGCTACCTCGCTTCGCGCATCGGCCAGCAAGACTTTGCAGCTTATCGCAAGCAGTTGGAAAGCCAGGCAGACATCAAGCGTTACTGATGCCTGACCAGGTTTGACGCTGCACAGGAGACCCCGGCCGAAAGGCCGGGGTCTTTTTGTTTGGCCGTACGTCATTTGCCGCGGTGACTTTTGCGCAAAACCGGGGTCAATCAGCCTGTAACCGTTTTAAGACACGATCGATGCTCCGCTAAGCATCGATCTGTTGCACAATACGCCCCGAACCGTTTTCCTCAGGATGTTCAATGTTTAAATCACTTCCCATGCGGGTTGTCGGGCTGGCAGCCGTGCTTGCCACCGCGGCCGGTTGTTCATCGAACAAGGCCGCCATCTATGAGCATGAGAATTTCGACGACTCCGGTACCTTTTCCCGAAACTATCCGGTCAGCGATACCCAGAGCTGTGAAGCCGCCCGTCGCGCCTTGCTCAGCCAGGGTTACATCATCACCAGCAACGATCCGAAGCTGGTCAGCGGCCACAAGAGCTTCCAGCAGACCGGCGAGAATCACATGGAGATCAGCTTCAGTGTGGTCTGCGCCGATGACGGCAGCGAAGGGCACCACGCGACCGTATTCGCCAATGCCCTGCAGGATCGTTATGCGCTGAAGAAGACCAACAACTCCGCCAGTCTCGGTGTGGGTGTGTTGGGCTCGGTGTCGATGCCGATCGGCTCCTCCGATGACTCGATGGTCAAGGTCGCCAGCGAAACCGTATCGTCTGCCAAGTTCTACGAGCGTTTCTTTGCACTGGTCGAGCTGTTCCTGCCACCGGAAGCGAAAAAGGCTGCGCACATCCCCGAAAAGCCGAAAACGGACCTGGGCATGCCTGAAGCCAAGGTAGCACCGGCACCGCTGGCACCTGCCCCGGCTGCGGCTCCCGCTGTACAGCCTGCTGCACCTGCACCTGCACCCGTAGAAGCGGTTCCAGCGGCCTCCGAGCCGGTTGCCCCGCCTCCTGAAGCGGCGCCGATTACCCCGGTTCAGAACACAGAACCGGCACCTTCGGCAGAAACCATCACGCCACCGACAAACCCGACGGACATACCACCGCCGAGCGAGCCGATTCAGGCGATTCCCGTTTCTGGCCAGTGATCCATCGCGTTACGGGATCGGCCAGCGAGTAACGATCCCGTAGCGGGCGCAAAGATTGACCCTCATCAACAAGGTCCGCTGTTCTGCGGCCTTGCGCGAAAAAACCAATGATAAATTCCTGACCAGCTGCTACGTTTTATTCAGTAGCGACAGAGTGTCGTGTCCGCGTCATTTTTCTTTCACGCGGGCACTTTATGCTCAAGGGATTGGTCATTTATTCAGGCGTTTTTCAATACGGGTTGGGGGATTCAAAAATGGACGATTATCAAGAAGAGCTGCTCGAGTACCAGGCTTTCGAACTGGACCCACTGGAGCCGGCGGAAGACGCTACCGAGTTGTAGACATCAGGCGGATTGGCGATGGCTGCGGCGAAACTCGCCGGGTGTCTGCCCGTTCCAGCGTTTGAATGCGCGTTGAAACGCTTCTGCTGAGGCAAAGCCCAGCAGGTAGGCGATCTCTCCGAACGCCAGTTCGGTGTCGCGTATGTAAGTCATGGCCAGGTCGCGACGGGTGTCGTTGAGAATCGCACGAAATTGTGTGCCTTCATCGGCGAGCTTGCGACGCAAGGTCCAGGTGGGCAGCTTCAGGCGTGCCGCCACCTCCTGCAGGTCGGGCTCCCGACCACCATTGAGCAAAGGTCCCAGCAGCGCGATGATGCGTTCACGCAGGCTGCGGGTGCGTGTCAGTTGTTCCAGTTCCCGCTCACACAGTTGCAGCAAATGCCGCCAGGTGCTCGGGCAATGCTCGGGGTTGCGCTGGGCGAGACTTGCCAGGCTCAAGCGCAGTTGATTGCGCTCGCCGCCAAACTGAATCGGACAATCACCCAACACGTCATAGGCCGCACGGTAATCGGGCTCCTCGAATTCGATTTCGATGCGTTCGGCGTGCAGTGGGGCAGGGCTGATACTGGATAATTGCTGCAACCAGCCGGCGATGATCGAATCCACCACAAAGCGGTTGTAGGCGTTATAGGGGCTGATCGAATAGAAGCGCAGCCAGGCGCCCTGGGCGTCTTCATGAAAGCTTGATTGACCCCGATAGTTGGAGCCGTACAAGGCTTCGAATCGAATCAGGCAGCGTGCGGCTTCTCGTACCGTCGGCGCCTGGGCCGCAGTGACGCCAGCGAGGCCGACCTGACTCAGGCGACTGAGTTGGCCCATGCGCAGGCCAAGGGCCGGGTTCTCGGTCAGTTGAATGGCGCCGTGGCCCAGGCGCATATAGCGCGGTATCGACAGTCGGGCACCCGCTTCGCCCAGGCGCGCGGCATCGAGACCGTATTGATCGAGCAGTGGCTGCGGATCGACGCCATGACTGCGCACGGCATCGGCCAGGCTATGAACAAAACCCACCGACAGATCGCCGAGGCGCATCGGTTGTGGATTCATGGCTTACAACCAGAGGTTCAGCAAGCGCGCACCCTGGGCGTTGCCATCGGCAAAGTGCTGGCCGTTGCTGCTGAGGAAACTATGCCCGGCGCTGCCCTGGTCCCAGAACTGACCCCGCAGGAACACACTCATGCCAGCGACTGCCTGACTGGCCGGCGTCCGGGTCGTGAGGGTCAGGCGCTGCCAGGCCTGGCCTTCACTGACTTCTCCAGGCTTCAAGTTGACCGACGTCGGCGCCGACGACCCCCTGTAGCCGCGCCAAGGTTGATCCCAGGTGCCACGGCCGGCAACAAAGGCCGGTACCGCAACCAGCTGTACGCTCTGGTCGTTGAGCTTGAGGTAGTTGTCCGGGTACCAGCTGTCGTGGCCGATCAATACGCCCAGCCTTCCTGCGGGGGTATCAACGACGTTGAGCGAGTGCTCGCCGTTCGCCTTGATCCCGTTCTGTTCTGCGAAGAACGGGTGTATCTGGCGCTGGGGCTGGCCGATCGGCAGGCCTTCGCTGTTGAACACCACGCTGCTGTTGTACAGCGCGCCGCGGCCGATTCTCAAGGTACCGTCGATGATGCTTGGTTCGGGCAGCACGATGGAACCCGCCACCAGCGTCACGTGGAATTCCCTGGCCAGCCCTCCGAACAATGCCTGGTAGTCCCTGGCCATTGCCTTGGCTTTCATGCGCAGGTGGGCATCGTCGAGACGGTTGCCGCCCTCGGCGCTGATCAGCGCCTTGGCGAACTTCAGGGGATTGCTCACCGCCAGCCAGTTCATGGCTTCCTTGAGGGTGCTGGCCTGATACAGCTCATCCTTCTCGCCGCTGACCATCAGCCAGGTACCGACGTGCTCCGGCAACACGACGACGGTCTTGCGGTTCAACAAACCCTGGTCCCGGGCTGCTTGCAGATAGGCCGCGAGCTTGCGGTGCAAACGCTCGGGACTTTGATAGTCGGTAGGAAACAGTTCGGGCTGGATGCCCAACAGGTTGCCACGGTCCGCAGGCGTGCCCTGGTCGATAGCCAGGCTGATCCGCAGGTCCGAAAGGTAATGACCCACCGGCCGGTCTGCGGCCCACATCGCGTAGGTCGTGAGGGCGGCGAGCAACGCCATGGAAAATGTCAGGTACAAAAGTTTGCGCATGGGGAAACAGTTTACAGCCTGGAGCCGGGCGTGGCTTTTCATTTGGATTTGGATCGAGCATAAAGGGAATCAAGGGCTTAGTGGGCAAATTTCAGCGTTGACTGTTTTTTTTCGCAGACGGCTACCTTTCTGCGCCGAGATGCAGCAATGCATGACCGGGTTAAACGAGAGGTGAGTTGACGGAGCGGGGGGGCATGGGAGGGAAACGCCGGTCAGCCATCATTTGGCTCGACCGGCCGGAAGGTGAACGTTACTTCGTGACCAGCAGTTCCGGGCCGAGGTAGTTGTTGATCTGGTTGATATCGTCATCGCCCAGACTGCCCACTGAAGAGGCCAGGCGCAGGCGCGACATCAAATAGCGCAACTTGGCATCGAACAGATCGTGGCGCGCAACGAAGAGCAGCTCTTCGGCATTGAGGACGTCCGAGTTGGTGCTGGTGCCACCCTCTTTGAAGCCCTTGCGTGACGATGCCAGTGAGCGTTCGTTGGACTCCACTGCCTTCTCCAGCGCGCGAATGCGTTTGGCGCCACTCAGTATGCCTTGATACTCACGGGTGGTTTCGGTAATGACTTCCTGTCGCGCGGCGTCGAGTTCGTCCATGGCCTTATCGCTATTGGCACTGGCCTGGCGTGTCAACGCGCTGACACCGCCACCGCTGTACAGTGGGATATTGACTTCCAGCCCGATTGAGCCGTAGTGGTTGCGTTGATTCAACTCGGATAGTGACTGGCTCTCACCCGCGGTGTAGCCGGCAATGAAATCCAGTGTTGGCCAGTGGCCGGCGCTGGCACGCTTCACTTCTTCTGCTGCGAGGTCGCTGCTATAACGGCGCGCATGAATCAACGGGCTATCGGTCTGGGCTTTGACCAACCAGTCCTGCAGGTTACTCGGTAGCAGCGGTGGTGTATCGAAGCTCGGGCGCAAGGTGGTCAGTGACTCGGGGGTTTCACCGATATATTCCTCAAGCTTGCGGCGCGCGTTGATCAGGTTGTCTTGCGCTTCGATCAGCTCGGCGTCGGCGAGGTCGCGGCGAGCGGTCGATTCGTCGATGTCGGTGACGGTGCCGGCCCCCAGTTCCATGCGCCGTTTCGCCGAGGCGAGTTGTTCTTCGAAGGCGGTCAGCTTGGACTTGGCCAGGACGATGGTTTCGCTGGCCAGGAGTACGTCGAAATAGCTTTCGGCCAGGCGCACCGCGGCGTCCTGAGTCTTGGCATCGAATACCGCGTTGCTGTAGTCGGCACGCTGCTGACCCTGGCGGTATTCGGCCATCTTTTGTTTGTTGAACAGCGGCTGGCGCAGGCGCACGTTGGCGCCCTTGGAATCGTAATGGAGATCTCTGTCGATGCCGCTCTGGCTTTGGGAGCCATTGACCTTGTTGTGGTAGCCCGAGGCATTGATCTGCGGTAACAGGCCAGCCTTGCCAATGGCGCGGTTTTCCTCGCCGGCCTGTTTTTCATGCACGGAGGCCTGGTAGATAGGGCCCTGGAATTGCAACAAATCCCAGGCTTGTTTGAGGTCCATGGCACCAGCCGGCAGGGACAGCCCCAGCAGGCAGAACAACAGGCAACGACGTTCCATCTCATTGTTCCTTGAATGAGCTGTCCACACGATCGAGCATTGGTTTGAGAAGATAGCTGATCATGTTGCGTTCGCCAGTCTTGATGGTGACGCTGGCGGGCATGCCGGGGCGAATGTGGTTGCTGCCAAGCAGGCCCATGCCATCGGGCGTGACCTCCACCTGAGCCAGATAGAACGGTTGCTTGCTTTCCTCGTCCATCAAGCGGTCGGCGGAAATGGTCTTCACGCGGCCGGGGATATTTGGTGTCTTGGCATGGTTGAAAGCCGGGAAGGAAATGTCCACGGTCAGGCCGGGGACCATCTTGTCGATGGCCTGCACGGGAATCATCGCGTCGACCTGCAGCGGTTCGTTGACCGGAACGACTTCCATGATCTTGAAGCCAGGCTGAATGACCCCGCCAACGGTGGCAATGCTCAGGCCCTGGACCATGCCATCGATCGGCGAACGAATCACCGTGTGGGTCACTTCATAGTCGAGCGAGCGCAAGCGGTCGGCCAGAGTGGTGTTTTCCTTGGCGGTTTCAGTCAGCTGCGATTCGACTTCCTTCAGGTAATCGTGTTGGCGCTGCAGGATGCGCAGCTTGATTTCGGTGGTCTGGCTACGCACGCGGGCGATGTTGTTGAGGTTCTCGGCCTGGCCGGCAGAGAGGTCGGCATTGCTGCGTTCCAGCTCAAGCAGGCGGTTGCGCGGCACATAGCCTTCGGCCGTCAGCACGCGGGTGCCTTGCAGTTCCTGGTTGAGGAAACTGATCTGCGAGGCGCGGGCGCTATAGACCTGCTGCAGGCCCTTGAGCTGCACGGCCGACGCCGCCAGGTTCTCCTGCAGGATGCTGATTTCGCCAGCGAGACCGGCGCGCCGGGTGTCGAGCAGGCGCTGTTGCAGGTCCATGGCGGCTTCCAGGCGGTGGTCATCCTTGAAGCGTTTGAGCAGTTCCGGATCGAAGCTCACCACATTGCGGCCGTCACGCTCCGCTTCCAGGCGGTTTTCCACCGTCTTGCTGACGATGTACTGGGCGCTGACTGCACCCTCTTCGGCAGTGGCACGCAACGAGTCGAGACGGACCACCTCCTGGCCTTTTGTCACCAGATCGCCTTCGCGAACGAGAATGGCCTCCACGGTACCGCCACTCAGATGCTGCACGGCTTTGCGATTGTTGGTGACCTTGACCGTGCCTGTCGCTACCACGCCGGCATCCAGCGGAGCCAGCCAGGACCACAGGAGGAAGCCGCCGAAGCCGGCAAGCACCAGCCACACGCCCCACCGCGCGGGTTTGCCGACGTCCAGGTCTACCATGCTCCTGGAATCGGCTGTAATCATCTCGGTATGTTGGCTCATTTGCATGATCGGTCACTCCCGTGCTTTGACAGAGGCCAGCGGAGTTGACGCGCCTGCAGGGATCACACTGGCCTTGCGCAGCGCTGCGAATACTTCATCACGCGTGCCAAGCATCTGCACGCCGCCGTCGCGCAGCATCAGCACCTTATCGACGGCACAGAGTACGTTGGGACGGTGAGAAATCAGAATGACGGTGGCGCCACGGCCCTTGAGTTCGGCCAGGGCGTCGACCAAGGCCTTTTCGCCGAGGTCGTCGAGGTTGGCGTTCGGCTCGTCCAGCACGATCAGGTTGGGCTCGCCATACAGCGCGCGGGCCAAGGCGATGCGCTGCTTCTGGCCACCGGATAACGGGCTGCCATCGGTGCCCAGTCGGGTGTCATAACCCTGTGGAAAACGCAGGATCATTTCGTGCACGCCAGTGATCTTGGCGGCGCGGATGACCGCTTCGCTGTCCACTTCGCCAAAGCGCGCAATGTTGTCGGCGATATTGCCCTCGAACAGCTCCACGTCCTGTGGCAGGTAGCCGAGCCAGGGGCCAAGTTCGCCCTTGTTCCAGTTGAATATGTCTGCGCCGTCCAGGCGCACCTTGCCGGCCTGGGCCGGCCAGACGCCAACCAGCAGGCGGGCGAGGGTGGATTTACCCGAGGCGGATGGACCGATAATGCCAAGGCTTTCGCCGGGGACAAGGCTGAAACTCACGCCGCGCAGAATCGTGTTGTTGGTACCGGGGGCGCCGGCATACACATTCTCCACCGCCAGCATGCCCATTGGCCGCTGGAGCGACATGCTCGGAGGCCGGCGCGGATAGTCGTGCAGCATCTCGTTGAGCCGGCCCCAGGCCGAACGGCAGCCGAGCAATTGCTTCCACGACGCGATGACCTGTTCCACCGGACCCAGTGCGCGGCCGGTGAGGATCGAGCAGGCAATCATCATCCCCGGGGTGATCTTGCCGTCGATCGCCAGCAGCGCGCCAGCGCCGAGAATCAGCGACTGCAAAGTGATCCGCACGAAGCGCCCGATGCTGCTGATCAAGGCGGCACGATCGGAGGCCAGGGTCTGCATTTCCAGAATGCGCAAATGGCTTTGGTACCAGCGCTTGCTGATCGACGGCAGCATGCCCATGGCCTCGATGACCTCGGCGTTGCGCAGGTTGTTGTTGGCGAATTGGGCGGAGGAGAGGGCGGCCTGATTGGCTTCGGCCAGCGGCTTGTGCGTCGCCTTTTCGGTGAGCCAGGCCAGGGCCACCAGAATCAGCGAGCCGATCAGCGTGAGCAGTCCGAGCAGTGGATGGATCAGATAGGCGACCAGCAGGTAGATCGGCGTCCACGGTGCATCGAAGAAAGCGAACAGGGAATTGCCGGTGACGAACTGACGGACCTGGGCGAGGTCTTGCAGGGCCTGGGCCGGGTTACCTCCGGCGCGGCCCAGGTTGCGCTCGAATGCAGCGGTGAAAATGCGTCGGTTGAGGTCCATGTCGAGGCAGTTGCCGACCCGGATCAGCACGCGGGTGCGGACCATTTCCAGCGTGGACATCAGCAGGAACAGACCCACCACCAGGACCGTCAACATCGCCAGCGTCGTGACGTTGCGACTGACCAGGGCTCGATCATAGACCTGCAGCATATAAATAGCTGGCGTCAACATCATGACGTTTATGACACCGCTGAACGCCGCCAGCGAATAAAAACTGCGGCGCAGGCGAAAGAGTGCGTCTGCCAGTTCGGAACGGATGCTCGACTGCTTGGGCATGTTGGTCCTCCCACTGCGAAAAGCTGATTGCCCTTGGGGCGCAACAGCTAACAGTAAATGTAGTCCTGTAAACAGCTTATGGAGACGCAGGCTGGTCGCTCTATGGATGGCGAGTCTTCCGAAATAGCTGCGTTGCTCCCTTATGCAGCAGCGTAGGTGGCGGCGAAACAGTTCGAAATAACATTTTGCTCTATACCAGCACACAACTTTCTATATATCTTTTAAAAACAGATAGTTGTGATGCCTACCACCAGTCGTCTGTTTTAGCGACGTAATATTGACAAAGATTTGCTATGGAACTTTAGTCTTAGTTATCGGGGGGCCCGCCCGCCTGAAGCCTGCCAGCGCTTTGGCAGTGCAAGGCGCGGTGATTCTCCTGAGAGGAGCAGAATCATGTCGATCATTTCGTTCTTTTGCAGAGGGAAGGGGCTTTCCAGGACGTTTGCCTTCACTTCCAGATTCCATGGCCCGCCCAGGGCTCGAATCCGCTCTGCCTGATCGCCCGGCGAGCAATTCATTTCGCGAATTCCAGGCGCGTATCCCGGGTCTCGGGTAACGCCAGAGCTCTCGCTAAAAAACCTAATCAACAAACTGCGCAAGCCAGCACTTGACTTGGCGCGGGAGGGTTTTCTCGTCCCGTGCCTTTACCCAAATAGATCGAGGGCAATCCAAAATGGCCAATTTCAACAAGTCGGACCTGGAGTTCATCCTTAAGCAAATCTTCATCGCAGAAGCGAATGCCGACGGCGCCAGCCTCATTGATTTGCTTCCCAACTCTCAGGTGCCATTCGGCCTGCGTACCGTCGATGGCAGCTTCAACAACCTGGTCACCGGCCAGAGCGAGTTTGGCGCCGCGGACAATACCTTCCCGCGCCTGCTTGACCCCTCGTTTCTGGCGGCATACGCCGTGCCAGGGGATGTGACCGATCCGCAACCACGGATTATCAGTAACCTGATCGTCGACCAGACTGCCAACAACCCGGCGGCCTATGCCTCAGCGTTCGACCCGGGCCTGGACGGTGTACTCAACTTCGGCTTGCCGGGTAATGACGACGTACTCAAGGCTGGCGTACAGGTAGTCACCAGCCCCGGGCTGGATGGCGTGTTCGGCACGACCGATGACAAGCCTGTGTTCTTCATGCCCAACGTGTCGCCGGACGTCGGCCTGACCGCCAGCTTCAACTCGTGGATGACCTTCTTCGGCCAGTTCTTCGACCACGGTCTAGACCTGGTCACCAAGAGCGCTACCGACTTCGTATTTATTCCGCTGCAGCCGGACGATCCGTTGTTCGTACTGAACAGCCCGACCAACTTCATGGTGCTGCCACGTGCGGTGCATACCGCTGGCGCGGACGGAGTACTTGGCACTGCCGATGATGGCCAGCCCAACACCACCTCGCCGTTTGTTGACCAGAGCCAGACCTACAGCTCGCACCCGTCGCATCAGGTGTTCCTGCGCGAGTACGTGATCAACGCAGCAGGCGATCCTGTTGCAACGGGACGTTTGGTTACCAATCGCGATCTCGGCGTCGATGGCAGGTTCGGCACTGCCGATGATGGCAGCGGCGAAAATGGCGGCATGGCGACCTGGAAGGTGGTCAAGGCCCAGGCTCATGACATTCTCGGCATTGACCTGACTGACGCCGATGTACACAACGTGCCGTTGCTGGCAACCGATGCGTACGGCAACTTCATCCGCGGGCCGAACGGCATGCCGCAGGTGGTGATTCGCATCAGTAACGGTGCTGACGGCATTGCCGGGACAGCTGATGACGTCACTCAACTGGTCGAAGGCAACCGGGCTGCTCCGATCAGTCTGGCCAACGCCGTGAGCACCGGGCATGGCTTCCTCGACGACATCGCCCACAATGCCGCGCCAGTCGTCGTCAATGGGCTTCTGCAGGCGGATGTTGATGACGCTATCGGCAATGCGCAGCCAACTGACGGAGCCGGCAACAACACGACCTATGACAACGAACTGCTCGACGCCCACTACATCGCCGGCGACGGCCGGGTGAACGAGAACATTGGCCTGACCACCGTGCACCATGTGTTCCACTCCGAGCACAACCGCCTGGTCCAGCAATCCAAGGACACCATCCTTGCTTCCGGCGACCTGGCCTTCCTCAACCAGTGGCTGGTGGACGATGTGACCGCGATACCGACTACACCCGCCGGGATCGCAGCGTTGGTGTGGGACGGTGAACGCCTGTTCCAGGCCGCCAAGTTCGGCACCGAAATGCAGTACCAGCACCTGGTGTTCGAGGAATTCGCGCGGACCATTCAGCCGCAGGTCGACGGATTCCTTGCGCCCAGTGGCTATGACACCTCGATCAACCCGGCAATCCTCGCCGAGTTCGCCCACGTGGTGTACCGCTTCGGTCACTCGATGTTGACCGAGACCGTCGATCGCTTCGACCCCGCGTTCAATCCGCTCCTCACTAACCCGGCCAACCCGGACTCGCAACTGGGTCTGATTGCGGCCTTCCTCAATCCGCTGGCGTTTGCCGGCAGCGGGACGACTGCGGATGAAGCGGCAGGAGCGATCATTCGCGGTGTGACCCGCCAGGTCGGCAACGAGATCGACGAGTTCGTCACCGAAGCGTTGCGCAACAACCTGCTCGGTCTACCGCTCGATTTGCCGAGCCTGAACCTGGCGCGTGGTCGCGACACGGGCATCCCCACCTTGAATGAGGCGCGGCGAGAGTTCTACGCCTCAACCGGCGACAGCCAACTCAAGCCGTACATCAGTTGGGCTGACCTGGCAGACAGCCTCAAGCACCCCGAGTCGTTGGTCAACTTCATCGCGGCCTTCGGTACCCACGGGGCATTGACGGCAGCCGATGTGGATACGATGGTCGAGATGCGTGCGGTCGCTGCTGCCCTGGTATTTGGCGGCAGCGCGTTGATCAATGCCGGCACTGTCAACGAGCGTACCTTTACCGCCGATTTAGCGGATCGCTTGGCATTCCTTAACAGTTCGGGCATCTACGCCATGGTCAATGGCGTCACCACTACCGGTGTGGACGACATCGACTTCTGGGTCGGTGGCCTCGCCGAACAGAAGATGCCGTTCGGCGGCATGCTCGGCTCGACGTTCAACTTCGTGTTTGAAACCCAGATGGAGGCGTTGCAGAACGGCGACCGCTTCTACTACCTGTCGCGTACTGCGGGCCTGAACTTCGGCACTGAGCTTGAGAACAACTCCTTTGCCAAGCTGATCATGCTCAACACCGATGTCACCCACCTGGCAAACACCGTGTTCCTGACGCCGACGTTCACCCTCGAAGTGAATCAGGCCACTCAGTTCACTGGCCTGGGCCTGGATAGCCGTGCCGATCCGACGGGCGGCATCATGATCAACGGCGTGGAAGTCGTGCCGCTGGTGATCCGTGACAACCCCGACACCCCCGGTGTGGACACCAACTATCTGCAGTACACCGGTGAAGACCATATCGTCATGGGCGGCACTGCCGGCAATGACATCATCATCTCCGGTGACGGCGATGACACCATCTACGGCGATGCCGGCAACGACCGCCTCGAAGGCGGTGCCGGGAACGATGCGGTACTGGGCGGCGCGGGTGATGACATCATCAGCGACACGTTCGGCGATAACCGCCTGGAGGGTAATGCCGGTAACGATGTGATCGTGGCCGGCAGCATGCTTGTTGCAGGCAACCTGATCCTTGGCGGCGATGGCCAGGACTTCATTATCACCACGGAAGACATCACCACCACCTTCGGCGGTCAGGGTGACGACTTCATCCTCGGCGCCAAGACCAACCTGCCACCTACCGGCAACGAAGGTGATGACTGGATCGAGAAGGGCGCCCAGGACGGTGCGCCTGGCGATAACTTCTCGCCGTTGCTCAATGACGATGTGATCGGCAACGACATCTTTACCGGTGGTGGCGGCTTCGACGAAATGATCGGCGAGGGTGGCGACGACATCTTCGTCGGCAGCGATGCCCAGGACAAGATGGACGGCATGTCCGGTTTCGACTGGGTGACCTACAAGAATGACAAGGTCGGCGTGACCGTTGACCTGACCCTGGCCGCGCTGGCGCAGCCACATGGCAATGCGCCAAACCAGAATGCCGGGGTGTTCAATCCGGTCGGTGCCTCGCCTGCCTCGATCCTTGACCGTTTTGCCGAGGTCGAAGGCTTGTCCGGTTCGAGTTTCGGTGATGTGCTCAAAGGCGATGATGTCGATGCGGTCACTATTGTCAACCACGGTGGTGCCACGGGCAGTGCACTGACCAATGTCGCGTTGATCCGCGGTCTGGACCAGTTCCTGGCCGATGCCGGATTACCGGTCACCGGCTTTGCCACTGGCAACATCATTCTCGGCGGCAATGGCAGTGACCTGATAGAGGGCCGCGGCGGCGATGATCTGATCGATGGCGACAAATGGATCAACGTCAGGATTGCGGTTTACGCCCCTGGTGATGTCAACCATACCGGCCCCGAAATCGCCTCCTTCGACAGCATGGTCGATATGATCCCGTTCATGCTGGATCGCACCTATAACCCGGGTCAGCTCAAGGCCGTGCGGGAAATCATGCCCGGCACCTCGACGGGCGGGGCGGCCTTCGACACCGCCATCTACTCCGGGCTTCTGGGCGAGTATACGGTTATTGTTGACGACCGCGGCACGGCGGACGATTTGGCGGACGATGTCTATACAGTGATAGATAGCGTAGCGGGCCGCGACGGCACCGATACCCTGCTGCATATCGAACGCCTGCAGTTCGCCGATAACCAGATAGTGCTGGTGGACGGACTCAATGCCCAACCAACTGGCAGCCCGACTGTCACGGATGGCAACGGCGGCGCGATCACGGTGGGCGACACACTGACGGTCAGCGTGGCCGGGGTGCGCGATGGCAACAATATCGCGGCGGGTAATCCGCTGGGCTTGATTACCAACTCCTCTGTGTCCTACATCTGGCAGTTCGAGGCAACGCCAGGCAGCGGCGTATTCGAGGACATTATCCTGTTGCCAGCTGGCGACCTGGCGTTCCAAAGCGCCGACGGCACCGCGTTCAAGGTCTCTCCTGACCTCGCCGGGTTGTCGTTGCGGGTCAAGGCGATCTATCAGGACGGTCACGGTACCACGGAGATCCTGTTCTCCACGCCGACGGCTACCATCGCCGCCGGTGCACCGGTTATACCAACGGCGCAGGTACCTGTAGTCGATGCCACCGCAGGTGGCGCGGGCCTGCACATGGTCCGCTCCGACCTCAACTTCATTCTTGACCAGATCAAGATTGCCGAGGCTGAGGCGGGCGGTCAGGACATCCTCTCGCTGATCCCGAACATCCGCGCGCCGTTGGGCCTGCGTGCGGTCGACGGGTCGAACAACAACCTGATGAACCTCAACGGCAACAACCACACCGAGTTTGGTGCCGCCGATAACGTCTTTCCGCGATTGACCGATCCGGTCTTCAATCCGGCGGAAGGTGTTGCTGCCGGCTTCTTCGGCCCCGGCTCGCCGGCTATCGCTGGATCGTCGTATGCGCAGAACAGCGGCAATGTGTTTGACTCGCAACCACGCACCATCAGTAACCTGATCGTCGATCAGACGTCGAACAACCCGGCGGCCTATGCCACGGCTTTCGACCCGGGCCTGGACGGTGTGCTCAACTTCGGCGTGGTGGGTGTGGGTAATGACGACGTCCTCAAGGATGGCGTACGGATTGTCGCCAGCCCCGGCCTGGATGGTCAGTTCGGTACCCCCGATGATCACGATGTGTACTTTTTCGAGAACGTCGCGGCGGACGCGGGATTGTCCGCGCCGTTCAACGCATGGATGACCTTCTTCGGACAGTTCTTCGATCATGGCCTGGACCTGGTCACCAAAGGCGGTTCGGGCACCGTCTTCATCCCGCTGAACGAGGATGATCCGTTGTTTGTGCCAGGCGGCAGTGCCAACTTCATGGTGCTGACCCGCGCGACCAACCTGCCAGGGGCGGATGGGGTTCTCGGCACTGGTGACGACATCCATGAGCAAACCAACACCACCACGCCATTCGTGGACCAGAACCAGACCTATAGCTCGCACCCGTCGCACCAGGTGTTCCTGCGTGCCTATGGGCTCAACGCAGCTGGCGATCCGGTGGCCACCGGCAAGCTGATCACCAATCGTGATCTGGGCGCCGATGGCGAGTTCGGCACTATCGACGATGTCGAGATCGGCGGCATGGCCACCTGGAAGGTAGTCAAGGCGCAAGCCCATGATCTGCTCGGCATCAATCTCACGGATGCCGATTTCGACAACGTGCCATTGCTGGCGACCGACGCCTACGGCAATTTCATCAAGGGGCCGAATGGCATGCCGCAGGTGGTGATCCGCATCGGTAACGGTGTTGATGGCATTGCCGGGACAGCTGATGACGTCACTCAACTGGTCGAAGGCAACCGGGCTGCTCCCATTGACCTGACCAATGCTGTGCGCACCGGTCACCAGTTCCTCATCGACGTTAACCACAATGCAGTGCCGGTGGACGGCCAGACCGGTGCAGCGCTCGCGCCCGATGCGGACGATATCGTGGGTGGTACACCTGCGCCGGGCTCCTACGACAACGAGCTGCTGGATGCGCACTACATCGCTGGCGACGGCCGGGTCAACGAGAACATCGGCCTGACCGCGGTGCATGCGATCTTCCACTCCGAGCACAACCGCCTGGTCCAGCAAACCAAGGATACCGTGCTCGATTCGGGTGACGTGGCCTTCCTCAACGAGTGGCTGCTCACTCCGGTGGCCGCATTGCCAACCAACCAGACTGAGTTCGATGCGCTGCAGTGGAATGGCGAGCGCTTGTTCCAGGCTGCCAAGTTCGGTACTGAAATGCAGTATCAGCACCTGGTGTTCGAGGAGTTTGCGCGGACCATCCAGCCCCGAGTCGACCTGTTTTTTGCACCGACCCAGGTCTATGACGTCGACCTCGATGCCTCGATCGTCGCCGAGTTCGCCCACACCGTGTACCGGTTTGGCCACTCGATGCTGACCGAGACCGTCGATCGCTTCGATATCGACTTCAACGTGGTGGGGGCCAGCGTTACTAATCCCGATCAACAAATGGGCTTGATCGCAGCGTTCCTCAACCCGTTGGCGTACGCCGCCAGTGGCGTGTCGCCAGAGGATGCGACCAGTGCGATCATTCGTGGGGTGACTCGGCAAGCCGGTAACGAAATCGACGAGTTCGTCACCGAGGCGCTGCGCAATAACCTGCTTGGCTTGCCGCTCGACCTGCCGGCGCTCAACATCGCCCGTGGCCGCGACGTGGGGATTCCCTCACTCAATGCGATCCGCCGCGACATCTACAGCCAAACCGGTGATACCCAACTCAAGCCGTACTCCAGCTGGATCGACCTGTTGCAGCACCTCAAGCATCCGGAGTCGTTGATCAACTTCATCGCGGCCTATGGCACGCATGACACGATCACGGCGGCGACCACGCTTGAAGGCAAACGCGCTGCAGCCCTGGCGCTGGTCTTCGGTGGCGTGGGTGCGCCGGCTGACGCTGAGCGTTTGGCCTTCCTCAACAGCACCGGTGACTTTGCCAACGTAACGCTGCCCGGCAGCGATGGGGTGCTGGGTACTACCGACGACCTGAGGAACGTGACGACCACGGGCGTCGATGCCATCGATCTCTGGATCGGCGGCCTGGCCGAACAGAAAACCCCGTTCGGCGGCATGCTCGGCACGACCTTCAACTTCGTGTTCGAGAACCAGCTGGAAAAACTGCAGGACGGCGACCGCTTCTACTACCTGGAGCGTACCTCTGGCCTGTCCATGAATGCCGAACTTGAAAGCAACTCGTTCGCCAAGCTGATCATGGCCAACACCTCGGCCACGCACTTGCCAGGCCTGGTGTTCTCGGACCCTGGGTTCTATCTGGAAGTAGACCCGGGCAAGCAATTCAACGAAGGCCTGCTCGCCGCCGATCCGCTCGGCCCGAACGGCGAGCAGGTGGTGTTCCGCGACAACCCGCTGACCGTGGGGGCGGACACCAACTACATCCGCTACAACGGTGCCGAGCACATCGTGCTGGGGGGCACAGACAACGCAGACATTCTCATCTCCAGTGAAGGCGATGACACGGTCTGGGGTGATGCCGGCAACGATCGCATCGATGGCGGTGACGGCAACGACCAGCTGCGCGGTGGTGCCGGTGACGACATCATCACCGACACCGGCGGCGACGATAACATCCAGGGTGGCGACGGCAACGACGTGTTGCACGGTGGCAACGGCGTCAACCTGATCATTGGCGGGTTCGGCAGCGACTTCATCGTGACCGGTGAGGACGCCTCCGAGGCCATTGGTGGCCAGGGCAACGACTTCATCCTGGGCAGCAAAGCCAACGAACAGGACATGGGTAACGAAGGCGACGACTGGATCGAGAAGGGCACCTCGGACGGTGCACCTGGCGACAACTTCGATCCACTGGGCAACGACCCGGTCATTGGCCACGATGTATTTATCGGTGGCAATGAGAACGATAAGTTCAACGGCGAAGGCGGCGACGACATCATGGTCGGCAGTCTCGGCTTCGGTGACCGCTATATCGGCGGCTCGGGCTATGACTGGGCGACCTTCAAGGATCTCGCCCAGGGCGTGACCATCGATTACAGCGACCGCTTCTTCGATGTTCCACCGATGCCGGGTTCGGGTGCCTCGGCGCTGGTGCGCTTCGACATCATGGAAGGTCTGTCGGGCTCGTCCCACGGTGACTTCCTGCGCGGTGATAACGAAGATGCGACATCGCTACCCACCGCGGGTGCAACCGGCAGTGTGTTGACCAACATCAGCCTGATCAACGGTCTGGCGGGTCTGTTGCCAGTCGGCGCGACGTTCTACGACGGCGGCAACATCATCCTCGGTGGCAGCGGTAGCGACCTCATCGAAGGTCGAGGTGGTGACGACATCATCGACGGTGACAAGTGGCTGAACGTACGCATCAGCGTACGGGCGAACGCTGATGGCACTGGCGCGGAAATCGCCACGTTCGACAGCATGGCGCCGATGGTCCAAGCGATGTTGAACGGCACTTACAACCCTGGCCAGCTGGTCATCGTGCGGGAGATTCTGACCGGCACTGACAGCTTCGACACTGCGGTGTTCTCCGGTAATTTTTCGGAGTACAGCGTCGCTGTCGATGGCAACACCGTCATCGTGACCGACCTGGTGACAGCGCGTGATGGCGTCGATCGCCTGACGGGCATCGAGCGTCTGCAGTTCGCTGATCAGGCGCGGGCGTCCGGCGTTGGCACCGCCTTGAACAGCGGTCCTGTGGGGCGTCTGGCGATCCTCGATGCTACCTCCGGTGCGCGTACCGATACACCCGTCGCCGGCCAGCTGCTGCGCGTCAGCGATCGGTCGATACGCGATGCGGACAGTGTGAGTGCGACCAATCTAACCGGCGCGGTTACCGGTCCGGTGGCTTACTACTGGCAGGTCGAAAACATCCCTGGTTCGGGCGTCTTTGAAGACATCACCTTTGTCGCCGCCGGCGAGGTATCGCGGGCGATCGGCGCCACCTACCTGGTGGCGGACGATGTCGCCGGTCTGAACATCCGCGTTCGGGCGGTGTATCAGGATGGCAACGGTACGCTGGAGTTCGTCGACTCGTCGGCGAACAACGCACCGACCGCAGGGCCGGCCATCCTCGGTTTTGCGTTTCTGAACGAGGTGCTGACCGCCGACCTGTCGACCATCGTCGATGTCGATGGCCTCAGCAATCCGCAGTTCACCTTCCAGTGGCAGGAGACCAATGGGGTCACCTTTGTCGACATCGCCGGAGCCACTGCCAGCACGTTTGCGCTTGGCCAGGCTCAGGTCGGTGATCAGGTGCGCGTGGTGGTCGGTTATGTGGATGACTTCGGTGTGGCCGAAAGCGTTACGTCCGACGCCACGGCCCCGGTAGCCGTCGGTGCAGTGTTTGTCGGTACCACCGGTGGCGACATATGGGTCGGCACGGCAGGCAACGACGTGGCCAGCGGAGGTGATGGCAACGACTTCCTGAGTGGCTTGGGTGGCAACGACATCCTCAATGGTGACGCGGGCAATGACATTCTCATCGGGGGTACGGGTGCCGACACAATGGCCGGCGGTGTTGGCGACGATGTCTACGAAGTCACCGACCTTGGGGACGTGGTGACCGAGCTTGGCGGTGAGGGTATTGACACGGTCTGGACCTCGCTCGCGAGCTACACCCTGGGTGCCAACG